>NZ_JBITEP010000013.1:0-165411 GCF_044455315.1 Micromonospora sp. NPDC051300 | reverse complement strand
AGGCCGACAAATCCCGTTGAAGACCCGAAGTCAGTCAGTCGGTGGGTCAGACCTCGGCGGGAGGTGCTCACAAACATCATCTCTGTCAGTCGGTGGGAAGGAGGGGGCCCAGCGGGCCCAGGTCCAGGTTGAGGTCCTCGGGGGCCAGGCCGAAGTGTTCGCGGAGCTGGGTCATCTGCTCCTCCAGGGCCATCAGCGTGACGCCGATCCGCTCGACCTGCTCGTCGGTCAGGTCACCGAGGTCGACCCGGCGCAGCGCCTGCCGTTCCATCAGTTGGTGGAGCAGCTCGACGACGGTGAGCACCAGGCTGGCCAGTCCGCGCTCGACCGAGTCCTGGTCGACCGCGAGCCGGCGGTCCAGCGGTCGCACCCGGGGCGCCTGCCACCGCGGCTCGCCGAGCGCCGCCGCCTCGTCCCGACCCGTCACGGCATCCCCGTGACATCGGGTGGGGCGAGCGCGCCGACGGACGCCACAAGCGCGCGCAGCGAGATCCGGACCAGGTCCACGTCGGCGATGGCCAACGTGATGTCCCCGGTGATCACCACGCCGGTGGCGAGGACCCGGTAGTCGCCGGTCCTGCGGCCCGTGTCGTCGGCGTCGACGGCGTGCCCGGCCAGCGCGGCGTGCACGGCGGGCCGCCGCCACGCTCATTCGCCACGCTCCTCACGGCGACGCCGGACCACCGGGCGGCGGGGCGCCTCCGGCGCGCGGCGGGCCCGCTCCTCGCGGGGCGCCCGCTCGTCGCGCTGCGGGCGGCGGGCCCGCTCGGGCTGCCGGCGACGCGGCGGCGGCTGCTCCTCCTCCGGTTCCTCGTCGTACTCGTCGTCCTCGAAGTCGTCGCCGGAGTCGTAGTCGTCGTACTCCTGCTCCTCCTCGGTCGGCCGGCGGCGCTGCGGCGGACGGCCGCGGCCACGTTCGGCGGGCCGGCGCTCCTCCGCCGGCTCCTCGTCCTGGTCCGCCGCCCGCGA
Organism: Micromonospora sp. NPDC051300; assembly: GCF_044455315.1. Taxonomy (NCBI): domain Bacteria; kingdom Bacillati; phylum Actinomycetota; class Actinomycetes; order Micromonosporales; family Micromonosporaceae; genus Micromonospora; species Micromonospora sp. NPDC051300. Next base: position 164,442 of record NZ_JBITEP010000013.1, on the reverse strand, counting down.
TCCGCTCCCCTCCTGCTCCTCGCGGAGCGCCGTCTCGTGGTCCTTGACCACCTGGGAGTCCTCGATCTCGCCCCGCCAGCCCTCGACCGAGTCCGGGTCGAGCACGGTCTCGGTCATCACGTGCCGGACGAAGTGCTTCAACTCCAGCCGGACCCGGCGGCCCTGGGCCCGCCAGAGGTTGCCGGTGTGCTCGAAGAAGCCCTGCGGGTGGTATTCCAGGACGACCAGGATCCGGGTCAGCTCCGGGCCGACCTCGTGGAAGCTGACCGTGCCGTCGACCGAGCCCTTGTCGCCCTTGGACCGCCAGTGGATGAGCCGGTCCGGGATCTGCCGGACGATCGTCGACTCCCAGGTGCGGTGCGACCAGAGGACCTGCGCCTTCCAGGTCATCTTCTCGTCTTCGTCGTTGTCGGCCTGCTCGACCTTCTTCATGAAGCTCGGGAAGTCGCCGAAGGTGGTCCACTGGTTGTAGGCCACCCGGACCGGCACGCCGACCTCGATGGTCTCGACGATGTTGGTGACCTTGAGCTTCTTGCCGCCGCCCTTGCCACCCTTGCCGCCGCCGAACGCCGACATCAGCTTCTCCTTACCGCCGGCCAGGCCGGCATGGAACATGGCCTTCAGCGGGGAGTGGCCGTCGGCGAGCTTCTGCGCGCCGGTGGCCGCGGCGACCAGGCCGGGGCCACCGCCCTCCTTCGCGTACTCGCTGAGCCGCCCGGTGGCGCCGGTGACCCGCTCGGTCACCACCTGCACGGCGCGTTCGCCGATGGCGGTGGCGAGGTTGCGCAGCTCGCTGCCGATCTGGTCGCGGGCCCGGTCGGTGAGGCTGTTGGTGGGCATGGTCGTCACCGCCCCCGGCGTCGACGCACGGGAGCCGGCCGGCCGGCGCGGTCCTCGTCGTCGGTCTGCTCGTCGGCGTCGTCGTAGTCGGCGTCGGGCTGGTCGTCCAGCTCCTGTTCCTCGTCCGGGGCGGACCGCTGCCCGCCCTCCGATGGGGCGCCGGAGCGGCGGCGCAACGCGTCCGCGCCGTCGCGCAGCCGGCCGCTGACCGCGTCGATGCCGCTGCCGGCGGCGGCGGTCGCCGCGGCCCGGCCGGCGGTGACCAGCGGCGCGCCGAGCTTGCTCAGGTTGCCCAGTTGCGGGCTCGACCCGAGCAGGCCGGTGGCCATCTGCTTCAGGCCGCCGGGGTTCTGGCTGGCCCGTCCGGCGGCCACGGCGGCGGCCAGGGTGAGTGCGGTCCGCAGCTTGCGGCGGCGGCCGAGGACATATCCGAAACCGACCGCCAGGGCGATCCGAGCTCCGCTCTTCATCAGTTCTCCTTCGCTCCCCGGCGAACAGGACACCTCAGGTGTGAAGCAGACCCGGAAAACAACTGCCGAGGATCAGCGAAAAGGGCCTGCGAGCCGGTGTCCCGCATCAGCGGACCCGGCCGGCAGTACCCGTCAGAACAATGGCAAAACATTTCCCCCGGGCAACCAGAAAGGCGATACCACGGGGGACGAACGTCGCATCAAAGCATTAATGATCAGGGGGAACGCGAGAAAATTGCCGGACGGCAAGCAGCGACCTCAGTGGGTCGGCAGGGCCGAATCCAGACACATTCGGGCGTAGGTCTTGCCGCCCTCTTCGCGCAATTCGGCACCGCATTTCCGGAGCACCGAAATGGCGCCGGCGTTGTCCGGCGTGGTGTCCGCGACGACGGTGTGCATCCCGGCCGCCGCGGCGACGTGCAGCAGTTCCCGCAGCGCGGCGGCGCCCAGGCCCCGACCGCGCGCGGACCGGCCGAGCCACATGCCGGTCTCCACCGTCCCCGGCTCGTCCCGGCGAGCCATCCGCACCATGCCGACCACCTCGCCGCCGGAGACGATCGCGTACATCGCCGTCGCGGTCGGGCCGTCCAGGCCGCCGAAACTGGCCCGGTGGAACTCGCGGAAGGCATCCCGACGGGCCAGCGACCACCCGGTCGGCGCGTCCACCGGAGGCATCACGTCCTCCGGTTCCGCCTCCGCCGCCGCTACGGAGAGCAACGGCTCCAGGTTTCGCTCGTCCACCGGCTCCAGCCTCACCGCACCTGTCACGAGCCGGAGTCTGCCGGCCGGTGCAGCGCCCGTCCACCCCTTTGGGCACTCATTGCCGGTACGGACGAGCGGGGCGTCCGGTCGTACCCCCGGAGTGTTCCCGGCTCACGCAGCGTTGTCAGCCGACCGGTCCGTTCCCGGGGTGAGGGTGCTCACGTCGCGGGCGCGAACTCACAGAGCGCGACGGAGGCGTCGTCGGTGCGCTTGTGCCGGCGCAACCGGTCCGGGTGGGCCCGCTCGGCCGCCCGGACCCGGTCGATCAGCCCCTGCGGGCCCTCCACGCCCACCACCTCCAGCAACCCGGCCCAGTCGAAGAGGCCGAACTGCTCGACCGCGCAGGAGGCGCCGTCGCTCAGCAGCACCGCCCGGCGCAGCGCCCCCGGCCCGCGCAGCGGCACCGTCCCGGTCACCGCGTGGTACGCCGCGTCCGGGTCGCCGGCCGCCACCCAGTAGCCGTGGGTGCGGTTCATCCGGGCCCGTTGCCCGGTGACGGCGCGTCGGAACCGGGTCGCCGGGTCGACCTCGCCGTCGGGCAGCGCGGCTGCCGTCCGGCGCAGGTCGGCCACGGCGGTCTCCAACCTGTCGTCGGTGACCACCTCGATCCGGTCGCCGGTGTCGAGCACCAACGGGCTGTCGCAGAGCACCAGGTAGTCGACCCGGTCCCCGCCCTCCCGCAGCAGGCAGACCGTGGACGACGGGGTGCCGGCGTGGTCCAGGTCGCAGGCGCCGCCGTGGTCCGCGCGCACCGCCAGGATCGCCGCCGCGAGGCTGCTCACCAGCGTGGCCGCCGGGCGCGCGGCGACCGCCAGGCCGATCCGGGCGGCCAGGTGCCGCACGTACCAGGCCGGGCCGTGCACGCAACCGGTGTCGAAGCCCTCCGGCACGGTCGCGCCGTCGAGGACGCCGACGAGCGGGCCGAACCGGAACACCAGATCCTCGTTCTCCAGCCGCCCCGGCGCCGGGTCCGACGCGGTACGCACCCCCATCATCGGCCCGGCGCCGACCGGCCGGATCGTCGCGCTGCCTGTCGCGTACCGGCGGTCCGGTGCCCCCATCGATCCACTCCCTCCGTCGCCGACCGCCGCCTTACCCGGCGCGGATCCGGCCATGCCGCGCATCCGGCCAACTCGGCGTCACCACGTCGCGGCGATCGGTAACGTCGGGTTCGACCTCGTCGGATCGTCGCAGGGGGATCGCCATGTTGGAGCGGTTGCACGAGTCGGGAATCCGCGCGGAACACGCCTACCTGGCCGGATTCGTCAGCATCGGACTCTCGTTCACCAGTTGGTTTCTCTCCAAGAGCCTGGAACGCGCCGGCGTGGACCGGGCGGACCGCTGGGGCATCTTCATCGGGGAGTGGGCGCCGACCTTCTTCGCCATCGGCAACGGGCTGCGCACGTACGAGAAGTGAGGCCGGTCAACGCCGCCGGCTGCGCGCCCGCGACGACCGGAGTCGGCGCAGCCGGCCGATCAGCAGCGGCTCGGCGGCCAGCGCGGCCGGATGGTCGAGCAGACCGTTGAGCAACTGGTAGTAGCGCGTCGCGGAGAGGCCGAACGTGTCCCGGATGGCCTGCTCCTTGGCGCCGGCGTGCTTCCACCACTGCGCCTCGAAGTCCAGGATCCGCCGCTCCCGCTCGGTGAGCCCACCGGCCGGTCCGGCAGCGGGTCCGGGCTCGTCGGCATCGAGCCGAGCCTCGTCGGCAGCGGTGGCCGGCTCGGCGAGCGCCGCGGCTTCGGCCGCCGGCTCGACCGTCGACGGGGGCTCGGCCTCGACCGGAGGCGCGGACTGGACCGGAGGCGCGGACTCGACCGGCGGGGCGGGGCGGGGCGGCGGCACGGAGACGCCGGCGCTGCGGCGCGTACCCCTGGTCCGTCCCGGCTCGTCGACGGCGGCCCGGTCGGTGGCGTCGGCGGACACGGCGCTCCTCTCCGACGGCGAGTGACCGGCGCGGGAGACGCGCCGGCCGGGGGGACCCCAGCGTAACCAGGGCCGCCCCCGGCCGCACCGGACGCGTGGTCCGCGCCGCCGACGTGCGGCCGGCGGCGCGGACCGGTCAGGAGATGTCCCGCCGGCGCATCGTCCAGAACGCGGCGAGCAGGGCCGCCACCGCGCCGACGCCGAACACCACCGCCGACTGCTCCCAGGTGACCACGTACTTGGCCGGCTCGCAGGCGCCCTTGGCGAACTGGCAGGTGTCGTAGTCGAACAGCTCCGCCTGCTTCATGAACCACGACTGGGCGTACGTGGAGAGCACGTAGCGCTCGCCGAACGGCACCGACAGCACGCTCACCGCGATCCGGATGCCGATCTCGCTGACCGCGAACAACGCCACCGCCGCGCCGAGCGCCATCGCGGTGTGCCGGCCCAGCGAGGCGAGGGCGAACGCGACCGCGCCGACGACGAGGATCAGCGCCACCGCCCGCAGCCCGTCCAGCCCGATCGAGCGCCACACCCCGGCGGTCACCTTCGCGGTGGTGCCCCGGGACGTGCCGATCAGCCAGAACGCCGCCGTCCACAACGCGCCCAGCACGACGCTCAGGCCGAGCACGGTGGTCAGCAACGCGGCCAGCTTGGTGCCCAGCACCGCGAGCCGTCTCGGCCGCCAGAGCAGCAGGTTCATCATCCCGCCGGTGTTCCATTCGGCGCCCACGAAGGACGCGCCGACGATGAACGCGAAGAGCGCCACCGCGCCGGCGAACACGGCGATGAACGTGGGGAACTCGGCCCGGAAGTCGAACTGGTAGGGCAGGTTCCACTTCGGGTCGAACATCTCCGGCTGCGGTTGGTAGTCCTTGCCGCAGTTCGGGCCGTACCGTTCCTCGGTCTGCTCGCCCTTGGCCTGGGCGGCCTCGCACTCGGTCACGGTGCGCTGCCACTCCTGGACCGACCGCTTGTACTGGGCGTCGGACTCGGCCTGCGCGGCGGCCACCACCTCCGGCGAGAGCTTCTGGCTGGAGAAGCTGAACGCGGTCGCCACGGTGGCGAGCCCGACCACCAGCAGGACGAGCAGCAGCCGGGTGAGCCGGCGTTTGGTGAGCCGGCGCAGCTCGGTGACGAACAGGCTCATGCGCCCCAACCTCCTGCGGTGCCGGTCTGGTCGACCTTGGCGGACTGATCGACCTGACGGTTCTGGCCGGGGACCGGCGCGGTGGCGGTCAGTTCGAGGAACACGCTCTCCAGGTCGACCGCGACCGGGGTGAGTTCGCTGACGTAGAGGCCCTGCTCGGCGAGGAGCCGGCTGACCACGGCCGGCTTGTCGACGCCGGCCAGCATCAGGTGGTCGGGCTCGGTGGCGGCGACCCGGATCCCGGAGCGGGTCAGCGTCTCCGCCGCCAGCGGCAGGTCGGAGACCGCGTCCAGGCGGACCCGCACGCTGCTCTCGGAGTGCGTCGCGAGGACCTGCTCGACCGGCCCGAACGCGACCCGTCGGCCCAGCGAGATGATGGTGACCGAGTCGCAGATGAGCTGGATCTCGCCGAGGATGTGGCTGGAGAGCACCACGGTCATCCCGGATTCGGCCAGCTCGCGCATGAGCCGGCGCATCTCCCGGATGCCGCCCGGGTCGAGGCCGTTGGCCGGCTCGTCCAGGATCAGCAGCTTCGGGTCCTTGAGCAGCGCGGACGCGACGGCGAGCCGCTGCTTCATGCCGAGCGAGTAGGTCTTCACCCGCTCCCCGGCCCGGTCCCGCAGCCCGACCTGCTCCAGCACCTCGTCGACGCGCCGTCGGGGCAGCTCGCCGGCGCCGGCGAGCAGGCTCAGCGTGTCCCGCGCGGAGAAGTGCGGGAAGAACTGCGGACTCTCCACGATGGCGCCGACCCGGCCGGCGACCGCCGGCAGCGCCTGCGGCAGCTCCTGGCCCAGGATGGCCATCCGGCCGCCGTTGGGCCGGATCAGCCCGAGCAGCGTCCGCAGCGTGGTGGTCTTGCCGGAACCGTTGGGGCCGAGGAAGCCGTGCACCTGGCCGGCCTCGACCCGCATGTCGAAGCCGTCGAGCGCGTGGCGGACCCCGCGTTTGCGACTCCGGTACGTCTTGCGGAGACCTTCGATCTCCAGGACAGCCGACACAGCTGACCTCCCCCGATGAGTTAGGTGACAGCGACACCATACGCGGTATGCATGGGAAGGCAATACCGGGTATGCAAGGTCGGCGTGTCGAGCGGGGGCCCTTCCGTCGGTGTCAGGCGCAGACGACGTGCACGCCGGCGTCCCGGAACGCCTGCACCACCCCGGGCGCGGCCCCCGAGTCCGTCACCAGCGTCTCCACCCGGTCCACCGGGCAGATCCGGGCGAACGCGTGCCCGCCCAGCTTGGACGAGTCGGCGATCACCACGACCCGCTTGGCGCGCGCCACCATCAGGCTGTTCATGGCCGCCTCACCCTCGTGGTGCGCGGCGGCGCCGAGCTGCGGGTCTATCGCGTCCACGCCGAGCAGCGCGACGTCCAGCGTGACCTCACGCAGCAGCGCCCCGCCCAGCGGGCCGACCAGCTCGAACGACTTCGGCCGGACCACGCCGCCGGCCACCACCACCTTCATCCGCGAGCGCACCAGCAGCTCGTTGGCGATGTTCAGCGCGTTGGTGACCACGGTGAGCTGGGCGCCCTCGGCACTGGTGTTCAGGTCGGGGCGGACCGCCAGGGCCCGGGCCACCTCGGTGCTGGTGGTGCCGCCGTTCAGGCCGACCACGGTGCCCGGGGAGACGAGCGCGGCGGCGGCCGCGCCGATCCGCTGCTTCTCCGCCGAGTGCTTGGCGGTCTTGTAGCGCAGCGGCAGGTCGTAGGAGACGCCGTTGGCGACCGCGCCGCCCCGGGTTCGCGTGATCATCTGCTGCTGGCCGAGCTGGTCGAAGTCCCGCCGGATGGTGGCCTGGGAGACCTCGAGCCGCTCGGCCGCCTCCTCGACGCTGACCCGGCCGCTGTCGGTCAGCATCTCGAGCAGCGCGTTCCAACGCGCGTAGCGGTCCACCGCGGGGGCCTCCCCTGACTGTGCACGTACGGTGATTGATTGCGTGCACAGTAGTGCGCGAAACTACGTCTGCGCAAAACCCTGTGCTGCGCGAACCGGGAGACGGTTGCCACGCCCACCCCACTTCGCGCAGAATGACGCGCGAAAGATGGCCTTATCGCGCCGTATTGCGCAAGGTCTTCCCTGGCGAGGAGTTGTCATGGCGTACGTGCACGCGGAGATCGCGAGCCAGCCCGACTGCTGGCGTGAGGCGGCCCGACTCGCGCCGACCGTCGCCGCGCACCTGCCCCGTCCCGGCGAGCGGGTCGCCGTGGTCGGCTGCGGCACGTCGTGGTTCATGGCGGCGGCGTACGCCGGGCTGCGCGAGGGCGCCGGCCGGGGCGAGACCGACGCGTTCCAGGCCAGCGAGTTCCCCATCGCCCGCCGCTACGACCGGCTCATCGCGATCACCCGCTCCGGCACCACCACCGAGGTGCTCGACCTGCTCACCGCGCTGCGCGGGCGGATCCCCACCACGGTGCTGGTGGGCGACCCGGACTCGCCGGCCGTCGCGCTGGCCGACGCCGCCGTCGCGCTGCCCTTCGCCGACGAGCGCTCGGTCGTGCAGACCCGCTTCGCCACCACCGCCCTCGCGCTGCTCCGCGCTCACCTCGGCGAGGACATCGGCCGGCTCGCCGCCGACGCCGAGGTGGCCGTCCGCGCGCCGCTGCCGATCGACCCCGCCGGCATCGAGCAGGTCACCTTCCTCGGCCGCGGCTGGACCGTCGGGCTGGCCCAGGAGGCCGCGCTGAAGTGCCGCGAGGCCGCCACGTTCTGGGCCGAGGCGTACCCGGCCATGGACTACCGGCACGGCCCGATCTCGGTCGCCGCCCCGGGCCGCCTGGTCTGGGCGCTCGGCGACATCCCGGACGGGCTCGCGGAGGACGTGGCGGCCACCGGCGCGGCCTTCGCGCACAGCCGCACGCACGGCTGCCGCACGGTGCTGACCAGTTGGGCGGCCGGCCGCACCCCGGTCGACCCGATGGCCGACCTGATCCTGGCCCAGCGGTTCGCCGTCGCGCTCGCCACCAGCCGTGGCCTCGACCCCGACGCCCCCCGGCACCTGACCCGGTCGGTAGTCCTGGCGTGAATGGGCGCGACGAGGTCGTCGTCGCGCTGGACGTGGGCGGCACCGGGATGAAGTGCGCCCTGGTCCGACCGGACGGCACGACCGTGCACACCGAACGGCACGCCACCGACGCGGGGCGCGGGCCGGACGCCGTGGTCGGCACCATCCTGGACGTGGCCGAGGGACTGGCCGGCACCGCGCGCGCCGCCGGTCACACGCCGGTGGCCTGCGGCATCGCCGTGCCGGGAGTGGTCGACGAGACGCGCGGGGCGGCGGTCTGGTCGGCGAACGTGGGCTTCCGGGACGTACCGCTGCGGGAGCTGGCGGCCACCCGCCTGGGCCTGCCCGCGGCGCTCGGCCACGACGTGCGGGTGGGCGGCCTGGCCGAGGCCCGGCTCGGCGCCGGTCGGGACGCCGGCCACGTGCTCTTCGTCGCGATCGGCACCGGCATCGCCGCCGCGCACGTGGTCGACGGGTCGGCCGCGACCGGCGCGCACGGCGCCGCCGGGGAGATCGGCCACATTCTGGTACGCCCCGACGGTCCGCGCTGCGGCTGCGGCCGGGTCGGCTGCCTGGAGGCGGTGGCCTCGGCCTCGGCGATCGGCCGCCGCTACACGGAGCTGGCCGGCGCGCCGGCGACCGCGGCCGAGGTGGCCGACCGGGCGGCGGCCGGTGAGCGACTCGCCGGCGACGTCTGGCGGGAGGCGGTCGAGGCGCTCGCCGACGGTCTCGCCACCGGGCAGGCGCTGTTCGACGTGGCGACCGTGGTGCTCGGCGGCGGCCTGGCCCAGGCCGGCCCCCGGCTGTTCGACCCGCTGCGCGGCGCGCTGCGGGAGCGGTTGACCTTCCACCGCGAGCCGCGTCTGGTCGCGGCCGCTCTCGGCGACGAGGCGGGCTGCCTCGGCGCCGCCCTGCTGGCCCTGGACACCCTGGCGAAGGAGAGTCGATGACCCGGCGCGTGACCGGCAAGGTGGTGACCCCGACCGGCGTCGTCCGGCAGGGCTGCGTGGAGATCGCGGACGGCCGGATCACCGCGGTCGCCGAGTATCCGTCGGTGCGCGACGGGCACTGGATCGTGCCCGGGTTCGTGGACATGCACACGCACGGCGGCGGCGGGCACACGTTCACCACAGGCGACCCGGAGTCCGCCCGGCGGGCCGCGGAGTTCCACCTCGGCCACGGCACCACCACGCTGCTGGCCAGCCTGGTCAGCTCCCCGTTCGCGCTGATGCGCGACGCCACCGCCGCGTTCCGCCCGCTCGTCGAGAGCGGCGTGCTCGCCGGCATCCACTTCGAGGGCCCCTACCTGTCGACCGACCGCTGCGGGGCGCAGAACCCGGAGTTCCTGCGCGACCCGTCCGTCGAGGAGCTGACCGAGCTGATCGAGGTGGGCGGCGGCGCGGTGCGGATGGTCACGCTGGCCCCCGAGCGGCCGGGCGCGACCGAGGCGATCGGGCTGCTGGTGGCGAGCGGGGTGGTCGCGGCGGTCGGCCACACGGACGCCACCTGGGCGCAGACCCGCGCGGCGGTGGCCGCCGGGGCGAGCGTCGGCACCCACCTGTTCAACGGGATGCGCCCGCTGCACCACCGCGAGCCCGGCCCGGTGGTGGCGCTGCTGGAGGCCCCGAACGTGGTCTGCGAGCTGGTCGCCGACGGGGTGCACCTGCACGACGGCATGCTCACCTTCGCCGCCTCGGTGGCCGGTCCCGAGCGGACCGCCCTGATCACCGACGCGATGGCCGCCGCCGGCATGCCCGACGGCGACTACGAGCTGGGCGGTCAGGCGGTCACCGTGGCCGACGGCGTGGCCCGGCTCAGCCGCGACGGCGCGATCGCCGGCAGCACGCTCACCATGGACGCCGCGCTGCGGCACGCGGTCGGCGCCGGAGTGGCGCTGCCGGACGCCTGTCGGATGGTGGCCACCACCCCGGCCCGGGCCCTCGGCCTGGCCGACCGGGTGGGTGCGCTGCGGGCCGGCCTGCGCGCCGACCTGGTGATGCTTGACGACGACCTGAACGTGGTCCGGGTGATGCGCGGCGGCGACTGGGTGGAGTGAGTCAGGCGATGGGCACCTCGACGCCCAGCACGGCCTGCTCGTCCGGACGGTGCACCAGCACGTCGGCCAGGTAGGAGTGCACGGCCCGGCGCATCCCGACGTCGCGGCCGGCCTGTTCGGAGAGCAGCCACTTGTGCTCGATGATCTGGGCGAACAGCTCCTGCGGCTCCAGCTTGCGCCGCAGGTGCCCGGGCACCGCCCGGACCACCGGCTCGAAGACCTCGGTGAGCCAGCGGTGCGCGGCCTGCTGCTCGTCGGTCAGGTCGCTCTCCACCCGGTAGGCGTCCAGGTCGTTGAGGAGCTTGCGGGCCTGGTTCTCCTCGGCGTCCAGGCCGGTGAGGCGCAGCAGCCGCCGGGTGTGGTAGCCGGCGTCGACCACCTTGGGCCGCACCAGGTAACGCCCGTTGTCCACCGTCGACATGGCCACCTCGGCGACGTCGAAGCCCAGCTCGTTGAGGCGGCGGATGCGGCCCTCGATGTCGTGCCGGGCGGCGCGCTCGACCTGCTGCTCGTAGGTGATCTCGTGCCAGAGCCGCTCGTAGCGCCGCACCACCTCCTCGCAGACCACCTCCGGGTCGATCGACTCGTGCAGCAGGCCGGCGGCCTGGAGGTCGAGCGCCTCGCCGAAGATGTTGACCCGGGCGATCTCCAGGTCCTCCCCGCGCTGGCCGTTGGAGAGCGACGGGTGCAGCGCGCCGGTCTCGGCGTCCACCAGGTAGGCGGCGAACGCGCCGGCGTCCCGCCGGAACAACGTGTTCGACAGCGAGCAGTCGCCCCAGAAGAAGCCGGTCAGGTGCATCCGCACGATCAGGGCGGCGAGCGCGTCCAGCAGCCGGTTCATCGTCTCCGGGCGGAGCGTGTTGGAGAACAACGCCCGGTAGGGCAGGGAGAACTGGAGGTGCCGGGTGATCAGCACCGGGTCGAGCGGCTCGCCGTCGTCGGTCTGCCGGTCGGCCACGATCGCGATCGCCTCGACCGACGGGAAGTCGATCCGCTCCAGCGCGCGCAGCAGGTCGTACTCCCGTTCGGCGACCCGCTCGCCGGTCTCCTTCACCGCGTAGACGTAGCCGCCGAGCCGGACGAACCGCACGACGTGCCGGGAGATGCCCTGGGGCAGCGCCACCAGGTGCTCGGCAGGCCACTGCTCCAGCGGGGTCGACCAGGGGAGGTCGAGCAGCGCCGGGTCGACGAGGGCCGAGGTGATCCGCACGGCAACCAGTGTGACCGCTGGTTCCCCGGAGCGCTTCCCTTCGTGGTTCGGCACACAGCCACCGACCGGGTCGGGCCGGTCGGCCGGTAGCGTGGTCGCGTGCGCCAGACCTCAGCGGTACGCCGCGACCTGCGGCTGCGGCCGGTCCGACCGGCCGGGTGGTGGTGGGACGGGTTGCTGCTCGCCGCGCTGGTCGCGTTGACCGTGGCGCTCGCCTCCGGTCACCTCTTCGGGCTGGACCGGGCGGTGGCCGACTGGTCGGCCGCGCACCGGCCGACCGCCGCCAGGTGGACCGCCATGGCGCTCAACCTGCTCGGCCAGGGCACCCCGTTGACGCTGCTGGCGGCCGGGCTGGGCGTGCTGCTGGCGGTGCGCGTGCGCGCGGTGCGGGCGGTGCTGCCGCCGGTGACCGCGTTCGTGCTGACGTTCTTCACGATCGGCCCGCTGAAGGTGTGGACCGCCCGCCCGGCGCCGAGCGCGAGCGTCAAGGAGCCGTTCCTGGCGCCCGAGCAGACGCTGCCGCTGTTCCAGCACGAGCTGCCGGTGCGCTTCGCCCAGTCGTACCCGTCGGGGCACGTGGCCAACGCGATCGTCTGGTACGGCGTGCTCGCCCTGCTGCTGGCGCCACTGCTGCGCACGGTCGGCCGCGTCGTGCCACCCCGGCTGGTCACCGTGGTCCGGGTGGTGCCGCCGGCGGTGGTCTTCTGCACCACCGTCTACCTGGGCTGGCACTGGCTCACCGACTCGGTGGCCGGGCTGCTGCTCGGCCTGCTGCTGGACCGGCTGCGGCGCCGGGTGCCCTGGAACGCCCTGCCGTTGCCGGCTCGGCTCGACGCCTGGGCCCGGCCGGTCGACGGGCTCGACTGAGCGTCCTCCGCCGCTCCGCCGACCACGGCGGCCTCGACCCGGTGCCACCGGCGCGACCCCGCCGGCGGCACCGGCCGTTCACGCCGGCACCCTAGGCTGCGGGTTGTGGAACGGCTGGCGCGGCGACTCGGCGTACCCGATGCGGTGGTCATCGGTCTGGGCGCGATGCTCGGTGCGGGCGTCTTCGTGGTCTTCGCCCCGGCCGCTTCGGCGGCCGGCGGCGCCGGGCTGCTCGTCGCGCTCGCGCTGGCCGGCTTCGTCGCGTTCTGCAACGCCACCAGCTCGGCGCGGCTCGCCGCCCGCCACCCCGAGTCCGGCGGCACCTACGTCTACGGCCGGGAACGGCTGCACCCGTTCGCCGGCTTCGTCGCCGGTTGGGGATTCGTGGTCGGCAAGACCGCGAGCTGCGCGGCCATGGCGCTGACCATCGGGGCCTACCTGTGGCCGGGCCGGGCGCGGCTCGTCGCGGTCCTCGCGGTGGCGGCGGTGACCGCGGTGAACCTGCTCGGGATCGGCAAGACCGCGGCCGTCACCCGGGCGCTTGTCGCGGTGGTGCTCACCGTGCTGGCCGTGGTGGCGGCGACCGGCGCGCCGCAGGTGGCCACCAACCGGCTCACCGGCTCCGCGACCCTCGGGACGCACGGTGTGCTCACCGCCGCCGGTCTGCTCTTCTTCGCCTTCGCCGGGTACGCGCGGATCGCCACGCTCGGCGAAGAGGTGCGCGACCCGGAACGCACCATCCCGCGCGCGGTGCCGCTGGCGCTCGGCGCGGTGCTGGCGGTCTACCTGGCGCTGGCCGTGGTGGCGCTCGGCGTGCTCGGCGCCGACCGGCTCGCCGCCTCGACGGCGCCACTCGTCGACGTGGTGACCGTGGCCGGCCACCCCGGGCTGGCCTGGCTGGTCCGGGCCGGGGCCGCCGTCGCGGTGACCGGGGTGCTGCTCTCCCTGCTCGCCGGCGTCGGCCGCACCACGCTGGCGATGGCCCGCCACCGCGACCTGCCCGGCGCGCTGGCCGCCGTGCACCCCCGCCACCGGGTGCCGCACCGCGCCGAGCTGGCGGTAGCCGCCGTGGTGGCCGTGGTGGTGGCGCTCGGCGACGTCCGGGGCGCGATCGGCTTCTCCAGTTGCACCGTGCTGGTCTACTACGCGATCACCAACGCGGCGGCGCTGACGCTCGGCCCGTCGCTGCTCGCCGCGCTGGGGCTGGTCGGCTGCCTGGTGCTGGCGGTCAGCCTGCCGTTGCCGAGCGTGCTCGCCGGGTTCGGCGTGCTCGCCCTCGGCGCGCTCTGGTACGCCGTCCGCCACCGCTGAGCGGCGTCACTCCGCCGGTTCACGCGGGGCGGGCGGCGCCGGCGTGGTCTCCCGCAGCAGCGCGGTCAACCCGGCCCGCCGCGCCACCACGGTCAGCCGGTCGCCGGCGTTCAGCACCACCCGCGGGTCGACCGACCAGTCGGCCTTCTGCCCGCTGCGGGTGTGCGCGAGCAGGCGCACCTCGCCGGGGCGGGCCACCGCGCCGAGCGGGCGACCGTCCAACGGGGAACCGGCCACCACGGGCACCTCGGTGACCAGCAACGCGTGCCGGTCCACCGGGATGGTGGCGATCACCGCGCGATCCAGCAGGGCCGCCGCGAACGACGGCGCGGCCAGGTAGGACACGCTGCGCGAGATGCCGATGCCGAACGCCTGCTGGATCCGCTCGGCGAAGTCGCCGTCGAACAGCCGCAGCACCACCCGCAGGTCGGCGTCGAGCGAACGGGCGATGAGCGCGGCGCGCAGGTTCGCCCCGTCGTCGGTGGAGACCACCACGAGCGCCTGGCTGGTGTCGACCGAGGCGGACCGGAGCGTCTCCTCCAGGCCGGCGTCCCCCACGATCACCGGCACGCCCAGCCGGTGCGCCAGCGCGGCGCCCCGCGCGTCGGGATTCTTGTCGATGACCACCACCTCGACGCCGAAGTCGTGCAACTGCGCCATCACCCGGGTACCGATGTTGCCCAGCCCGACCACCACCACGTGCCCGGAGCGGTCGGGTTGGATCCGCCCGGCGTGCAGGGCCAGCCGGGCGTTGACGACGCCGTCGACCACGGCGGCCGTGATCAGCGGGATCAACGCCAGCCCGGCCAGGTTGAGCACCACCTGCATGACCTGCGCGGCGACCGGTTTGTTGACGTCCGGGTCCTGGCCGCTGAGCGTGGTGACCAGGGTCAGGTAGATGGCCTCGCTCCAGGTGACGGAGGCGGCGCGGGCGTTGAGCCAGCCCAGCACCGCGATCACCCCGAGCAGCACCAGCACCGCGATGCCGATCTTGCGGGTGGCGAAGCTGCGGACGGCCCGCACCAACACCTCCACCGGCTGCCGGCGCCGCCGGGCCCGCACCAGCCGGCGGGCCGCCAGCTCGGTGCCGGGCGGCTGGCCGGTCGCCTCGGCCAGCACCACGTCGGCCGCGGCCTCGTCGGCGGGCAGCACCCGGACCAGCTCCGGGTCGCCTGTGACGGCGAGGCCGCAGACCACGTCCCGCGGGCGTACGTCGGCACGGCGGGCCACGTAGAGCGTGCGGCCGGCGTGCCGGAAGTGCGTCGGCGCCAGCTCGCCCAGCGCGGCGGCGACGAAGGCCGGGGCGGCCATCGAGGCGTCCGAGATGACCGCCGAGTCGGGGAAGAGCTGACGCAGCCCGTCGGCCAGGTTGGTGTTGAACATCCGCACCACCAGGCGCAACCGGGGTTCGACCTCCTGTGCGCAGAGCGCCGCGTGCATGTTGCCCACGTCGTCCTGGTGCAGCAGGGCCAGCCCGGCCGCGTCGGCCAACCCGGCCCGGCGGAACGCGGCCTCGTCGAGCCGGTCCGCGGTGACCACGCGTACGCCTGGTACGTCCCGCCCGTCCGGGCCGTCGGAGCGGCGGCGCCCGGGCACCACGAGCGTCACCCGCACCTGCCCGGCGGCCGGATCGGTGGCGAGCAGCGCCCGGACCACCCAGTAGGCGAGCGGATCCGAGCCACAGACCACGTAATGGGGGCGTTCGTCCCCGTTCGGCCGGAACCGCCACCCGGTCGCGCGGCGCGCTCGATCGCGCAGTGGCTCGGCCATGCCCGGATCGTAGTCAGCCGCTCGCAGCGGGCGCAGCCCCCTTCGATCTTGAACGCATGGCGTCGCCGGGTACGGGTAGAGCACCGGCATGCAGACGTTCCTGCCGTATCCGGACTTCCTGGCCAGCGCCCGGGCCCTGGACCAGAAGCGGCTGGGCAAGCAGCGCGTCGAGGCCATCCAGGTGCTGCGCGGGCTGACCCGACCCGACTACGGCTGGCGCAACCATCCCGCGGTGAAGATGTGGGCCGGGTACGAGGAGGCGCTGACCCGCTACGGGCTCGACATGTGCGCGGTGTGGTGCGAGCCCGGCCGGGCGGACACCTGCGCCGCGACGCTCGCCACCGACCTCGCCGCCGCCTGCGGCATCACCACCATCCGCCGTCAGGACGAGCTGGCCGCCGCCGGGGACCTCCCGCCCTGGCTGGGCCGCGACGACCTGCACCGCAGTCACCGGTCCTCGCTGCTGCGCAAGGACCCTGCCCACTACACCCCGCTCTTCGCCGCCGACACCCCGCTCGACCTGGACTACGTCTGGCCCTCCTCCGACCGCCCCCGCCGAGCGTGAAAGGAGGGGCCCCTTGTTAACGCCTCAGGTAGAGGAACGCGCCCCGCTTGACACCGCAGCCGGCACGACGCGCCACGGCGTCGGGTGCGCGCGCCGGCATCGCGCCCGGTGAGAGGGGTGCCCTTCTATACCGGAGGCGTTAACAAGGGGCCCTTCCTTCAACCTCAGGCAGGATGGGGAGCACTGTCGAGTGGAGGGGTGGGGCGTGGGGCTGTCGCAGAGGGTTGGTCGACTCATCGGCGTACGTGAGCACGTGGTGGACCCGGGCGGCGGTGGCGCGCCCCGCGTGCCCCGGCCGACGTCGGCGCTGGTGGTGGGCGGCGGCATCGCGGGCATGTCGGCGGCGGTGGTGCTGGCCGAGCGCGGGGTGGCGGTGACCGTGCTGGAGGCCGCACCGCATCTCGGCGGACGGCTCGGGGCCTGGCCGGAGGCGCTGCCCGACGGCGCCCAGCAGAACGAGCACGGCTTCCACGCGTTCTTCCGGCAGTACTGGAACTGGCGATCGATCCTGCGCCGGGTCGACCCGGCGCTGGCTTTCCTCAAGCCGATCCCGGGCTATCCGATCCTGTCCGCGCAGTGGCCGACCGAGGAGTTCGGCAAGCTGCCGCCGGCCCCGCCGGCCAACCTGCTGGCGTTGCTGCTGCGCAGCCCGAGCCTGCGCCTGGCCGACCTGCGGTCGATGGACCGGGACGCCGCGCTGCCGCTGCTCACCTACGACCCGGAGCGCACCTACGCGGAGTTCGACGAGCGCACCGCCGACGAGTTGCTCACCTCGCTGCGGCTGCCGGACCGCGCCCGGGCGATGCTGTTCGAGGTCTTCTCGCACTCGTTCTTCAACCACGAGGCGGAGATGTCGGCCGCCGAGATGATCGCGCAGTTCCACTTCTATCTGCTCGGCAACCCGGAGGGGTTGGCGTTCGACTGCCCGGACCAGGACTACGCGACGGCGATCTGGGAGCCGCTGACCCGGCACGTGGAGAAGCACGGCGGCCGGGTGCTGACCGGCGCCCGGGCCGCGCGGCTGGACCGTGAGCCGGAGGGCTGGCGGGTGACCGGCGCGGACGGCGACTCCTGGGCGGCCGGGCACGTGGTGCTCGCGGTCGACCCTCCGGCGCTCGCCGCGCAGGTCGCCGCCTCTCCCGGCCTGGTCGCGGTGGCGCCCGAGCTGGTGGCGCGGATGCCCGCGTTCGGCCAGGCCGGTCCGCCGTACGCGGTGGCGCGCTACTGGATGGACGGGGACGTGCGCCCGGACCGGGCGGTGTTCAGCGGCGTCTCCCGTCAGCCCACGTTGGACTCGGTGACGCTCTACCACCGGCTGGAGGAGGAGCCGCGCCGCTGGGCGGAGCGCACCGGCGGGTCGGTGGTGGAGTTGCACGCGTACGCCTGTGAGCCGGACGTGCCGGCGGACGAGTTGGCCGCGCGGATGCTGCGGGAGCTGACCGCGCTCTGGCCGGAGGTGGCCGACCTGCGGGTCCGCGAGCTGCGTGCCCGGGTCGAGGCGCAGGCGCCGGCGTTCACCCCGGGCAGCCACGCCGGCCGGCCGGGGGTACGCACCGACGCCGACGGGCTGTACCTGGCCGGGGACGGGATCCGCACCGAGTTCCCGAGCGCGTTGATGGAGCGGTCGGCGGCGACCGGGATCATCGCGGCGAACCACATCCTGCGGGCGGCGGGGGCGGCGGCCGAGCCGGTCCGCTCGATCCGTCCCCGAGGGCTGCTGGCGCGAATCGCCGACAAGCGGTCATAAGCCACATAAAGTCGGGTGGTGGGCACCGCGACGCGGACGGAGGACCGGCAGGACGAGCGGACCGCCGTGGTCACCGCGCTGCGCCTCGGCTGGTCCATGGCGGACGCCTACCACCACGCGCAGACCGCCGACCTGGGCGCGGACGCCGACCGGCGGGCGACCGCCCCGACGAAGCTGTCCAACCTGACCGAGATGCCGGGACGGCAGCGGCTCGGCATGTATCTCGACGGCGTCGACGTGGCGCTCGCCCAGATCGCCCCACTCACCCCGGCCGGCCGGGTGCTGCCCTCGACGGACGTCGCCCGGCGGGCCGGCGGGGCGAACCGGGAGCCGCTGCTGCTCGCCCTCGACGGGCTGAACGTCGACGTGCTGCGCTGGACCATGGCGACAAACCACCGGGTCGGGGTGGCGTACCGGCTGGGTCGCTCGCTGGCCGACACGGTCCGGCGCGGCGACGCCGCCGAGCTGGTGCAGCGGTTCGGCGGCCGGCAGGTCCAGCTCAGCCGGTGGCTGGACGAGTTGGCGAGCATGCTGCCGCCGTACTCGGCGGCGGTGGTGCGCCGCTCGCTGTCCACCTGGGCCGACGCGGTCGGCCGGGCCACCCTCGGCGACCCCGGCGAGGCGGGGCTCGCCGAGCTGGCCCGCGAGCTGCGCAACCAGGGCGACCTGTGGCAGGACGTGCTCACCGGCGGCCTGCACCCGCGCGACCTGCTGGACGAGGAGAACTGGGCGGTGGTGGCCCGCAACGTCGTCGTCCGGGACCGCAGGCTGGTGGCGCAGGCGGCCCGGGGCATCTTCTGGCCGGTGCTGGCGCCGCTGCTGGTGGTGCTCCTGGCGGTGGTCGGGGTCAGCGCCGCGGCGGCGGCCGGCTCCCCCACCACCCGGGCCGCGGTGGCGCTCGTCGGCCTCGGGGCCGGGCTCACCGCCATCTGGCGGTCGATCTCCGCCCCGACGCTGTCGGTGGCCGCCGAGGTGAACCGGCCACTGCTGGAGAGCGAGCTGGTGGCGCAGATGAGCACCCGGATCGACCGCCCGCTCGCCGCCGCCCGCCGGGCCGGGCGGGCCGGACGGCAGCGGCCACCGTCCGACGGCGGATCGAAATACGTTGCCCGCGTTTCCGGCGTGGATCTACCGTGAACACGCAAGGTCAACCACCGTTCCGGGAGCCGTCAATGTCGCTGCGATCCGCCACCACGACCACGTCGTGGCTGTTCGCCGACGGCTGCCGGGAACACGGTCCACGGCCCGGAGAGCCCGACTGACGCGCGCCCGCGCGTCCCGTCGTCGCCGCCCGGTCCGCCTGGACCGGGCGGCTTTTTTCGTCGTACCGATCGGAAGGGAGAACCCGGTGGACGCCGTCCTCGTCGTCAACGCCGACCTCGGCCCGCTGCACCGGGTCACCGTCCAGCACGCGATCCGGATGCTCTGCCGCCGGGTCGCCGAGATCCACGAGTCCGAGCCGGACCAGGTCATCGGCGTCTTCCCGCTGCCGCGGGTGGTCCGCCTCGTCCGGTACGTGGTGACCCGCTGGCGGTTCCGCGCCGGCCCCTCCTGGTCCCGGGCCGGCGTGCTGGCCCGCGACGGCAGGCGGTGCGCCTACTGCGACCGGCCGGCCACCACCGTCGACCACGTCCTGCCCCGCTCGCGCGGTGGCCGGAACACCTGGGGGAACACCACCGCCGCCTGCTACGCCTGCAATCAGCGCAAGGGCGACCGGACCCCGGCCGAGGCGGGCATGCCGCTGCGGCGGGAGCCGGCGACCCCGAGCTGGGCGTCACTGGCGCGGTGACCGGACGGCCGGCGGGCACAGGGGGCGGTGTCGGGGGTTACGCCCCCCGGCGCGGCGCCCGCCGGCCCCGTCCGCCGGAGATCTTGGTACGCACACGCCCCATCGAGGGCGGTCTCGTACCAAGATCTCGGTGTTCACCAAGATCTCGCGCAGCGCGTGAGCCTCACGCCGTGGCGGGGGCGGCGGGCGGCTCGGCGGGGTGGTGACGCAAGAACGCCTCGGCCCGGCGCGCATCGCGGGGGACCTGCCAGCAGACGATGCCGAACATCACCGCCATGATGCCCATCAGAGCCAGCCAGATCGGCGCGAGACTGAGCAGCGCCTGGCCGAGGTTCATCGTCAGCAAGCCACCGGTCGACGCGACGACCCATCGTTGGCGGACCATCTGCGCGGCGGTCGCACGCAGCCAGGGCAGGTCGTCCGGGGAGGCGACCATGTCGCGGCGAACCCCACGGGCGAGCGCGCGGCGACGACGAGCGCTCACCGCCCACAGCGGGGACTTCTGATCGGCCCGGTAGCCGCCACCGCGAACCATCCGGATCAGCGTGACGATCATGAGCACGAGACCCGACACCGCCAGGATCCTGCCGGTCACCTCCAGCCAGCCCGGCGGGTTGCCGCGCTCCAGCCAGCTCGCCGGGAAGCCCTCCGCCAGCCATCCCACCAGGATCGACACCAGCGTGAAGGCCCCAATCGTGCCGGCGAGCAGCAGCCGGAACCGTCGACGTCCGCGCCGGATCTCCTGGCGTTCCCCCGTACCGTCCATCGTGGCCCCCCGTTCGCCGCTCGGGGCGTACCCCATGGGGGTGGCGGGGAAACGGCGGTCAGTGCGGGGCCGGCGGGGTCCAGCCGAAGCGCGGCGGCCGGCGCTCGTTGACCGCCGCCACCCCCTCGCGGGCCTCGCCGCTGTCCCGCACCTGGGCGTGCCACCAGGCGATCCGGTCGGCGTCGGCGCGCCCGTCGACGATCTCCTTGGCGGCGGTCACGGTGAGCCGGGACCGCTCGGCGATGGTGGCGGTCAGCGCCGCCACCCGGTCGGCCAGCGCGGCGGCCGGCAGCACCTCGTCGACCAGGCCGATCCGCAGCGCCCGCTCGGCGTCGACCAGGTCGCCGGTGAAGAGCAGGTGCTTGGCGGCGGACGGGCCGACCAGCCCGGCCAGCCGCCGCGTGGTGGGCACCGGATAGACCAGGCCGAGCCGGGCCGGCGGTACGCCGAAGCGGGCGTCCGCCGCGGCCAGGCGCAGGTCGCAGGCGACGGCGAGCTGGCAGCCGCCGCCCACGCAGGCGCCCTCGATCGCGGCCACGGTGGGGCGGCCGAACGCGGCGAGCCGCTCCTCGGCGGCGACCGCGATGCTGCCGTCGCCGGCGGCCAGCAGCTCGTCCAGGTCGCCGAGGTCCGCGCCGGCGCAGAACGTGCCGCCGGCGCCGGTGAGCACCAGCGCCCGCACCGCCGGGTCGGCCTCCAGGCCGTCGAGCAGCACCGGCAGTCGGCGCCACATGGCCGGGGTCATGGCGTTGCGGCGGGTCGGGTTGTGGATCACCACGGTCGCCACCGGCCCGGTCACGGTGACGGTCAGCTCGGCGTCGGACATGGGGCTGACCGTAACGGGCGGGGCCCGGTGACCACCCGCGTGGGGTGGCCGCCGGGCCCCGGGGTCGGGCGGTCAGGTCAGGAGACGTTGACCGCGGTGTCGTCGATGACGAACGACGTCTGGAGGGACGCGTCCTCGGTGCCGGCGAACTTCAGCGTGACGGTCTGCCCGGCGTACGCGGCCAGGGAGAACGACCGCTGGGTGTAGCCGGTGGCCTTGTTCAGGTTCGAGTAGGTCGCCAGCGTCGCCAGCACGGTGCCGGACGAGTTGAGGACCTGCACGTTCAGCTTGTCGTACTGCACGGTGGTGGTGGACTCGGCCGAGTCGATGTGCAGCCAGAAGCTGAAGTTGTAGGTCGAGCAGCCCGACGGCAGGCTCACCGACTGGGCGATGTTCTCGTTGCTGCTGTAGCCGTAGCCGTTCAGCCAGGCGAACCGGGTGCCGCCGTGCGCCGACTGGCCGCTGTAGGCGCCGATCGCGCCGGTGGTGCCGGTCCACGGGCTGGTACCGGTCTCGAAGCCCGGGTTGCCGAGCTTCTGGCCGGCACCGGTGCAGCCGCCGCCGGTGCCGGTGACCGTCAGCGAGTACGTGGCGGTCTTGGTGCCCGAGGCGGCGGTGCCGGTGACCGTCACCGAGTAGGTGCCGGTCGGGGTGCTGGCGCTGGTGGCGATGGTGAGCGTGGACGAGGCGCCCGAGGTCACCGAGGCGGGGCTGAACGACGCGGTGGCGCCGGTCGGCAGGCCGGACGCGGAGAACGTCACGGTCTGCGCGGTCCCGCTGGTGGTGCCGGTGGCGACGGTGGCCGTGGCGGACCCGCCCTGGGTGACCGAGCCGGCGGTCGGGGAGAGCGAGACGGAGAAGTCGTTGCCGGTGGAGCTGCACGGGGCGTCGTTGCCGGCCACGTTCACCGCGGTCCACGCCGCCTGGACGGCCTTGTACTCGGTGGAGCAGTTGCCGTACAGGTCGGTCGCCGCCCGCAGGCTGTAGGCCCGGGCGGTGTTCGACGGGGTGGTGGTGTTGACGTAGGAGGTGTTCGAGGTGAAGTACACGTCGAGCGCCCGGTACCAGATCTTCTCCGCCTTGGCCCGGCCGATGCCGGTGACCGCCGGGGCCGAGCCGCAGACCGGCGAGGTGCCGTACGCGGTGGCGCCGGTGCCCTCGGCGAGGTTGAAGAAGAAGTGGTTGCCGACGCCGGAGGAGTAGTGCACGTCCTTGTTCTTCGTGCTGGTGGACCAGCAGGAGTCGGACGAGCCGTCCAGCGACGGGTTGTACATGTAGCGCAGCGGCGTACCGTTGCCGTTGATGTTGATCTTCTCGCCGACCTGGTAGTCGCCCGGGTCGCTCGGCGCGGCGGCGTAGAACTCCACCATGTTGCCGAAGATGTCGCTGGTGGCCTCGTTCAGGCCGCCGGACTCACCGGAGTAGACCAGGCCGGCCAGCGCCTCGGTGACGCCGTGGCTCATCTCGTGCCCGGCCACGTCCAGCGAGACCAGCGGGCGGGCGTTGCCCGAGCCGTCGCCGTAGGTCATCTGGGACCCGTCCCAGAAGGCGTTGACGTAGTTGCTGCCGTAGTGCACCCGGCTCGGCACGCCCTGGCCGTTGCCGAAGATGCCGTTGCGGCCGTACACGTTGAGGTAGTAGTCGAACGTCTTCGCGGCGCCGAAGTGGGCGTCCACGCCGGCGGACTGCCGGTTGGAGGTGGCGCCGTTGCCCCACACGTTGTCCGCGTCGGTGAACGTGGTGCAGGTGGAGGTGCCGTTGTTCATGTCGCAGGTACGGCCGTTGCCGTGCGACGGGTCGATCATCGAGTAGGTGCTGCCGGAGAGCGTCGTGTCGATGCTTACCGTGCCGGTGTAGATGCCCTGGCCGCTGCCGACCACCGACTCGATCTCGTCGTACGAGCCGATCACCTTGCCGGTGGTGGCGTCGGTGACCACGTGCAGCTTCGACGGCGTCTGCTTGTCCGCCTTCCAGCCGCTGGCGACGGTCTCCCAGGCGAGCCGGCCCTTGCCGCTGCTGGCGTCGACGAAGAGTTCGGGCGCGCCGACGGAGGTGAGGCTGCCGGTGAACGCCTTGCGCGCGCTGGCCTTGGCCGCGGCCGCGCCGACCTTGGCGGTGGTGCCCAGGGTCAGCGGGGCGGACAGGCCGACCGAGGTGCCGGTCATGGTGCCGTTCGGTGCGGTGTGGACGACGAAGTCACCGCCGTAGACCCGCAGGCCCTGGTAGGTCCGGGTGTAACGGGTGTGCGCCGCCCCGGAGGGGTCGACCTTCGTGCGGACGGCCCGGTAGGCCTCCCCGCCGGCGCCCTGGACGGCGCCCGGGTTGGTACGGATCAGGCTGTCGGCCCGAGCCGCGGCGGACTCGGGGCTGGGGGCGCTGGGCGCGGCCGCTTGCGCCGTGGTGCTGACGCAGGCCAGCACGCCGCTGGTGAGCAGCGCTGCGCTGACGGCGGCGACGGTTCTTTTCACGTGCCCTCCTGCAAGGAGAAGTTGTGACGGGGGTAGTCACTGCTGTAGATATAGCTGAGACATCGACAGACGTGAAAGAGGGCGACGGTTTCCCGTCCCAGACACTGACCGAACGGATGAGGAGGCACGGTGGACCGGAACCCTGTGGCCCCGTCGTGCGTCCGATCGGCATGAGAGCAGCCCACGCCGTGGCGGTCGGCCTCGCCGCCGCCCTCGTCCCGCTCGCCGGCTGCGCCCGCGCCGACACCCCGGCGCCGGCCGGCCCGGCCACCACCCGGCAGCCCGGCGTCGAGGTGACGCTCGTGACATCGGGCGGCATCGCCGGCCTGACCGACACCATCACCGTGCGACCCGACGGCACCTGGACGAAGACCGACCGGGCCGGCACCGCCCGCGACGGCCGGCTCGCCGCGCCGGACCTCGACCGGCTGCGGCAGCTCGCCGCCGACCCCCGCCTGCTCGCCGAGTCGGCGGTCACCGTGCCGGCGACCATGTGCGCCGACGCGTTCAGCTACCGCCTCACCGTCGGCCCGACGAGCGTCGGCTACGTGGACTGCCCACCACAGGCCACCCCGCCGGCCGCCACCGCCGAGGTCGTCGGCCTGCTCACCCGCGCCACCGGCTGAGGGCGGCGGCTCACCAGCCGGGGGCCGCCGCGAGCAGCGTCCGCCGCACGGCCTGCACCTCGCGCCGCCCGGCCGCGCCCGGCCGGACCGCGAGGAAGAGCGTGTTGAGCGGCGGCACCGGCGGCACGAGCAGCGCCCGCAGCGCGCCCGAGGCCAGCTCACCCCGGCAGAGGTACGCGGGCAGCACGCTCGCCCCCGCGCCGGCCGCCACCGCCGACCGGACCGCCCGCAGGTCCGCCACCACCAGGCTGGGCGTGCGGGTGAGCCGGGTGTCGAAGACGGTGCGCCAGTAGCGGCGCAGGATCGGCGCCTCCTCGCCCCAGGCGACCAGCGGCACCTCGCGCAGCGCCGCCGGCGTCACCGGCCCGACCACCCGGTCGGCCCACGACGGCGCCGCCACCAGCACGAACTCCTCGTCGTAGAGCGGCTCGACGACCATCCCGCGCCGGCGGGGCCGCACGCTCGTCACCGCCAGGTCGAGCCGGCCGGCGACCAGGTCGTCCTGCAACCCCTCCGGCATCCCGGCCACCACCCGCAGCTCCAGGCCGTCGGCGACCGGACCGGCGAGCGCCGGCAGCACCCGCTCGGCGAGCAGCTCGGCGGGTCCGCCGAGGAAGACCGTCCGGGCGTACGCGGTGTCCGGCTCCCCGGTCAGCACGGCGGCGAGCCGGTCCAGCGGCTCGGCCACCCGGCGGGCCAGCTCGTCCCCGGCGGCGGTCGGCGTGACGCCCCGGGGCAGCCGGTCGAAGAGCGGCCGGCCGACCGCCTCCTCCAGCGCCCGGAGCTGGGCGGTCACCGTGGGCTGCGCCACACCGAGCAGCTCGGCCGCGCCGGTGATCGAACCCGCCCGGTGCACGGCCAGGAAGCTGCGGAGCAGGTCCAGCGACGTCTTCACATCAGCAAACCTATCGCCGACGTGACTCTTGCCTATTGGTCAGCTATGGCTCGGCGCGCCAGCATGGGTGACATGACTCGTGCACTCATCGCCCTGACCAGCCATTCCGAACTCGGTGACACCGGCCGCAAGACCGGCTACTACGTCGGCGAGGCCGCCGAGCCGTGGGAGGTCTTCCGAGCCGCCGGGTACGACGTCGACCTCGTTTCGGTGGCCGGTGGCGAGCCGCCGACCGACGGCCGCGACGCCGACGACAAGACCCAGAACGACTTCCTCGCCACCGCCGGGGTGACCGACACCCCGAAGGCGGCCGACGTCGACCCGGCCGGCTACGACGTGGTCCTCTTCGCCGGCGGCCACGGCACCATGTGGGACTTCCCCGACAACGAGGACCTGGCTCGGATCGCCCGCTCGGTCCACGAGCGCGGCGGCGTGGTCGCCGCCGTCTGCCACGGTCCGTCGGCGCTGGTCAACCTCACCGGATCGGACGGTTCGCACCTGATCGCCGGCAAGCGGGTGGCCGGCTTCACCAACGACGAGGAAGCCGCCGTCGGCCTGACCGAGGTGGTGCCGTTCCTGCTCGCCGACAAGCTGACCGAGGCCGGCGCGCAGCACGTGCCCGCACCGAACTTCACCGAGCAGGTGGTGGTCGACGGCAACCTGGTCACCGGCCAGAATCCGCAGTCCGCCCGCGCGGTGGCCGAGGCCGTGGTCAAGCTCCGCCCCTGACGTCTCTCCCTCCACCGCGGTGATCAAGGAGTTCGTGTCGGATCCGATTTCCTCGGCGACACGAACTCCTTGGTCACCGCCCGCTTCCCCGGGGCTCGGGGGTCAGAAGTGGTAGTCGGCGGGGAAGCCGGTGGCGCGTAGGTCGGGTGGGAGGTGGGCGGGGTCGTTCAGGGCGATCAGCGCGGGTGGGCCGGCGTCGCTGTAGCGGATCACGGTCAGCGCGCAGTTGGCGGGGTTGAGCCCGATCCAGCGACGCTCCGGCGCCTCCAACGCGTGACGCACCAGCCAGGCGACCAGGAAGCTGTGGGTGACCACCAGCTCACGGACGTCGCCGGAGGCGGGAGCGGTGGCGAACCGGGCCACCGCCTCCGCCGTCACCACCGGCCCCTCCCGCCGCTCCTCCGCGGTGAACTCGGCCAGGAACGCGGCGTGGCGCTCGGGCAGGCCGGTCGGGTCGGTGTCGTGCGGCATGTGGTCGCCGGCCCGATCGTCCTGATGAACCGGAACACCGGGCAGCGCGGCGGCGACCAGCGCGGCGGTCTCCGCCGCCCGGGCCAGCGGCCCGTGGTGCACCGCGTCGAGCCGCGCGCCCCGCAGCCGCTCGCCGAGCAGCGTCGCCTGCCGCCGACCCCGGGCGGAGAGACCGACCTCCGGCGCCTCCGCCCCGGTCTCCTCCTGCTCGCCGTGCCGGGCCAGGAACAGCAGTCGGGTCGCCACCTGTCACCTCACCAAGATCGGGAAGGCCGACCCTAACCCGCAGCCGCCGCGACCCGCAGCCCCGCGCTCAGCCGTTCGCCCACTGCTCCCGCGGGTGCATCTGGCCGATCCGGATCCGGTTGCCGAACGGGTCCCGGATGCCGAAGTCGATCCCGTACGGCCGGTCGGTCGGCTCATCGGTGATCTCCACGCCCTTGGCCACCAGGTCCGCGTACGTCTTGTGCGCGTCGTCGGTGGTCAGGAACAGGAAGCCACCGGTGGCGCCCTTGGTGAGCAGTTCCCGGACCTGCTCGGCCGTCTTCGGGTCGAGCGCGGGCGGGCCCGGCTTCTCCAGCAGGATCTCCCGCTGCGCGTCGCCCGGCACGTTGACCGTGAGCCAGCGCATGAAGCCGAGATCCTGGTCGGTGTTCACCTCCATACCCAGCTTGCCGACGTAGAAGTCGAGCGCCTCGTCCTGGTCGAGGACGTAGATCTGGGAGCGGGAAATCGAAGTCATCGTCATGCCGTCGACGCTAGAGCAACGCCCTGACCTGGCGCTTATCCAAAACTGCTCGGTCTGGTCCAGGACTTGGCGAAACAGCTCGGCACGTTCGCGGCGGCGCTCCGGTGCCGCCGGAAGTCACGCGGCGACTCGCCGACGATCTCCCGGAACGTCCGGCTGAACGTGCCGAGGCTGGTGAAGCCGACGGCGAGGCAGATGTCGGTGACGTCCCGGTCGGTCTCCCGCAGCATCGACATGGCCCGCTCGACGCGCCGGCGTTGCAGGTAGCGGTGCGGCGTCTCGCCGAACGTGGCGCGGAACGTCCGGATGAAGTGGGCCTCGGAGACGTGCGCGATCCGGGCCAACGCGGGAATGTCCAGCGGCTGCGCGTACGCGCGGTCCATCGCGTCCCGGGCCCGCAGCATGGCCCGGTTCGACTCCTCCACCGCCCGACTCATGAAAGGCCGGGCCCCCTGTTAACGCATCCGGTATAGGAAGGGCCCCCGGTTAACACCCCGGCACCTCGCGCATCGTGCCGTCCGGCGCCATCCGGCATCGCCGAGGCGGGCCCGGGGCCGCCCGCGCGCAACGCGGGACGGATGTCGTCGTCGGCGATTGCCGGCAGCGCCGTCCTGGCACCCACGTCGCTCCCCCTCGTCCGCCGTGTTCCGTCCTCGCCGAGAACTGCCCGAGCGGCCGATCCACCGCAGCCCCCGTGCGCAGCAGGGTAACCGGCATACCACCGTCGATCGAACAACCGCCGCGACAGGAGGCCCGGATGGACGCACTGCGGAAGACCTCGCTGGTCGCGGGCGGCTTCTACGTACTCACCTTCGTCTCGATCCCGACCGTCGCGCTGTACCGCCCGGTGCGCGACGCCGACTACCTCGTGGGCACCACGTCGGAGACCCCGGTCGTCGTCGGGGCGGTCCTCGAGGTGATCGTCGCCCTCGCCTGCGTCGGCACCGCCGTCGCGCTGTTCCCGGTGGTCAAGCGCCAGGGTGAGGCCCGAGCGCTGGGGTTCGTCGCCGCGCGGACGGTGGAGGCCACCGGCATCCTCGTCGGCGTCGCGAGCATCCTGACGCTCGTGGGCCTGCGGCGGGCCGGCATTGGCACGGAAGCGCTGGCGACCGCGCCGGCGCTGGTCGCCCTCTACGACTCGATGTTCCTGCTCAGCCAGAGCCTCGTCCCGGCCGTGAACGCGCTGCTGCTGGGCTCCCTGCTCTACCAGTCGCGCCTCGTCCCGCGCGTACTCCCGCTGCTCGGGATGGTCGGCGCGCCCCTGCTTGTCGCCTCCGACGCCGGCGTGCTGTTCGGTGGCTGGGACCGGCTGTCCCCGGTGACCGCGGTCGGGGCTCTCCCCATCGCCGTCTGGGAGTTCTCGCTGAGCGTCTATCTGATCGCCAGGGGCCTGCGGCCGGCGCGGGACGTCGCCGTCTGACCGCCGGGACGAACGACGGACACCGGCCGGGATCGCCTTGTGGAATTGGAGCCCCCGGCCGGGATCGAACCGGCGACATCTCGCTTACAAGGCGAGTGCTCTGGCCAGCTGAGCTACAGGGGCGCGTGTGACGGGCTCAGCATAGCGACTGGGTCCCGGAATTCCCGCGTGGCAGCGCTCCCGACCACGGAAAACGTCGGTTTCCCGACCGGCTCGACCGTCGGATCGTCGCCGGATCCGCTTGACAGCCGGGAGATTGATGCCTTGCCGTGCCCGGGTGACCGAAATGTGTATGCGGTCCGTCCCATCCGTTGCTCCACGTCTTGGCACGATCGCGAAAGCCGTTTACGGTGCAGTGACACGGACGACACTCCGGCCGGCCTCGGCTGCCCGGGCGACGCCCCGTCTGGCCGGCACCCTGGGTGCCGGTCGCTCCTTCACTCGGATCGTCCGGCACGTTCCTGCCGGTGAAAGGAAGCGCTCCATCATGGCTACGGTCACCTACGCGAAGGCGTCCCGGATCTATCCGGGCACCGAGCGCCCCGCCGTCAACCAGCTCGACCTGCAGATCGGCGACGGGGAGTTCCTCGTCCTGGTCGGCCCGTCCGGCTGCGGTAAGTCCACCAGCCTGCGGATGCTCGCCGGCCTGGAGGACGTCGACGACGGCGCGATCTACATCGACGACCGGGACGTCACCCACCTCCCGCCGAAGGCCCGCGACATCGCGATGGTCTTCCAGAACTACGCCCTCTACCCGCACATGACGGTGTACGAGAACATGGCGTTCGCCCTCAAGCTGCGCAAGACCTCCAAGTCGGAGATCGACCGGCGGGTCAAGGAGGCGGCCAACCTCCTCCAGCTGGAGGAGTTCCTCAGCCGCAAGCCGAAGGCGCTCTCCGGCGGTCAGCGCCAGCGTGTCGCCATGGGCCGCGCGATCGTCCGCGAGCCGCAGGTCTTCCTCATGGACGAGCCGCTGTCGAACCTCGACGCCAAGCTCCGCGTCCAGACCCGTACGCAGATCGCCTCGCTCCAGGCGAAGCTCGGCGTCACCACGGTCTACGTCACCCACGACCAGGTCGAGGCCATGACCATGGGTCACCGGGTGGCGGTCATGCTGGACGGCGTGCTCCAGCAGGTGGACACCCCGCGGGCGCTCTACGACACCCCGGCGAACGTCTTCGTCGCCGGCTTCATGGGCTCCCCGGCCATGAACATCAAGACGGTGAAGCTGAACGAGCAGGGCGGCGCGTTCGCCGAGCTGATCGTGCCGCTGACCCGTGAGCAGATCGAGGCGGCCCGCGCCGAGGGCGGCGACGGCAAGGTCACCGTCGGCTTCCGGCCGGAGGACTGCGACCTGGTCGGCCCGTCCGAGGGCGGCATGCCGGTCGTGGTCGAGCTGGTCGAGGACCTGGGTTCCGACGCCAACGTCTACGGCCACGCCGCGCTGGAGGGCCACAACGAGCGGTTCGTGGTCCGCACCGACCGGCGCACCATGCCGAACATGGGCGACACCGTGTTCGTCAAGCCGCGCACCGGCCGCAGCCACGTCTTCCACGCCTCCACCGGGCGCCGGATCTGACGT
The DNA here is from genome assembly GCF_044455315.1 of Micromonospora sp. NPDC051300. NCBI lineage: Bacteria > Bacillati > Actinomycetota > Actinomycetes > Micromonosporales > Micromonosporaceae > Micromonospora > Micromonospora sp. NPDC051300. The sequence goes on along the minus strand of NZ_JBITEP010000013.1, from coordinate 134,446 downwards.
ACGCGAAGTGAAAAGGGGCGGCCCGCCACGGCGGACCGCCCCTTTTCGTGTGCGTGTGCGGCGTCAGGCCTCGACGGCGCGACGGCGGGCGACCTCGGCGAGCGTGACCGCGGCGGCGACGCTGGCGTTGAGCGACTCGACGTCGGAGATCATCGGGATGCTGACGGTCAGGTCGCAGGTCTCGCCGACCAGGCGGGACAGGCCGCGGCCCTCCGAGCCGACCACGACGACCAGCGGGCCGACGGCGGCCTCCAGGTCATAGAGGTCGGTCTCCCCGTCGGCGTCCAGGCCGACCACGACGAAGCCGGCCTCCTTGCACGCCTTGAGCGACCGGGTCAGGTTGGTGACCTGGGCGACCGGGACGCGCGCGGCCGCGCCGGCGCTGGTCCGCCAGGCAGTCGCGGTGATCCCGGCGGCACGCCGCTCGGGTACGAAGACACCCTGTGCGCCGAACGCGGCGGCCGACCGGATCACCGCGCCGAGGTTGCGCGGGTCGGTGACCCCGTCCAGCGCGACCAGCAGCGGGGCGGCCTGCTCCAGCGCGGCGGTGACCAGGTCCTCGAACGGTTCGTAGGCGAACGGCGGCACCTGGAGGCCGACGCCCTGGTGCAGCACCCCGCCGGTCATCCGGTCCAGCTCGGCGCGGCTGACGTCGAGGATCGCGATGCCCCGGTCGGCGGCGGTGCGGACGATCTCCTTGACCCGGTCGTCGACGTCGATGCCCTGCGCGGTGTAGAGCGCGGTCGCCGGCACCTGCGCGCGCAGCGACTCCAGCACCGGGTTCCGCCCGACGAGCAGTTCGGGGCTGTCCTTCGCCGGGTTCGACTTACGGCCCGGGGAGACCCGGGGTCCGGACCGGCCGGCGGTGGGCTTGCCGCCCCGCCCCTTGGCGGCGGTGGGTACGCCCCGGCCGCCGCCCCTGCCCCAGGTGGTGTCCTTGCTGCCCGGCTGGCCGATCTTGGGCGCGCGGCCCTCCTCGGCGGCGGCACGGCGCTCCTTGTCCTGCTTCCAGGCGGTGCGTTGGGGCAGCTTCTCGGTGCCCGAGTAGGCCTTGTGCCACGGGCGCTCGTCCGCCGGCAGGGTGCGGCCCCGACCGGCGAGGGAGTCCTTGTTCTTGCCACCGGAGCCCTTGGGGGCGCTCGCCTTCGACGTCAGTCGCCGGCCACGGCGCTGCGAGTTGCCGGCCATCAGTCCTGCTCTCCAATAGTCCAACGCGGGCCCTGGGGGGTGTCCTCGACGACCACGCCGGCCTGCTTGAGCTGGTCGCGGACGGCGTCGGCGGCGGCCCAGTCCTTGCGGCCTCGGGCCTGGGCGCGCTGCTCCAGGGCCAGCGCGACCAGTGAGTCCACCACGCCGCGCAGGTCACCCGCGCGGTCGCCGCCGGTCCAGGCCGGATCCAGGGGGTCGACGCCGAGGATATCCAGCATCGCCCGGGCGGCGGCGAGCGTCGTGCGGACGGTCACATCGTCGCCGCCGCTCAACGCGGTGTTGCCGTCCCGGACCACCTCGTGCAGCACGGCGAGCGCCGCCGAGGTGTTGAGGTCGTCGTCCATCGCCGCCACGAACCCGGCCGGCAGCCCGTCGGGTCGGCCCGCGCCGACCCGCTCGGCCGCCCGCTGCACGAAGCCCTCGATCCTCCGGTACGCGACCGCGGCGTCGCGCAGCGCGTCCTCGGAGTAGTCGATGTGCGACCGGTAGTGCGCGGCGGCGTAGTAGTAGCGCAGCTCCACCGGGCGCACCCCGAGCGAGGCCACGTAGTCGAGGTCGAGCGTGTTGCCCAGCGACTTGCCCATCTTGGCGCCGCCGATGCCGAGCAGGCCGTGGTGCACCCAGTAGCGGGCGAACGGCAGGTCGGCGGCCTGCGACTGGGCGATCTCGTTCTCGTGGTGCGGGAACGTCAGGTCGAGCCCGCCGCCGTGGATGTCGAACTCGGCGCCGAGGTAGCGCCAGCACATCGCCGAGCACTCGATGTGCCAGCCGGGACGGCCCCGGCCCCACGGCGACGGCCAGGCGGCGTCGGCCGGCTCGCCCGGCTTGGCGCCCTTCCAGAGCGCGAAGTCGCGCGGGTCCCGCTTGCCCCGGTCGGGCGCGTCGCCGGCCGGCTGCATGTCGGCCGGGGACTGCCCGGACAGCGAACCGTAGGCCGGCCAGGACGCCACGTCGAAGTAGACGTCGCCGGAGTCGTCGCCGGCCGGGTAGGCGTGCCCGGTGTCGATCAGGCGGGCGATCAGCTCGTGCATCTCCGGGACGTGCCCGGTGGCCCGCGGCTCGTAGGTCGGCGGGAGCACGTTCAGCGCGCGGTAGGAGGCGGCCAGGATCTGCTCGTTCGCGTAGGCGATGGACCAGAACGGCCGGTCCTGCTCGACGGCCTTGGCCAGGACCTTGTCGTCGACGTCGGTCAGGTTGCGGATGAAGGTCACCTCGAACCCGGCGGCGACCAGCCACCGGCGGAGCACGTCGTAGTTCACACCGGAGCGAAGGTGACCGATGTGCGGCGGCCCCTGGAGCGTGAGACCACACAGGTAGACCCCCACCTTGCCGGCTTCCCGCGGGACGAAGTCCCGCACCGATCGGGTGGCGGTGTCATACAGGCGTAGCGTCACCTCCCAAGGGTAGCCGTCCGCACATTTCGGGGTTGGCCGGAGCCGGGTCGTACGCTGCGTGCTGTGGACACGGCGGCGCGCCCCCCGGAGACCGCGCAGACCCTGGACCGGGGCCTGCGCCTGTTGCACCTGGTCGCGGACGCCCCGGGCGGGCTGACCGTCACCGAGGCGGCGCAGCGGCTGGGCATCGGCCGGGCCGCCGTCTACCGGCTGGTCGGCGCGCTCAGCGGGCACGGCATGCTCCGGCGCGACGGGGAGGGCCGACTACGGATCGGCGTCGGCGTGCTGCACCTGGCCCGGCGCGCCCAGCCGCTGCTCGCCGAGGGGGCGCTGCCCGCGCTGCGTCGGCTCGCCGAGCGGACCGGGGCGACCGCCCACCTGACCGTGGTCGAGGGCGGTGAGGGGGTGGCGCTGGCGGTGGTCGAGCCGAGCTGGACGGCCTTCCACGTGGCGTACCGGACCGGCTCCCGGCACCCGCTGGAGCGGGGCGCGGCGGGCCGGGCCGTGCTGGCCGGGCGGGCCGGTGACGCGGGGCCGGTCAGCACCAGCGGCGAACTGCAGTCCGGCGCGTACGGGGTGGCCGCGCCGGTGCTCGGGGTGCCCGGGCTGGAGGGCAGCGTCGGCGTGGTGTCGCTGACCCCGCTCGACGTGGCCGAGGTGGGCGCCCAGGTCACCGCCGCCGCCGAGGCGGTCGCCGTCGCGCTCTCCTGACCGCGCCGGCCCGATAGCACACCGGCCGGGCGGTCCGGAGGTTGTCCACAGGGCGCCGGGTCGGGACCGGCCGTCGTCGTCCACAGGGCTGTCGCCGGCCGTCGCCCCGTCCGCACGCTTGTCGTATGCCACCTCATCCGCATCGGCCGCCACAGTTGCAGTGGCAGGTCTTCCGGGGCTCGGACGCGGTCCGGCGCGGGCTGCTGTCCCGCCACCACCTGCGGGGCGCGTCCTGGGTCCGCCTCCGGCAGGACGTCTACGCCGACGCCCGCCTCGACCGCGACCACGCGTTGGCCTGCCGTGCCGTCCTGCTCCGGATGCCGCCCGGCACCCTGGTCGCCGGCCCGTCGGCGGCCTACCTGCACGGCGTCGGACACGCCGCCGGCTTCACGGACGACGTGCACGTCCTGCTGCCGGCCACGGTCCGCGCCGACTCCCATCCGGGTGTCCGCGTGCACCACGCCCCGGTCGCCGGCGCGTCCGACGATCGGCCGGCTTCCGCAGACGCCGCCCGGGCCGTCCCGGGCCTCGCCCAGAACGGCACCCACCTGGCCAGGGATCGCCTCACCCAGAGCGGCACGCACCCGGCCGGGGATCGCCTCGCCCGAAGCGGCGGCACCCACCCGGCCGGGGACGGCCTCGCCCGGAACGGCACCCGCCCGGCTGGAGGCGGCCGTCCGTCGAGCGACGCCGATCCTGCCGAGAACGGCTCCCCGCCGAACGGCGCCGTCACGACGACGGTCCTCGTGCCGTCCCGGTCGGCGGCGGCCTCCGCGCCGGCCCGCACCCGCCCGTCCGCCGGCACCGCGCTTTCGGGCGGGGGTGGCCGGCGGCTCCCGGGCGACCGGCCGCCCGCTCGTGAGGTCGCGCCGGGCCGGCCCGGCCGGCCGGACCTGATCGGGCCACCGCTGCCACGGACCGAGCCCGTTGTCTGCGCCTGGGAGACGGCGGTCTGGGCCGATCCGGTGCGGGCGGTCGGCATCGTCGACGGCCTGCTGCGTGTCGGCGCGGTCAGCCGGTCCGCGCTGGCCACCGAGGCGGCCCGTAACGCCGGCCGGCCGGGCGGCCGGCGGGCGTCGTGGGTGTTCGGCCTGGCCGACGGCTGCGCCCGATCGCCGGCCGAGTCCCACCTGCGGGTGCGCCTGATGTTCGCCGGCCTGCCACGTCCGGTCGCCCGGCATCCGGTTCGCGTGTCGGCCGGTCTCGTGCTCCATCCCGACCTGGCCTGGCCGGGGTTCCGGGTCGCCGTCGCGCACGACGGTCCGGGGCGCGGCGAGCCCGACCGCACGGGGTTCGCCGGGCTCGTCGAGGCCGGCTGGTTGGTGCTGCCCGTGACCGGTCGGCGCCCGCCCGACGCGTTTCCCGCCCTCGTCCGAGAGGTCCGGTCCGCGCTGGTGGCCCGCGGCTGGCGACCGTGAGGCACCGGACGGGAACCCTGGGCAGGCGACCAAGAGACGCCGGCCGGGGGCCCAGGGCCGGCGAGCGTGACACGCCCGCCGGGGACCCGGGGCTCGGCGACAGTGAGCCGCCGGCCGGGGGTCCGCGACGCCACCGGAGGGTGCCGGGAGCGGCTGCGGGCGGCGCCCGGGGGATCCGGGCGCCGCCCCTCGGCCCCGATCAGGCGGGGGTGGTGATGCTGAAGACGTTGCTGAAGGCCGAGTTGCCTGATGCGTTGTTCGCCCGGATCCGGTAGTAGTAGGTGGTCGACCGGGCCCGGTTCGTGTCGCTGTAGTTGCGGGCCGTGCCCGCCACCGTGAGGCTGGCGACGTTGGCGTTGAACGTCGGGCTGGTGGACACCTGCAGGGTGAACGTGGTGACCACGCTGCTCGGGTTCTCCTGCCAGGTCAGGTTCACCGTGGCCAGGTTGTTGGGCGCGGTGACCGCGGTGCCGGCGAGGTTGGTCGGGGCGGCGGGCAGCGGCGGCCCGACCACGGTGACCGTGGCGGTGTTCGACCACGGCGAGGCGACGCCGAGATAGACCGTCCGCACCCGGTAGTAGTAGGTGGTGGCCAGCACCGTGGAATCGGTGTAGGTGGTGGCGTTGGCCGGCGCGGTGAACGTGGTCAGCCCGGCGGTGAACGAGGAGTTGGTGGCCCGCTGGATCTCCACCGAGTCGGAGTACGACCTGTTGGTCCAGGCCAGGTTGACCCGGGTCGGCACGCCGGACGGCTGGACCGCGGTCAGGTTGATCGGCCCGGCCAGGTTGACCACCGCCGACGCGGTGTTCGACCAGGCGGAATAGCTGGCCGAGTTCTCCCGGCGGACGCGGTAGTAGTAGGTGATCCCGCTGGCCACCGTCGAGTCGGTGTAGGTGGTCGCTCCCGCCGCCGCGGTGAACGTGGTGAGCCCGGTGGTGAACGTCTGGTTGGTCGCACGCTGGATGAGCACCTGGGTGGCGGCCGGCAGGCCGGGCGGGTTCGTCCAGGTCAACACGATCGACGGCTTCACCGTCGTCGATCCGGCGTTGGCGGTCGCGGTGAGGCCGGTCGGCGGCTCCGGCGACACCCGGATGACCATCGGCCGCATCATGTCGAAGTCCTCGTGGTCGACCATGTGGCAGTGCCAGACATACTCCCAGCCGAAGTTGTAGGGCACGTTGGTGACGACCGCCGGGTCCCCGGTCTGCGGGTCGATCTGGGCGAAGCCGTTGGTGGTGCCGGGGACCTGGGTCGGGTCGAGCAGCCGGACGCTGTCACCGACCTTGAACGGCGGGTTCGCCGGCAGCGCGGGCCGCATCGCCACGATGCAGTCCTCCAGCGGATTCATCCGCACGGTCTCCTTCCAGCCCACCTCGTTGGCATCCGGCGGCTTGTAGACGCCGTCCCAGCCGACCCGGTTGATGAGCTGCACGTTGAAGTAGTGGAAGTGGATGAAGTGGGTGTCCACCCCGTTGTGGGTGACCTTCCAGATCTGGGTGCCGTCACCCGGCGATCCGACCGGCGTGGCCAGGTTGGACATGTAGAGGATCTCCGTCGGCGGGTTGATGTACGGCAACGGGATCGTGGTCTGGATGAACGCGCTGGTCCGGGGCAACTCGACACCCAGGTTCGGCATCATCCGGCCGTAGACCGGGTCGAACTCCTCGACGATCGCCTTCGGTTGCAGCGGCAGGGTGATGCGGCCGGTGCCGCCGAGCGGGAAGTAGCTGATGGTGGTGTCCTGGATCGCCACGTAGGTGTTCGGCGAGTTGGTGCCGAACGCCTCGTTGTACGCCTCCTCCGGCACGATCGGCGCCGGCTGGCTGCCCGCGTACGCCTGGGGCAGTCGGGTCTCCAACTGGGCGAGGTCGAACGGCGCGGCCGGGGTGCCGACGACGTGGATCTGCATGAGGGTGCGGGTGTTCGGGCCGTAGCCGGGCTGCGTGGTGGGCGCGCCGCCGGCGTCGGTCTGGTCCGGGTCGCCGGTGTAGTAGTCGTAGCGGGTGTCGTAGGCGGGCATCGGCGCCGGGCAGTCGTTGTAGAGGATGAGTGTGGAGCCGGGGGCGACCGTGGAGAAGTCCACGATCACGTCGGCGCGCTCGGCCGGGCCCATCAGCAGTGAGTGGTCGGAGACGTTGAGCACGGTGATCGAGCGTCGGTCGTACTCGTAGTTGATCGGTTGTGGCGGGATGATCGCGACGTGCGGCAGGAGGCCGCCCTCGTTGCCGATCTGGATCCAGTCCGGGCCGACCGCGTCCGGGTTCGGCACCCCGCCCTCCCGTCCGTCGGTGGGCCAGGTCGGTGGCAGGCCCTCCCCCGGGCACGCCTCCACCATCGGCACCTCGCCGGCTGCGCCGTCGGCGAGCGTGCCGTTCGGGTTCCACATGGTGCCGTTCGAGGCGGCGTGGTAGAGCTGGAGGTTGAGCGCCCGGTCGTTGCACCCGTTGAGGATCCGGAACCGGTAGGCCTTCGGCTCGACCTGCAACGTCGGGTAGGCGCAGCCGTTGATCACCGGGGTGTCCATGAACGCCTCGGGCGTGATGGTGGGCAGGGGTGTGCCCGGCTGCACGGGCGGTTCCCAGGGCCGGGTGACCGGGTCGTGGTACGGGTTGGGCACCGGTCCCTGCTCGATGCCGGTGAACGGCGGCCAGAACCAGGGCCCGTAGTCCCAGCGGCCCATCGGGTTGGCGCCTGCCGCGTTGTAGGGGTTCTGGTTGGGCATGTAGACGTGCGGCATCCAGAGGCTGCCCTTGCCGCCCCACTTGGCGGTGTCCCAGGTCGGGTCCTCGGCGGCGAGCTGGGCGGGGTCGGGCACGAACGTCTTGTCCTGGATGAGCAGCGGGATCTCCTCGGCGGGGACGACGCCCTGGGTCACCAGTTGCCGCTCGAACGGGTCCCGGAGCAGCAGGATCCCGAGTTGCCCGCTGTAGGGGGTGAGGTGGGTGGTCGCCTCGGTGTGGTCGTGGAACCACATCATCCGGGCGCTCTGCTGCATCGGGAAGTAGAGCGTGACCGCGCCCGGGCCGGGGTCGGGCATGTCCGGCACGTTCGCGTAGCTGGCACCTTTCGGGTAGGAGGTGACCTCGCCGGCGGGGGTGAACCACTGCAACGGCGTGCCGTCGCTGATCCACTGCGTCTCCGAGCCGTGCAGGTGCAGGACGGTCCGGTTCTGGGTGTAGAGCTCGGTGTCGTTCAGCGGGCCGGTGCCGGCACCCATCAGCGTGATGTCCACCGGCAGGAACAGGTTGCCTGCCGCGCCGGTGGGCAACTGGTTGACCAGCTTGACGCGGATCGGGCGGTTCCGGTTGGCGTAGATGAGCGGTCCGCCGTAGTAGGGCCGGGCGGGCGGGGCGATCGTGTTCTGCCCGTTTCCGTCGGTGCCGTTGTTGAGCTGCTTGTAGCCACGCAACCGGGTGGCGGGCAGGTCCTTGTGGAACTGCTGCGAAAACTGTTGGATCCCGATCTCGTAGTAGTCGCAGTTCGGATAGGTGACCGTGTCGGGCACCGCGACCGGGATGTAGTTGCCCAGGTCGTTGGCGTTGGTGGGGCCGAGGCCCGGCAGCGTGTCGATGAACTTGCGCATCCCGGTGCCCGGCTGCACCACCCCGCCGACGACGGTGGGGAGTGGGCTGTTGGCGTAGTTGGGGGTGAATCCGAAGTAGTCGGGCGGGTCGCCGGGCCCCAGCGCAATTGAAGTCGAGTGAGAACCTGGACGGAAGGGACCTTCGGCCCTACGGGGAGGGTTTGAGCTGCGCAAACGCCAATTCACGCCAACCGGACAGCGCCAGATGGGAAGACCACTGTGCGCATTCGCCGACACGGAGAAGCCCGGGCGACGGATGTCGCCCGGGCTTCTCGGTGGTGCGGAGCGGTTACGGCCGCGCGTTGGGCTTCAGCGGCGTCTTCACCGCGGCGTAGGCGTCGATGATGCCGTAGCCGTAGAAGCCGTTGAAGTTCAGCGAGCCCGCGCAGTACGCGTCGAACTCGGCGTCGCGGCCCTCGTTGGTGTAGGTCTGCAGCCGCGGCTCCGGGCAGGCGTGCTCCGCCGCCGTCCGGTAGAGGTGCTGCTCCACCAGGTCCGGCGCCAGGCCGAAGCCGTTCCGGCCCTGCTTCTTGCCGAACTTGCTGACGATCAGCGCGGCCACGCCCGAGGCGTGCGGCGAGGCCATCGAGGTGCCCTGGAGGTAGGTGTAGTAGCCACACTCACCCTTGGCGGTGCACTGCTTGAACACCGAGTTCTCGAAGCCGGCGACGATGTTGCCGTTCTCGTCGACCGACCCCTCCTCCTGGAGCACCTTCTTCGGGTACGTGGAGAGGATCATGTTGGCGTCGGTGCGGTAGGTGTCGGTGCCGAAGCCGTCCCGGAACCAACCACCCGGCGCGGCGATCGAGATCTGCTCGGTGCCGTAGTTGGAGTAGTCGGACTTCTTGCCGGACGGGCCGACCGCCGACACGCCGATCACGTGCGGGCCCTCGACCGGCAGGTCCCAGCAGCTCGCGTTGTCGATCGGCCGCGGGTACGGGTCCGCGCCGTAGTCCGGGCTGCTCACGTCGGTGCGCGGGGCGCCCAGGTCCTCGTGGTTGTTACCAAGCGAGCCGACGAGCGTGACGCCCTTGCGGTGGGCGAAGGTCAGCGCCCGCTTCATGGCCTCGATGACGGTCCGCTGCTCGGCCTGCTGCTCCGGGTTGTCGGCCGGGTTGGCGGTGCAGTTGTAGAGCCACGGGTCGACGTAGAAGGACATGTTGACCACGTCCAGCCCGGAGCGGCCGGCGTGCACCAGCGCGTTGACCACCGGGTCGAGGAAGAAGTAGCCGCTGTCCTGGCCACCCTTCAGCTCGACCAGGGAGACCTTCGGGGCCACGCCGGAGAGGCCGAAGCCGTTGGCGGCGGCGCCGATCGTGCCGGCCACGTGCGTGCCGTGCCCGCCGTCGTCGGTGCCGACCGGGTCGAGGCAGCTCGCCACCTCGCACGGGCCGTCGACGTCGGGGATGTCCGGCGCGAAGTTGCGCGACAGCGCCCAGTTGAAGTTGGGGGCCAGGTCGGGCTGGCTGGCGTCGAGGCCGGTGTCCAGCACGCCGACGGTCACCCGACGGTCACCCGGCTCGATCTTGCGCGCCTGGTCGGCGCGGATCAGGTCCAGACCCCAGAGCTTGTCGTCAAGCGGGTCCATCTTCTTGGCGTTGCCCTTGGCGGCCTTGCCCTTGGCCGCGGCGGCGGCCAGCAGGTGCTCCTGCTCGACCCGGTCCAGCTTCGGCTTGCGGCCGATCGCCTTCTCCTCGGCCGCGCCGACGAGCGCGCCGGCGGCGTTGGCGCGGCTGGCGAAGTCCGCCCGGTCGCTGGTCACCCGGAAGAGGCCGACGTCGTCGGTGCGGGAGACGACGGTGCCGCCGGCCGCCTTGATCGCGGCGATCGCGGCGTCGCTGGACACGCCGCTCTCGGCCAGCACGGTGAAGGTCCGGCTGTCCGACGGCGCGGCGGTCGCCGGGACACCCAGGCCGGTCACCGTGAGTGCCAGCGAGGCCGCGACCGCGACCGCGCCGGCGGTGAAGCGCTTGCTCACCACATCAGATCCTCTCGTTGAGGGACGTGGCAGTCATCCCACAACATGGACGCGGGTTTCGCCAGGGGCCCGTCCGGAATAGCACCCAATCAGGCATTCGCGCTCGTCACATCGACGAGCACGCCGGGAAGGTCGGTCAACGTGGACACCTCGGCGTCGGGGGTGAGGCCGGGCGGGCGCGGCAGGCCGGCCCGGTTGAGCCAGACGGCCCGCAGGCCGGCCCGCTGGGCGCCGGTCACGTCGTGTTCCGGCGAGTCGCCGACGTGCACGATCCGGTCGGCGGGCAGCCCGGTGGCCGCCACCACGGCGGCGTAGAACCCCGGCGCCGGTTTCTTCGGCAGGCCACCCTCGTGGGCGTACAACGCGAAGGCGAACTGCCCGGCGAGCCCGCAGCGTTCGGCGCGGCTGTTGCCGTTCGTGGCGAAGCCCAGCAGGTGGTGCGGGCGCAGCGCGGCGAGCGCCGGCAGCGCGTCCGGGAAGGGCCGGCTCAGGGCGTAGCGCCGGGCGAAGAAGAGCGTGGCGAACTCGTCGAGGTGGCCGCCGAGCCCGGCCCGGTCGAGCGAGCGGGCCAGCGCGGCTCGCCGGATCTCCTGCACCGGGGCCGCGCTGAGCGCGCCGAAGATCGCACCCCAGTCGCCCTCCAGGTCCGCGAGCGAGACCTCGGCCGCCGCCGGGGTCCGCCGCCGCATCTCGTCGAGTACGGCCGACAGCGCGCCGGTCACCGCGGGGCGCAGGTCGACAAGCGTCTCGTCGGCGTCGAAGACGACGGCGGTGCGGGGCGTGCTCATCGCTCACCGCTGAGCGCCGGCTCGGCCGGCGTCGGCGGGACCGCCTCGGGGGCGGACCGCAGCTCGTCCACCCGGACGAGGGCGACGCCGCCGACGATGAGCACCCCGCCGGCCAACTGGATCAGCGTGGGCAGCTCGTCCAGCACCAGCCAGGCGATCAGCACCGCGAACATCACCTCGGTCAGCCCGACGAACGAGGAGAGCCGGGCGCCGAGCAGCCGGGTGCCGGCCACCCCGGTCAGGTAGGCGACCACGGCGGCGATCAGCGACAGCCCGGCGATCGGCACCAGCCAGCTCATCCGGTGCCCGGCGAAGTCGACGTCGGCGGTGCCGGCGGCCAGCGGCAGCGCCCCGACCGCGCCGAGCAGCAGCAGCACCAGGGCGCCGACGGCCATGCCACCGCTGGCCATCACCACCGACGGCAGGTCGTCGTCGAGGCGGCCGGCGATGACGAAGTAGCCGGCCAGCCCGATCCCGGCGCCGAGCCCCCAGAGCACGCCCACCGGGTCGAGCCGGCCGGCGCCGGTGAGGTCGAGGACGAGCGCGAGGCCGGCCAGGGCGGTGAGCGAGCCGGCCACGGTCAGCCGCCGGGGACGCTGGCCGTGGACCAGCCACATCCAGCCGACGACCAGCACGATGCCGAGGTATTCCAGCAGGAGCGCGACGCCGACCGGCAGAAAGCGGACCGCGTTGAAGAAGCACGCCTGGGCCATGGCCACGCCGAGCAGCCCGAACAGCACCACGGTGAGCCCGTTGCGGCGCAGCACCGGCCACCGCCCGCGCAGCGCCAGCAGGGCGGGCACGGCCAGCACCAGCGCGGCGACGCCGACCCGGGCGATCACCACCGCCACGGCCGACCACTCCCCGGTGATCAGCGGCCGGGCGAACGTGCCCGAGGTGGCGAACGTGAGCGCGGAGAGCAGGGCCAGGCCGAGCCCGGCGCCGGATCGTTCCCGCATCGGCGACTCCTGGTCATGAGTGATGAAGCGTTACGCTGATGACGTTAGGGGTGCCGTCCGACAGGAGTCAAGTTGCTTTTCGCTCATGACACCGAGTGCGGGCTGACCGCCGCCGCCGCGCTTGTCAACACCGCCGGCCCGGACCGCGAGGGCCTGCCCGACGTGGCCGCGCTGGACGGGTTCTTCACCACGCACGGGTGGAGCGGCCGGCACGAGCACACCGAGGTCGAGCTGCGCCAGGTCCGCGCACTGCGCCCCAGGCTGCGCCGGATCTGGGACACCGACACCGACGGCGTGGTCGAGATCGTCAACACGCTGCTCCGCGAGTCACACGCGCTGCCGCAGCTCATCCGGCACGACGACGAGCCGTACCATCTGCACGCCGTGCCCCGCGACGCGCCGCTGGCGACCCGGATGGCGGTCGAGGCCGCGATGGCCGTCGCCGACCTGGTCCGGATGAACGAGCTGAGCAGGCTGCGCCACTGCGCGCACCCCGACTGCGACGACGTGCTCGTCGACCTGTCGAAGAACCGGTCCCGCCGGTTCTGCGACGGAAGCTGCGGCAACCGGGCCGCGGTCAGCGCCTACCGCGCCCGCCGCGCCGCCTCACCGTCCTGAGCCTCGAGGTCGCCGCGGTGGCGCGGCGACGAAGACCCGCCAGGGGTACGCGGCGAAGGTGAGCACCGGTCCGGCCGGGTCCTTGCTGTCCCGCACCCCGACCACGCCCGGAAGGTCGACGGCGACCTCGACACAGTCGTTGCTCTGGGCACTCCGGCGGCTCTTGCGCCAGGTCGCGCCGCTCAGATCCACGACTCGGCCACCTCCCTCACGAACTCGACGGACTCCTGTGGGGGTAACGCCTCACCGAGGATAGCCTCCCAAACTCGTTGCACGAGGCCGAGATCCGCCGGTTGATCAACCTCTTGGCCGCCTGCCAGTGTGGCCATGAACGCCAGATCGGTCCCGTCCCGGAGGGTCGCCAGAATGAACGGACCGCCGAGGCCCGGATACTCCAGAGCGGACCGTGGCACGACGTGCAACCAAACCCGTGGGTGCTCGGTCGCGATCCTGGCCAGGTGCGTTGCCTGGTCGCACATCGTCTTGCGCGTCCCGACCTGCCTGCGCAGCGCGGCCTCGTCCAACACCGCCCACAGTCTCGGTGGTTTCTCGTCGTAGAGGAGACGCTGCCCCTCCATGCGCTCGGTCAACCGGTGCTCGACAACGTCCGATTCGATCACTCCGCCCGCCTCGAAGACGGCACGGGCGTACGCCTCCGTCTGGAGCAGACCGGGCACGTACAGCGGCTCGTACCACCGCAGCACCCGCGACTGCGCGACGATTTCGCCTCGGCCCCGCAACCAGGGCTGGGCGCGGTCCAGGCTGACCAGCTCGGTCATCATGCGGCCGAAGAGGCCACCGGTGTCGAGCGCGTCGTCGACCAGCTCCACGTATTTCGCGGTGGGCGGCTGGTGGCCCAGCTCCACCGCGCTGACCATCGACGCCGAATAGTTGACCGCCCGGGCCAGTTCCTCCTGGCTCCAGCCTCGCCGGGCGCGGGCCCGACGCATCTCGGCGACCAGAAAGGCCCCCGCCGTCATCTGCCCACCCGACATCGCCAGCCGTCCTCCAGGATCGCGGTGATCGACTCCGAGGGGACGCCACCGGCCGACCGGCCCGCCGCAGAGGACCTCGGGCAACACCCTCGAACCCTTTCGAGCGTAGTCACGACGTCAGCAGACTGTGAAGTGCGGCACCGGCGCTCATTTCCCCCGAGTCCGGCGTCGCGGTGGGACCGCCCGCTCCCCCGGCCGAGCGGTCCCACCCAGCCGGGGCGGCGATGTCACGAACGACTCAGCTCGAAAGGGACCGCACATGCCCCGATCCGACCGGCCCCACCTACCGTTGCGCCCGCTCTGGCTGTGCCGCACGTGCGGCACGCCCTGGCCGTGCGCCGACGCGCGCCTCACGCTGCTCGGCGAGTACGCCACCGACCCGGTCGGGCTCAGCGTCTATCTCTGCGGCGTGCTCCACGAGGCGACCGCCGACCTGCACCGGCTGCACCCGGCCGACCGGCTCGACCCGGCCGCGCTGTTCGCCCGCTTCCTCGGCTGGGCGCGACGCCGGGCCGTCCCCTGATCTCAGGGGTGCGTCATCCGGAGCAGGTCCAGCGCCTCGTCCAACTGGGTCTCGGTGAGCTTGCCCGAGTCGACGTGGCCGCGCGAGATCACCACCTCGCGGATCGAGACCTGCTTGGCCAGCGCCTCCTTGGCGATCGAGGCGGCCTCGTCGTAGCCGAGGTGACGGTTGAGCGGGGTGACGATCGACGGTGACCCCTCCGCGTACGCCAGGCAGACCTCCGCGTCCGCGACCAGGCCGGCCACCAGGCGCTCGGCGAACAGCCGGCTGGACGCGGCGATCAGCTTGATCGACTCCAACAGGTTCCGGCCCATCACCGGGAGCATCACGTTCAGCTCGAAGTCGCCCTGCGAACCGGCGAACGCCACCGCCGCGTCGTTGCCGATCACCTGCGCGCAGACCTGGCGCATCGCCTCGGCCACCACCGGGTTGACCTTGCCGGGCATGATCGACGAGCCGGGCTGGAGATCGGGGATGCGCAACTCGCGCAGGCCCGCGCGCGGGCCGGACCCCATCCAGCGTACGTCGTTGGCGATCTTGTAAAGGCTGACCGCGACGGTCCGGAGCTGACCCGACGTCTCCACCAGCGCGTCCCGGGCGCCCTGCGCCTCGAAGTGGTTGCGCGCCTCGGACAGCGGCAGGCCGGTCGAGTCGCGCAGCCGCCCGATCACCTTGCCCGCGAAGCCGAGCGGCGTGTTGATGCCGGTGCCCACCGCGGTGCCCCCCAGCGGCAGCTCGGCCAGCCGGGGCAACGCCATCTCCAGCCGTTCCACGCCGTAGCGGACCTGCGCGGCGTAGCCACCGAACTCCTGCCCCAGCGTCACCGGCGTGGCGTCCATCAGGTGGGTCCGGCCGGCCTTGACCACTGTCTCGAACTCGGCCGCCTTCGCCTCCAACGCCATGGCGAGCTGCGTCAACGAGGGGAGCAGGTCCTCCACCACGAACTGGGTGGCGGCCAGGTGGATCGAGGTCGGGAACACGTCGTTGCTGGACTGCGACGCGTTGACGTGGTCGTTCGGGTGGACGTCCCGACCCAGCTCGCGACTCGCCAGCGAGGCGATCACCTCGTTGGTGTTCATGTTGGACGACGTGCCGGAGCCGGTCTGGAACACGTCCACCGGGAACTGGTCGTCGTAGCCGCCGTCGGCGACGTGCGCGGCGGCGGTCGCGATCGCCTCCGCGACGTCCGCGTCGATCACCCCCAGCTCGCCGTTGACCTGGGCCGCGGCGCCCTTGATCTGGGCCAGCGCCTTGATCTGCGCCGGTTCGAGCCCACGCCCGGAGATCGGGAAGTTCTGCACCGCGCGCTGGGTCTGCGCCCGCCACAGCGCCTCGGCGGGCACCTCCACCTCGCCCATCGAGTCACGTTCGATCCGGTAACCGGTCGCCTCTGGAGTCGTCACGCACACCATCCTGCCGCGCCACCCGCCGACGTGCAGCGGAACGCCGGCGGCCTCAACCCAGCTCGGCCAGCAGCTCCTCGGCCGCCCGCCGGTCCGGCAGCCCGATCTGCCCGAACAGCGCGACCGCCCGGCCGGCGTAGCGGCGGGCCTGCTCCGGATCGGTCCACCGCAGGCACCGGGCCATCCCGTCCAGCGCCCGGGCCTGCTCGTACCGGGCATCCAGGCGGGTGGCGTCGGTGAGCACCCGGCGGTGCAGATCCAACGCGCTCGCCTCGTCGCCCTGGTCGAGGATCGCCCGGGCGAGCAGGTTCCGGGACGCGCACTGCCCGACCAGGTCGCCCGCGTCGTTTATCGCCACCAGCGCCTCCCGGTGCAGCGCGGCGGCCAGATCGGGGCGGCCCTCCTCGCGCTCCATCATGCCCAGCTCGTTGAGCAGCTCCCCCTCACCGAACCGGTTGCCCGTCCGGCGCTTCACGGTCAACCCGGCGCGCAGGAGCCGGCGGGCCGGACCCCGATCGCCGAGCCGGTGACGGACCATGCCGAGATGGCCGATGGCATGCCCGATCTGACGCGGGTCGCCGATCTGCCGGGCGAGGCTCAGGTGGTGGCGGCACATCCGCAGCGCCTCGTCGAGGCGTCCGCTCCACATCAGGGTGAGTTCAAGGTTGTTGAGCAGGTGGGCCAGCGGCGCCGGCCCGTCGGACTCCCGGAAGAACGCCCGGGACGCCTCGAACGTCTCGATCGCCCGCCGGAACTGCAGACCCACCGCGTACGCGGTGCCGAGGTTGGCGACCGCGCCCCGCAGCTCCCCGGTCAGCCCGAGCCGCCGGTAGATGCCGACCGCCACCTCCATCTGCCGGATCGCCTCGGCGAAACGCGCCCGCCGGTAGTTGGCCGAGGCGAGATAGTTGTGCATCGTCGCCACGGCCTTGTCGTCGCCCAGCCGCTCGGCCGCCCGCAGGCCGACGCGGTGCGTCTCGATCAGGTCGTCCAGGTGGCCGCCGTCGAAGTTGACCGCCCAGCCGGCACGGGCGAGCTGCCAGCTCTGCCGGAGGAAGCCCTCGGCCTCGGCCAACCGCACCAGCGCGGCCAGGGTCGCCCGGTTCTCCTCGATCCAGGTGCGACCCAGCCCCACGGTGGCCGCCACCAGGTCGGGTCGCAGCGGGTCCGGCAACGCGAACAGATCACGCGGAACGGCGAGTTCCAGCGACAACGCGATGGTCGCGGCGACCTGGATGTGATGGTCGAGGAGCCGGACGAGCGCGGCCCGCCGCTCCTCCGCCGTCTCGTGCTCCGCGCCGAGGGTACGGGCGTACTCCCGGATCAGGTCGTGCCGGCCGTAGCGACCCGGCTCCACCTCGTCGAGGAGATGCGCGTCCACGAGTTCGTCAAGCGCGTCCTGGGCGTCGGCGAGCGGAAGATCGGCGAGAACCGCCGCCACCCGGTTGTCGGCGCGCGCGCCCGGGTGCAGCCCGAGCAGCCGGAACACCCGCTGCGCGGGCGGCGTCACCTGCGCGTACGACAGGGCGAAGGTCCGGGCCACCGACCGTTCCCCGGCGGCCAGCTCGGCCAGCGGGTCGGCGGCGGTGGAGAGCCGCTCCGCCAGGTCGGCCACCCGCCAGCGGGGCCGGTGCGCGAGCCGGGCGCCGGCCAGCCGCAACGCGAGTGGGAGGAACCCGCAGCGGCGGGCCACCTCCTCGGCCGCCATCGGCTCGGCCGCGACCCGCTCCACGCCGACCACCCGGGCCAGCAGCTCGACCGCCTCGTCGAGATCCAGCACCGGCAGCGACGACGGCCGGCCCTCGTCCAGCCCCACCAGGCGGCGGCGGCTCGTGATCAGCACCAGGCAGTCCGGGCCGTTCGGCAGCAACGGCCCGACCTGGCCCGCGTCCGCCGCGTTGTCCAGCACCACGACCGCCCGCCGGTCGGCCAGCTCCGAGCGCCACATCGCCAACCGGTCGGCCGGATCGACGGGCACCCGCTCCGCCGGCACGCCGAGCTGCCGCAGCAGGGTCGCCGCCGCGGCCGCCGTGGTCAACGGGGTGCGCTCGCTGTGCCCGTGCAGGTCGACGAAGAGCTGCGCGTCCGGGAACCGGTCGCCCAGGGCGGTCGCCACCTGCACGGCGAGCGTGGTCTTGCCGCTGCCCGCCATGCCGTCGACCAACTGGACCCGGACACCGTCCTCCTCGATCTCCTTGACCAGCCGGGCCACGGTCTGCTGCCGTCCGGTGAAGTCGCTGATCGCCCGGGGCAGCGCCCGCACCGGACCGGTCGCCCGGCTCTCCGAACCGCCCAGCGCCAGGTCACCGGCGAGCACCCGCTGGTGCAGCTCCTGCAATGCCTTACCCGGTTCGATGCCCAGCTCGTCGGCGTAGACGCGCCGGCCCTCGCGGTAGACGGCGAGCGCGTCGGCCTGGCGGCCGACCGCGCACAGGGCCAGCATCAACTGCCCGCGCAGTCGTTCCCGCAGCGGGTTGCGCTCGACGGCCTCGGAGAGCTCGTCGAGCAGGCCGGCCGCCCGGCGCAGCCGCAGCTCGACGTCGACGCACTCCTCAAGCACCGCGAGCCGTTGCTCGTCGAGCGTCTGGGCCCGCCGCCGCACCGTGCGGGCGGGGATGCCGGCCAGCGCCGGGCCGCGCCAGAGCGCCAACGCGGACCGGTAGAGCCGGCACGCCGCGCCGACCTGGCCGGCGACCACCTGGGCGCGGGCCGCCTCGACGGTACGGGCGAAGACCTCGGCGTCGAGGTCGCCCGGCTCGACCCGGATGCCGTAGCCGGCCGGATCGGTGACGATGGTCTCGGCGGGCAGGCCCAGCACCACGAACCGGTGCCGCAACCGCGACACGCAGATCTGCAACTGGGCCCGGGCGGTGGCCGGCGGGCGCTCCTCCCAGACCGCGTCGACAAGCTCGTCGAACGGCACCACCCGGCCGGCACGCAGCAACAGCAGGGCGAGCACGGACCGGTCCCGACCTGCGGTGACGGTGGCTTCGCCGCCGCCCACCCGCAGTGGTCCCAGGATCCCGAACCGCATGCGCGCCCCCGTACGCCCGTGGTGTCCTCCCAGGAGCGTAACGCGCTGGTGACCGAACGCCGTGTGGAGGTGATAGCGATCTGATAGGCGATCGACAGCGCCTCGGTCCAGACTCGTCGCGGGTTGCTGTCGGTGACGGCATCCGACGGGGGCGGTGCGCTCACCCGGCCTTCGGGCCGGGTGAGCGCACCGATGTCGATCAGCGGCGGCCGACGGTCAGCACCGGCTTCGTGACCTCGGCGAAGAAGTCGTTGCCCTTGTCGTCGACCACGATGAAGGCCGGGAAGTCCTCCACCTCGATCTTCCAGACCGCCTCCATGCCCAGCTCCGGGTATTCGAGCACCTCGACGTGCTTGATGCAGTCCTGCGCGAGCCGGGCGGCCGGGCCGCCGATCGAGCCGAGGTAGAACCCGCCGTGAGTGCCGCAGGAGCGGGTGACCTGCGCGGAGCGGTTGCCCTTGGCCAGCATCACCATCGACCCGCCAGCGGCCTGGAACTTCTCCACGTAGGCGTCCATCCGGCCGGCCGTGGTCGGGCCGAACGAGCCGGAC
Organism: Micromonospora sp. NPDC051300; assembly: GCF_044455315.1. Lineage (NCBI taxonomy): Bacteria > Bacillati > Actinomycetota > Actinomycetes > Micromonosporales > Micromonosporaceae > Micromonospora > Micromonospora sp. NPDC051300. The sequence goes on along the minus strand of NZ_JBITEP010000013.1, from coordinate 115,282 downwards.
GCGTAACCCTCGGGCGTCTTGGCCGGGCCGGCGTAGTAGACCGCGTGGTCACGCAGGTATTGCGGCATCGGCTCGCCGGCGTCCAGCCGCTCGGCGATCTTCGCGTGCGCGATGTCCCGCGCCACGACCAGCGGACCGGTCAGCGACAGCCGGGTCTTCACCGGGTATTTCGACAGCTCGGCGCGGATCTCGGCCATCGGCCGGTTGAGGTCGACGCGGACGACCTCCTCGGTCTCCAGCGTCTCGTCGGTGACGTCGGGCAGGAAGCGCGCCGGGTCGGTCTCCAGCCGCTCCAGCCACACGCCCGACGGGGTGATCTTGGCGACCGCCTGCCGGTCGGCCGAGCAGGACACCGCGATCGCCACCGGGCAGGACGCGCCGTGCCGGGGCAACCGGACCACCCGCACGTCGTGGCAGAAGTAGCGCCCGCCGAACTGCGCGCCGATGCCGAAGTTGCGGGTCAACTCCAGCACCTCGGCCTCCAGCTCCAGGTCACGGAAGCCGTGCGCGCTCATCGACCCCTGCGTGGGCAGCGCGTCCAGGTATTTCGCCGAGGCGTACTTGGCGGTCTTCAACGCGTATTCCGCGGAGGTGCCGCCGATGACGACCGCCAGGTGGTAGGGCGGGCAGGCCGCGGTGCCGATCAGCCGCAGCTTCTCCTCCAGGAACTGCATCATCCGCGTCGGATTCAACAGCGCCTTGGTCTCCTGGTAGAGGTAGGACTTGTTGGCCGAGCCCCCGCCCTTGGCCATGAAGAGGAACTTGTAGGCGTCGGGGTGGCCGTCCGGGTCCTCGGCGTAGAGGTCCACCTGGGCCGGCAGGTTGCTGCCGGTGTTCCGCTCCTCCCACATGGTCAGCGGCGCGAGCTGCGAGTAGCGCAGGTTGAGCCGGGTGTACGCCTGGTAGACGCCCCGGGAGATCGCCTCCGCGTCGGCGCCGTCGGTGAGCACGTGGCGGCCACGCTTGCCCATCACGATCGCGGTGCCGGTGTCCTGGCACATCGGCAGCACCCCGCCCGCCGCGATGTTGGCGTTGCGCAGCAGGTCGAGCGCGACGAACCGGTCGTTCGGCGAGGCCGCCGGGTCGTCGATGATCGACCGGAGCTGGGCCAGGTGCGCCGGGCGCAGGTAGTGGGCGATGTCGTGCATGGCCTCGGCGGTCAACGCGGTCAGCGCGGCCGGCTCCACGGTGAGGAACCGGCGGCCACCCGGGCCGTTGACGACGTCCACGCCCTCATCGGTGACCAGGCGGTATTCCGTCTGGTCGGGACCGGTCGGCAGCAGGGGTGCGTACGAGAAGGCGGCGGCACTGCTCATGACCGAAAAGCCTAGGGCAGAGCGGTCGATCGGTGACACCCGCCGGTGGGTCCTGGGACGCCGATCTCAACCCGACGTCACTTGCCGTCGACGCACAGCTCCTTCTTCGGCCCGCAACTGCCCTGGTCGCTCGGGGGACGCCAGGTGTCGGCCGGATCGGGCACCGGCACCGCGCCCTGGTCCGGCGGGGGCACGCCGGCTTCGGCGGCGCCCCAGCGGACGTACCCGATCTCCCGTCCCTCGCCGATGATCATGCCGTTCGGGCCGACCGCGAGCGCGTTCGCCGAGGTCCGCAGCTCGACCAGGACCCGGCCGCCCCGCGGCTCGACCGCGACCAGCCGGGACGGCTTCTCCTCGGTGATCACCGCCGCGTAGGGGGTGAGCGCCGCGCCGCTCTTCCCGCCGGCCGGGCGCGTCCACCGGGTCCGGTCGGCGGACAGCTCGCGGCCGAACAGCGAGTCCTTGTCGGCGCTGCGCACCACCGCGTAGCGGTCGTCGACGGCGAGCAGCTTCTCCCCGTCCGCGCCGACCTGGAGCAGCCGGCCGTCGTAGCCGTCGAGCACCGCCTCACGGCCGTCCGGGGCGACGCCGATGAGCACATTGCGGGCGCCCTGCGGGTCCTCCCGCTGCACGCAGCCGGCGGAGTCCGCGGTGCGCAGGTTGATCCCGGCCCGGCGCCACACCTGCTGCCCGGTGGCCGGGTCGACGGCGGTGATGACGAAGTAGCAGCTCCCGTCGCGGGAGGTGGCCGCGATCCGGAGCAGCCGGCCGCCGACCACCGCGAGCCGCTCCTCCCGGCCGGGCTGGACGTTCTGCAGCACCCGACCGGTGGCGGTGTCCACCACGTGCACCCGGCCGTCGACCGGGAAGCCGAGCAGCGGCGGGACCGACTCCGGCCCGGCCACCCCGCCGTCGATGCGGGTCGCGCCCAGCCGCCGGGTGCCGAGCAGCTCCGGGTTGTCGGCCAGCACGCCGCTGTGCACGCCGGGCAGGAACGCGCTCCACAGCGGGGTGGCGCCGCGCGGGTCCCAGGCCCGTAACGTGCAGTCGGTGGGCTGCACGCAGTAGGCGTCGAGCAGCAGGTTCCGGTAGGTCCAGACGGCTATCGCGCGATCGTCGCGTCGACGGGTGACGCCGGACGCCGGGTCGAGCACCTCGTACCCCTTGTCCAGCAGCTTGCCCACGGCGACGACCGACTCCCGGCCGCTGCCGGCCACCGCCGACCAGTCGGCCTTGCGCTCCCAGAGCTGGGTGCCGTCGGCGAGCCGGCGCGACTCGATCCGGGTGCGCTGCTCCACGATCACGGTGTCGCCGGCGATGGTGACGCTGCGCGGGGTGCCGCCGACCCGCTGCTGCCAGGCCACGTCCGGCTCGGAGATCGGCTGGCTGCGGTCGACCCAGTCCCAGAGGCGGGGGAAGGGGTTCCACACCCCGGTGGCGGCGAGCACGACCACGGTGACGAGCCCGAGCAGCAACCAGCCGCGTACGCCTAGGCCCTTCACACGGACACCGTAGCGACGATCACCGTTCTCCCGGGGTCCGCGCGGGGCGTGTCGCGCCGCTTCTTACCCGGGTTCGGATGTTAAGAGGGGGCCCCTGCTCTGCGGAAGGCGTTAAGCGGGGGCCCTTCCTTCCCGCTGGGCCGCGGAGCGGACCAGCGGCAACGTGCGGTACGGGATCTGTTCGGCCAGCGCGATGATGGTCGAGGCGCGCCGGATGCCCTCCGAGGCGACGATCTGGTCGATGACCCGCTGGAGGTCGGTGTTCGAGCGGGCCACGATGCGGCACAGCAGGTCGCTGGATCCGGTGATGGTGTGCGCCTCCAGCACCTCCGGGATGGCGGCCAGGTGCGCGGTCACCTGGTCGTGGCCGTGCCGCTGGCTGATCTCCAGGGTGACGAAGCTGGTCACCCCGAAGCCGATCGCGGCAGGCGAGATCTCCGGCCCGAAGCCGCCCACCACGCCCCGCCCGACGAGCTTGTCCAGCCGCGCCTGGACCGTGCCCCGGGCCACCCCGAGCCGCCGCGAGCACTCCAGCACGCCGATCCGGGGCTCCTCCGCGAGCAGTTCGATCAAGCGCGCGTCCAACTCGTCGAGCTGTACATCCTGACCAGTGTTCATCATGGTTCACCGTACCGAATGCGCAACCTGACCAGGAAAACCACTGACTATTGCCCAACCGGAGGCGGTCCGGCGATGCTCGCCGGAAGCACATCCACGGCGGCCCACGAGGCCGGCCGGTACGCGAGGGAGGCCACCATGACCCAGGCGATCGACCGACCCCAGTCCACCGACGAGGCCGACGCCGACGTTCTCGTCGGCGCCGTCGACCACGACATCAGCCGGGACCCGTTCCCGGTGAAGGGCCTGGACCACCTGCACTTCCTGGTCGGCAACGCCAAGCAGGCGGCGCACTACTACTCCACCGCCTACGGCATGACCTGCGTCGCCTACCGCGGGCCGGAGCAGGGCTACCGGGACCACGCGCAGTACGTGCTGACCAGCGGTTCGGCCCGGTTCGTGCTGACCGGCGTGGTCCGCCCGGACGCCGACGGCGCGGAGCACGTGGCCAAGCACAGCGACGGCATCTCCGACATCGCGCTGGAGGTGCCGGACGTCGACGCCGCCTATGCGCACGCCACCGCGCAGGGCGCCACCGGCCTGGTCGAGCCGCACGACGTCAGCGACGAGCACGGCACGGTCCGGATGGCGTCCATCGGCGCGTACGGGGACACCCGGCACACGCTCGTCGACCGCTCCCGCTACACCGGCGTCTTCCTGCCCGGCTTCGTCGCCCGCGGCCCGATCGTGGACCGGCAGCCGATGATCGACGCCGGCCTCCAGCCGAAGCGCTTCTTCCAGGCCGTCGACCACGTCGTAGGCAACGTGGAGCTGGGCCGGATGGACGAGTGGGTCGAGTTCTACAAGCGGGTCATGGGCTTCACCAACATGGCCGAGTTCGTCGGCGACGACATCGCCACCGACTACTCCGCGCTGATGAGCAAGGTGGTCGCGAGCGGCACCCGCAAGGTGAAGTTCCCGCTCAACGAGCCGGCGGTGGCCCGCAAGAAGTCGCAGATCGACGAGTACCTGGAGTTCTACCGGGGTCCGGGCGCCCAGCACGTCGCGGTGGCCACCAACGACATCCTGGCCAGCGTGGACGCCATGCGGGCGGCCGGCGTCGAGTTCCTGGACACCCCGGACTCCTACTACCAGGACCCGGAGCTGCGCGCCCGCATCGGCAACGTCCGGGTGCCGATCGAGGAGCTTCAGTCCCGCAAGATCCTGGTGGACCGGGACGAGGACGGCTACCTGCTCCAGATCTTCACCAAGCCGGTGCAAGACCGCCCCACCGTCTTCTTCGAGCTGATCGAGCGGCACGGCTCCCTCGGCTTCGGCAAGGGCAACTTCAAGGCCCTGTTCGAGGCGATCGAGCGGGAGCAGGAGAAGCGCGGCAATCTGTGACACTGTCCGCGTGACCCAGCCTCCCCCGAACACGACGCCGCCGCCCGCCGGGCCCCCGCCCGCGGGCGGCGGCTTCGCGCCGCCCACCGGCCCGGCGGTGCCCGCGCAGCACACCCCGCCGACGTGGGCGGGCCTGCCCGGCTACCCACCACCCCCACCCGGGTACGCGCCGTACCCGCCGACCGCCGCGCCCGCGGTCGCGCCGGACGGGCGGCCACTGGCCAGCTTCGCCGACCGCCTGCTGGCCTGGCTGATCGACACCGCGGTGGCCTCGGGGGTGGCGATGGTGCTCTTCGCGCCGGTCTTCTTCCTGGTCTTCTACCGGGCGATCGACGATCTGGACCGGGCCGGCCCCACCGGCCCCGACCCGTCGACGATGCTTACCGACTTCTTCCTGCCGGTGCTCCTGGCCGAGCTGGGCCTGTTCCTGCTGCTGCTGGTCTTCTACTGGCTCTACCACGTGGAGTACGCCCGCCGCAGCGGCCAGACGCTGGGCAAGAAGGTGATGAAGCTGCGGATCGTGCCGGCGCAGCCCGGTGCCACGCTGACCCGGGGCATGCTCGGCAAGCGTTACCTCGTCGAGTTCGTCGCCGGGTCGCTGGTGCCGTTCCTCAACTACCTCGACGGCTTCTGGCAGCTCTGGGACAAGCCCTGGCAGCAGTGCCTCCACGACAAGTTCGCCAACACGGTCGTCGTTAAGGTTGGACCGTGAGCGGAACGAGGACGGCACCGTGAGTCTGGAACCCGGCTGGTACGTCGACCCCGCCGAACCGGAGACCCGCCGCTGGTGGGACGGGGAGGGGTGGATCGGCGCGCCCATCCCGGTCGACGTCACCCCGCCCGACGGGCCCCCGCCCGCCGAGCCCGAGCCGGCCGCGACGCCTGCCGCCGCCGCGACGGCCGACCGGTCGACCTCCGTCGCGACGGGGCCGATCCCCACCTCCGGCGCGCCCGGACAGGCCGGCCCCTGGCCGGGGCAGCCGGGCCAGCCGGGTCACGCCGGACCGTGGCCGGGCCGGCCGGGTCAGGCCGGGCCGTGGCCGGGCCAGCAGGGGCAGCCCGGTCAGCAGGGGCCGCCGCCGGGCTGGCCGTACCCGCAGTGGCCGGGCCGCCAGCCGATCCCGCGACCGCACGGACTGCCGCTCGCCTCGTACGGCGCCCGGCTGGTCGCCCGCCTGATCGACCTGGGCGTGGTGTTCCTGCTCAACGCGCTGGTCAACGGCTGGTTCGTCTGGCGCTACTTCGAGGCGATCTCGCCCTACCTGCGGGAGACGATGCGCCGGGCGGTCAACGGCGACACCTCCACCGAGGGGCTGCCCCAGATCGACGACCAGGCCGGCGGGTTGCAGGTCGTCATCCTGCTGATCGCCACCGCGCTCTGGTTCGCCTACGAGGTGCCGTCGATGGCGGCGCGCGGGCAGACCTTCGGCAAGCGGATGGCCGGCGTCCGCGCGCTGCCGGTCGAGGCGGACCAGCCGCTCGGCTTCGGCCGGGCGTTCCGGCGGTGGAGCACGCTCGGCATGCCGACGCTGCTCTGGTACTGCTGCGGGCTGGGCCTGCTGCTCCAGTTCGTCGACGCCGTCTCGCCGCTGTTCGACCAGCCGCTGCGCCAGGCGCTGCACGACAAACGGGCGCAGACCGTGGTCGTCCAGCTCCCCCGCGACCGTCCCGACCCCCGTACCGCCCCGCACGACCGCGCCGACCCCCCGGGAGACACCCCATGACCGACACCGGCCGTCACCACCCTCCGCTGCGGCTCACCCGCGCCGACCTGGACGCGTTGCCCAACTACGTGCCCGGCCGCAGCCCGGCCGACCTGGCCCGCGAGCTGGGCCTGCCCGAGGCGATCAAGCTGGCCAGCAACGAGGTGCCGTACGGCCCGCTGCCCGGCGTGGTGGAGGCGGTCGCCGAGGCGGTCGCCGGTTCGCACCGCTATCCGGACATGGGCGTGGTGGCGCTGCGCCAGGCGCTCGCCGAACGCTACGGCGTGGACGCCGACCGGATCGCCACCGGCTGCGGCTCGGTGGCGCTGGCCGAGCACCTGGTCCGGGCCACCTGCCTGCCCGGTGACGAGCTGATCTACTCGTGGCGCTCCTTCGAGGCGTACCCGATCATCGCGGCGACCAGCGGCGCGACGAGCGTGCGGGTGCCGAACGACGCCGGCCACGGGCACGACCTCGCGGCGATGGCGGCGGCGGTTACCGACCGGACCCGGATGATCCTGGTCTGCAACCCGAACAACCCGACCGGCACGGCGATCCGCAAGGCCGACCTGGACCGCTTCCTCGACGCGGTGCCGGACGACGTGCTGGTGGTGATCGACGAGGCGTACCGGGAGTTCGTCACCGACGCCGAGGTGCCCGACGGCCTCGGCTACCTGGACCGGCCGAACGTCGCGGTGCTGCGCACGCTGTCCAAGGCGTGGGGCCTCGCCGGCCTGCGGATCGGCTGGCTGGTCGCCGCGCCGGCGGTGGCCGCCGCGGTCCGCAAGGTGGTCACCCCGTTCTCCACGAGCATGGCCGCCCAGGCCGGCGCGTTGGCCGCGCTGGCCCAGGCCGACGAGGTCGAGCGGCGCTGCGCGCTTGTCGTGGCCGAGCGGGACCGGGTCACCGAGGCGCTGCGCAAGTTCGTGCCGGACGTGCCGGAGAGCCAGGCCAACTTCGTCTGGCTGCCGCTGGGCGAGCGGGCGGTGGCGTTCGGCAAGACGTGCGAGGCGCGCGGCGTGATCGTGCGGCCGTTCCCCGGCGACGGGGTGCGGGTCACCATCGGCACCCCCGCCGAGAACGACGCGTTCCTGGCCGCCGCCGAAACCGCCCTGGTGTAAGGAAGGGCCCCTTCTTAACGCCTGGCGTCGAGAAGGGGCCCCTTCTCACCGGCGGGTCGCTCAGGTGGCGGCGAGCAGCACCGGTTCGGCCATCAGGAACCAACCCTGGTCGTCGTCATCCGGGGAGGCGTGCTCCCGTACGCGCTCGACGGCGACGTAGCCGCCCACCGCGTACGCCCGACCCGGCTGCCAGCCGATCCCGTCCCGGCCGGCGGTGAACACGAAGTCGGACCGGGTCGCGCCGGTGAGCGGGTCGATCGTGACCAGCTCCCGCCGGTCGGTGAGCAGGTGCACCCGGCCCGGCTCGGTGGCGAGCACCCGCGCCGGATGGATGTCCGCCCGCCGCCACAGCTCCTCGCCGGTGCGCGGCGACCGCCCGGTCACCACGCCACCGGCGGTGTCCACCACCCGCTCGCCGTCCAGCACCGACTCCGGGGCGTCAAGGCCGGGGGCGGCCGTCGGCTCACCCGGGTCGGTGACCAGCCAGCCCCGACTGTTCCCACCGCCCGGCTCGGCGGTACGCAGGCCACGGCAACCGGAGTGCCCGGCGCGGCAGCCGACCGGGGTGACGACGAGCTGACCGGACGCGCCCGGCGGGCGCCACCGGGTCCGTACCTCGCCTGTCGCCGCGTCCCGCAGCTCGACCGCGGCCGGCCCGTCGCAGGTGTCCACGCCGACCAGCTCGCCGCTCGCGGTGCTGCCCACGTCGACCCGGCAGCCCCGGCCGAGGTCGGCGCGCCAGAGCCGGCGGCCGTCGGCCAGCGCGTAGCCGCCGGCCGCGCCCGGACCGGTCGCGAGCAGCACGTCGAGGCCGTCGGCGGTGCGCGCCACGTGCAGTCCGGCCGGGTCCCAGACCGTGCTGGCGAACGTGCGGCGGGGCTTCGGCACCGAGCCCGGCGCCGGGCCGTCGACCCGCCAGGCCACCCGGCCGGTACGCGCGTCAAGCGCCACCAGCTTCCCGTCGGACCAGCGGCTGACCACCGTCCTGCCCTCGGCGAGCACCCCGACCAGCGTGGCGGGCCAGCGGCGGTAGGACCAGAACGGGGTGACCCGGTGCCCGCCGGTGACCGGCTGGTCCGCGTACACCTGGCGGGTGCCGGCGTAGACGCGGAGCCGGCCGTCCACGACGAGCGGCGCCACCGGAAGCCGCCCGATCACCCCGGCGGTCGGCGCGGGCGCCGCCGGGTACAGGTCCCGGGCCACGGTCTCGACCTCGGCCGGCGCGAGCACCCGGACGACCACGGCGACCGACGCCGCGACGGCAAGCACCGCCACCAGCGCCATCAGGGCCCGTCGCCTGCCGGCCTTCGCCATCCGCCACCTCCGCCCCGGCACCCTACCGGCCGGGGCCGGACCACGATCGGGTTGCCCGGCGGGACGAGCCTCAGGCGGCCTCGGCGGAGCGTGCGGGGCGGGCGGCCAGGGCCAGGTCGGCCAGGTCCCGCCGGAGCGCGCCCTCCACCGCCCGGGCGGCCAGGCCGCCGAGGATCAGGGCCAGCACCCGCCCGTAGGGTCGGGTCGGCACCGCCTCCTGCCGGACGGTGACCTCGGTGCAGCCGCGTCGCCGCCGCTCGACGGTGCGCAGGGTCCAGGTGATCCGGTAGTCGACGCCGGCGCCGGGCGAGCAGAGCACCAGCCGGCGTGGGGCGGTCGCCTCGACCACCTCGAACTCCTCCGGCTCGGCGCCGCCGTCCGGTCGCGCCCGGGTCTCCCGCCAGGTGGTGCCGGGAAAGAACCCGCCGTCGGTGAGCACCTCGACCGCGCCCACCGCGGAGAGCCAGTCGGCGCGGGCCGGGAGGTCGGTGAGCAGGCGCCACAGATCGGCGTCCTGCGCTTCGATGAAGGCGGAAACGGTCACCGTCGACATGGCACCTCCCGTGTCGTCCACGGTACGGGCAGTGACCTGTCGACGGGAGCCCCGAAGTGACATTTCCACCACCGGCGCCCCGACCGGGGCGCCGGGGTCCGGCGGGATCGGTCAGCCGCGCAAGGCGTCGCCCCGCAACGCCGTGACGAACGCGGTCCAGCCCGGCGGGCTCACCGCGAGCGCCGGACCGTCCGGGTCCTTCGAGTCGCGTACGCCCACCACGCCGTGCGCGGTCACCACGTTGGTGGCCACCTCGACGCAGAGGCCCTGATCGTTGGAGCGGCTGCTGGTGCGCCAGACGGCGCCGGTCAACTCGGACATGCTCGGTCCTTCCTGTGTTCACTCCTCGCGTACGCACCGGACCGGCACCGCCCGGGCGCACGCGACCCGCGTCGATCAACGCACGACGAAACGGCCCCGATCGCACAGCAGGTGCGATCGGGGCCGTCGATGCGGAAGGTGGATCTCAGCGGGCCGGGAGGACCGTTCCGGTCACCTCGCCGAGCGCGATCGTGGTGCCGTCCGGACCGGGCGCGGTGGCGGTGATCGTCACCGTGTCGCCGTCCTCCAGGAACGTCCGCCGGCTGCCGTCGGCGAACTTCACCGGCTCGGTCCCGCCCCAGGTGAGTTCCAGGAACGAACCGACCTGGTCGCGTTCCGGGCCGGAGACGGTGCCGGAGGCGTAGAGGTCGCCGGCGCGCAGCGACGCCCCGTTGACGGTGAGGTGGGCGAGCTGCTGGGCCGGGGTCCAGTACATGGTGGCGAACGGCGGGTCGGCCACCCGCTCGCCGTTCCACACCACCGACAGGGTCAGGTCCAACCCGAGGTGCGGGGTGTCGTGGAGGTAGTCCTGCACCGGCGGGTCCTGGTCGGGCGCGGGCACGAACGCGTCGGCGAGCGCCGCCAGCGGCGTGACCCAGCCGGAGACCGAGGTGGCGAACGACTTGCCGAGGAACGGGCCGAGCGGCTGGTACTCCCATGCCTGGATGTCCCGGGCCGACCAGTCGTTGACCAGCACCACGCCGAAGACGTGGTCGGCGAAGTCGTCCACCGACACGCGGTCGCCGAGCCGGCTCGGTACGCCGACCACGAAGCCGACCTCGGCCTCGATGTCCAGGCGTACCGAGGCCCCGGTGGTGGGGCCCTGCGCGCTGGCCCGCTGCCCGGTGGGGCGCACCACCGGGGTGCCGGAGACGACCACCGTCCCGGCCCGGCCGTGGTAGCCGATCGGCACGTGCTTCCAGTTCGGCAGCAGCGGCGGCTGGCCGGGCCGGAAGATCTGCCCGACGTTGCCGGCGTGGTGCTCCGACGAATAGAAGTCCACGTAGTCCGCCACCTCGAACGGCAGCAGCAGCTCGACCTCGCGGACCGGCACCAGCAGCGGCTCCACCGCGGGCCGGTGCGCCGGGTCGGTGAGCAGCTCGGTGACCCGTTCCCGGACGGCGGTCCACTGCGGCCGGCCGAGCGCCAGGAAGGCGTTCAGCGTCCGGTGACCCAGCGCGCCGCCGGCCAGCACCAGACCGGCGCCCTCGGCGCCGGCCAGGTCGAGCACGAGGTCGCCGATCCGGACGCCGATCCGCGGCTCGCGGTCGCCGTGCCGGAACACGCCGTACGGCAGGTTCGTCACCCCGTACGGCGACCCCGCCGCCCCGTCAACCCAGCTCATGCTGTGCCGGCCGGGCATGCCCTCACGGCCCTCGCTCCGCTCGGTGCGTTCGGTCATGCGAAGCCTCCGTTCACCAGCCCCAGCCGGATCAGATCGGTAAGTGGTTCCGAGATGCTGCACGAGCCGTACCCGACCCAGAGCGGGCGCGGGGACTCGCGCCGGGCCCGGGCCGACTCGACCACGCGCACCGGGTCGGTGGCGGTCAGCAGCTCGGCCACCGCGTCCACCCGGGCGCCCTCGGCGGCGGCAAGCGTGGCGGCCAGCACGTTGACGAAGCCGTGGTGGGTGAAGCCGGTCTCCGGGTCGCGGTGCCGGATCGCGTGGTGCAGCCCGGCGGTGAGCTTGAACGGCAGGTCCCGTTCGTGGCAGGCGCAGATCACCGCGGCCAGCTCGACAGGGGTCGGGAACAGCTCGGCGGCGAGCCCACCGGTGCGGAACTTGGCGGCCACCGGCAGCCCGTCGGCGCGCGCCCGCGCGAGCGTGTCCAGCGCGCCCATCAACCCGAAGGTCAGCGGGACCTCCGCGTAGACGGCGGCGCCGTCGAGCCGGCCGGCGAGCGCGACCAGCTCGGCCAGGCCGGGCTGCGGGTCCTCGCCGCGCTTGGCGACCGGCGCCTCGACCTGCCGGGCGGTCACCCCGTCGGGTCCGAGGGCGGACAGCGCGACGGGGAGCTGGTCCAAACCGGTGTCACCGATCAGCCCGATGACGAGGCCCGGCTCGACCAGGCCGCTGAGCGCGCCTCGCTGGATCTCCGAGGCGGGCAGCAGCAGCGGGCCGACCAGGTCGGCGTACCAGGCCGTGCGGTGGGTGCGGTGCGCGGTCACCGCGTCGGGCAGCGCGGCGCTGCCCGGGGGGAAGACCGCGGCGTCGTCCACCAGGCCGGCGAGGAGGCGGGGCACCTGCGTTGACACGAGACAAGAATGTACGGGACGCTACGAGGAACGGACAACAGCGTCCGATTATCGGACGCCACCGGCCGGAGACGGGACATAACGGGAGGCGAGATGCCCTACTACCGCAGCGTGGGCGAGGTGCCCCGCAAGCGCCACACCCAGTTCCGGCAGCCGGACGGCACGCTCTACGCGGAGGAACTGGTCGGCCAGGAGGGCTTCTCCTCCGACTCGTCGCTGCTCTACCACCGCCACGCGCCGACCGCGATCCTCGCCGCCGAGGAGTTCGCCCCGCCCACGGTCACGCGGGTGCCGAACCTGCCGCTCAAGCCGCGCCACCTGCGCACCCACAAGCTCGACGGCACCGGCGCCGACCCGGTGCTCGGCCGGCAGTACCTGCTCGCCAACGACGACGTCCGGATCGCGTACGTGCTCGCCGACCGGCCCTCACCGCTGTTCCGCGACGCCGCCGGCGACCACTGCCTCTACCTGGAATCCGGCTCGATGCGGGTGGAGTCGCCGTTCGGCGTGCTCGACGTGGTGGCCGGCGACTACGTCGTGATCCCCACCTCGACCATCCACCGCCTGGTGCCCACCGGCGACGAGCCGACCCGGCTGCTCGCCGTCGAGGCCGCCGGCCACATCGGCCCGCCCAAGCGCTACCTCTCCCTACGCGGGCAGTTCCTGGAGCACTCGCCCTACTGCGAGCGCGACGTCCGAGGGCCGGACACCCCGCTGCTCGTTGACGGCGAGGAGGTCGAGGTGCTGGTCCGGCACCGGTCTCGGGCCGCAGGCCCGGGTGGCAGCGGCACAGCTTGGACGCGTCATGTTTATGCGAACCACCCGTTCGACGTCGTGGGCTGGGACGGGCACATGTACCCGTGGGCGTTCTCCATCCACGACTTCGAGCCGATCACCGGGCGCATCCACCAGCCGCCGCCGGTACACCAGACGTTCCAGGGCCCGAACTTCGTGATCTGCTCGTTCGTGCCGCGCAAGGTGGACTACCACCCGGCCGCCATCCCGGTGCCGTACAACCACCACAACGTCGACTCCGACGAGATGCTGTTCTACACCGGCGGCAACTACGAGGCCCGGCGCGGCTCCGGCATCGAGCAGGGCTCGATCTCGCTGCACCCGTCCGGCTTCACCCACGGCCCCCAGCCGGGCGCCGCCGAGCGGTCCATCGGGGCGGACTCCTTCGACGAGCTGGCGGTCATGGTGGACACGTTCCGCCCGCTGGACCTCTGCGACGCGGGCACCGCCTGCGAGGACGACGGCTACGCCTGGACCTGGGCGCGCAAGCCCTGACGTACCACGAGAAGGGGCCGCGCGGACGCGGCCCCTTCTCGTGTGCCGGTCGTCAGAACGTCGACGCGTCGATGACGAAGCGGTAGCGCACGTCCGAGGCGAGCACCCGCTCGTACGCCTCGTTGATCTTGTCGGCACCGATCACCTCGATCTCCGCGCCCAGCCCGTGCTCGGCGCAGAAGTCGAGCATCTCCTGGGTCTCGGCGATGCCGCCGATCATCGAGCCGGCGAACGACCGCCGGGCCGGGATCAGCGAGAACGCGCGCACCGACAGCGGGTCCTCCGGCGCGCCGACGTTGACGAGCGTCCCGTCCACGGCCAGCAGCCCCAGGTAGGCGTCCAGGTCGATGGCCGCGCTGACGGTGTTGACGATCAGGTCGAACGAGCCGGCCAGGTCGGTGAACGTCGCCTCGTCCGAGGTGGCGAAGTAGTGGTCGGCGCCGAGCCGCAGCCCGTCCTCCCGCTTCTTCAGCGACTGGGACAGCACGGTCACCTCGGCGCCCATGGCGTGCGCCAGCTTGACGGCCATGTGGCCGAGCCCGCCCATGCCGATCACGGCCACCTTGCGGCCCGGCCCGGCGTTCCAGTGCCGCAGCGGTGAGTAGGTGGTGATGCCGGCGCAGAGCAGCGGCGCGGCGGCGTCCAGCTCGATGCCGTCCGGGATCCGCAGCACGAAGGACTCGGTCACCACGATGGCCTGCGAGTAGCCGCCCTGGGTCGGCCGGCCGTCCCGGCCCACCGCCCCGTACGTGCCGATGTTGCCCTTCAGGCAGTACTGCTCCAGGCCCCTACGGCAGTTGTCGCACTCCCGGCAGGAGTCGACCATGCAGCCGACGCCCACCCGGTCGCCGACGGCGAACGTGGTCACCGCGGAGCCGACCTCGCGCACCACGCCGGCGATCTCGTGACCGACGACGATCGGGTAGGTGGTCGGGCCCCACTCGCTGCGCGCGGTGTGGATGTCGGAGTGGCAGATGCCGGCGAACTTGATGTCGATGAGGACGTCGTCCGGTGCGAGGTCACGCCGCTCGATCGTGGTCGGCGTGAGCGGATCGGACGCGGACGTCGCCGCGTAGGCGTTGACGGTCAGCATTCGATTTTCCTACCCCCGGCGGAACACGGTGAATCCGGCGACCACCGTGGCAGTGATCGCACCCACCAGCGGCCACGGGCCGCCGACCAGGGCATACACCGCCAGCAGCAGCGGCGCCGCGGCCACCGCGTAGACGGCCGGAGACAGACCGCGCGACATGGCGTCCCGCGCGCCGGGCAGCCGGGACGCGGGCACGCCCGCCAGCAACCCGACCCCGACCGCGGCCAGCACGGCCAGCAGCCGGGACGCGGCGGGCGCGGTCGGGGCCAGCGCGGCGACCAGCACGGTGAGCACCAGCGACCAGCCGGCGGCCGACAGCACCAGCCGGCGCAGGCCGGCGTCGGCGGTCCGCTCCGGATCGGGGCCGGTCGGGGAGATGTCGGCCGCCTCGGTCAGGCGCTCCAGCGTCTCCGCGTAGCGGCGCCGCTCCAACCGGGCCACCCCCGGGTCCCGTCCCGCCCCGGCCAGCTCCGGGTCCAGTCGCAACGCCTCCCGGTAGGCCCGCTCGGCCAGGTCGAACAGCTCCAGCCGGACCGCGACCAGGCCGAGCACCAGATGCCCCTCCGGCTCGTCCGGGGCCAGCTCCACCCCGCGCCAGGCCGCGTCCAGCGCCGGCTGCCCGTTGCGCGCGGCGGAGAGGATCGCGGCGGCACTGCGCTGCGCGTACGCCTCGGCGGGGCCGAGCGCCAGGATCTCCTCGGCGGTGCCCGCGGCGTCCTTCCAGCGCTCCAGGTCCAGCAGCGCGAGCCCGCGTGTCACAAGCGGCGGCACCGCGCCCGGGGCGGCCGCCACGGCCGTCTCGGCGGTGGTGAGCGCCTCGGTGGGGCGGTCGGCGGCGAGCTGCATCCGGGCCAGCATGGTCAACGCCTGGACGTGCGCGGGCTCGCCGGCGATCAGCGCGGTCAGCTCGCCGATCCCCTCGTCGTAGCGGCCCAGCTCGGCGAGGAGGTGGGCGCGTTGCAGGAAACCGTCGGCGGCGGACTGGTCGGAGGCGGCGTCACTCGGCATCCCGGCGAGCGTAACCGCCCGACCCGCCACCCGACCACGGTCAGGCGCCGCGGCAGGGCGTGCCCCCGCAGGTGCCCAGGCTGCACCAGCGCCGCAGGCCGCTCTCGTCGAGGAACAGCCACCCGCAGCGCTCGTCCGGGCAGGCCCGGACCGTGAGCCGGGTCGGATCGGCGAGCAGTTGGGCGCCGCTGAACGCGGCGGCGTGCAGGGGCAGCCGCAGCCCGGCGGCGAGGTCGATCCACCAGCGCCCGCGCCCGTCCCCCTCGCGCCGGAACACCAGCGCCCGGGCGGCCACCTCGGCGGCCCGGGCGACCGCGTCGAAGGCCCGACGGTCCGCCGGATCGACCAGGCAGGCGCGGAGGGCGGCCCGGAGCGTACGGGCCTCGGCGAGCACCCGCTCCGCCGTGTCCGGGTCGCGGCGCGCGAGGTGCAGCAGCCGGCTCACCGCCGCCTCGTCGGCCAACCCGACGTGTCCCGCCCAGACGGCCAGGGTCCGATAGCCGCGCAGCCACTCGGCGCCGGGCAGCGGGGACACGAGGCCCCACCCGGCGAGCGTGTTGCAGAAGTCCAGCGCGGGATGGCCGCCGACGCTCCACGGCAGGCTCTCGTCGCGGACCCGCACCTCGTACATCGGTCGGCCGATCCGGTCGAGCCGGTCGTCGCCGGCCACCACCCGGCGGTGCACCTCGCGCAGCCGTGGCCCCGGCTCGACGCCGAAGTCCGCCGCGAGCAGGTCCCGGGTGGCGCGGTAGAGCCGCAGCGCGTCGGCCCGCCGGCCACCCCGGTACAGGGCGGTCATCAGCACGGCCAGGAGCTGCTCGCGGGTGGGGTGCCGGGTCGCCGCCGGCATCAGCTCGGCGATCACCGGGGCGTGCTGGCCCAGCGCGAGCCGCGCCTCGGCGCGCAGCTCCACCGCCACCAGCCGCAGCTCCTCGACCGTGCCGCGCAGCCGGTCCCGCAGGTCGCCGTCCGCCGCGTCGGCGAGCAGCGGACCCCGCCAGAGGGCGAGCCCCCGGTCGAGCAACCGCACCCGCTCGGCGGGGTCGGCGACCGCGCCCGCCGCCCGGACCAGCTCACCGAACTCGTCGACGTCGACGCGATGCCCGGTGACGTCGACGCGATAGCCCTCGCCGCCGGTGTCGATCCGCACCCCGTACGGGTGCAGCGCCGCCCGCAGCCGCCCGATGTACGTCTGCACCGTGGCGCGCGCCGAGGCCGGCGGCCGGCCGTTCCACAGCAGGTCGACGAGGCGGTCGGTCGGCACCACCCGACCCGGGTCGAGCAGCAGCAGCCCGAGCAGGCAACGCTCCTGCCGGCGGCTGCCGACCTCGACGGTCCGGCCCTCGTGGCGCGCCTCGAACGGTCCGAGCAGTCGGAAGTCCATACCGATCAGGACGACCCGGCCGGTCCGGGCGGTTGTCGTCAGGTGGTGAGCGGGTGGTCGGTCGGCCCGACCGGGGGTCGGTGGCGCGGGTCGGACGGCCCGGTGCCACCGCCCCGGTGGTGAGCCGGTGGTGAGCCGCCCCGGTGACGCTGGGATCGCCCTTGATCAGCGGGACGGATGGAGTGAACATGCGGTTCAGCAGGATGAGCGTCGCGGTGGCGTCGGTGGTGGCCGCCGTGGTGGCGGCCGTTCCCGGTGCGGCGTCCGCCGCCGACGGCGCGCCCGGCGCCTGGGTGCCGGCGCCCCAGGAGGCGTTCGAGATGCCCGCCGGCGCCCGGTGCGAGTTCGCGGTACGGGTGGAGCCGGTCGTCGACGAGGTACGGAAGCTGACGTTGGACACCTATCCGGACGGCTCCCCGAAGCGGGAGTTGTTCACCGGCGCGCTCGTCGACCGGGTGACCAACCTGGAGACGGGGGCCACCGCCACGGCCGACGCGAGCGGCACGTCACTCGTCGTCTACCGCCCCGACGGGTCGATGACCTGGTATGTCACCGGTCCGGTGCTGCTCGGCTTCCGGGAGAACGCCGGTTCGCTGCCGAAGGGGCTGTGGATCGTCGACGGCCAGTTCCGGGTGGCGTTCACCCCCACCTACGACAAGACCATCACGATGCTGCACGGCACCACGCACAACGTCTGCACCGACGTCGACTGACCACGGTGCGGCGGTCGGCGTCCCCGGCCGCCGCGTCAGTCCGCCGGCGCCTGGTACACCAGCGCCACCGCGATGCCGGCCAACCCCTCGCCGCGCCCGGGGAAGCCCAGGCCGTCGGTGGTGGCCGCGGACACCGTGACCGGGGCGCCGACCGCCTCGGAGAGCACCCGCTGCGCCTCGTCCCGGCGCGGCCCGATCTTGGGCCGGTTGCCGACCACCTGCACGGACACGTTGCCGATCGCGAAGCCCGCCGCCCGCACCCGCCGAGCCGACTCGGTCAGCAGGGCCACTCCGGAGGCGCCCGCCCACTCCGGCTGGTCGACCCCGAAGTTCGCGCCCAGGTCGCCGAGGCCGGCGGCGGAGAGCAGCGCGTTGCAGGCGGCGTGCGCGACCACGTCGGCGTCCGAGTGGCCGGCCAGGCCGTCCTGGTCCGGCCAGTGCAGGCCGGCGACCCAGCAGGGCCGCCCGGCGGCGAACGCGTGCACGTCGGTGCCGACGGCCACCCGAGGAACGATCATGACCAGAGGGTACGCGCCGCCCCTCGCTGGTCAGGGGGTGATGGTCAGGAGGTGTTCGGCCAGAGCCAGGTCGAACGGGCGGGTGATCTTCATGGCCAGTTCCGAGCCGGGTACGCAGACCACCGTGACGCCCTGCTTCTCCACCAGGCCGGCGTCGTCGGTGAGCGGGTCCCCGGCCGCCCGGTGCGCGGCGGCCAGCACCGCCCGGCGGAAGCCCTGGGGGGTCTGCACCGCGCGCAGCGCCGCCCGGTCGACAGTGCCGAGCACCCGCTCGACGACGTCGACCTCCTTGATCGTGTCGACCACCGGCAGGACCGGGATCACCGCGTCGTGCCCGCCCCGGACCGCCGCGGCCACCGACTCGACCAGCTCCGGCGGGGTGAGCGCCCGGGCGGCGTCGTGGACCAGGACGATCTCCGGCCCGGCGGGAACGGCCGCGAGGGCCGCCGCCACGGACGCCTGGCGTTCGGCCCCGCCCGGCACCACCGTCACCGGCGCCACCGGCGCGAGCAGCGTCCGCACCGACTCGACGTCGGCGGCCGGCGCGGCCACCACGATGGTGTGCACCGAGGACGCGGCGGCGATCCGGCGGACGGCGTGCACCAGCAGCGGCTCGCCGGCGAGCGGGCGGAGCGCCTTGGGAGCGCCCGGGCCGAGGCGTACCCCGGCGCCGGCCGCAGGAACGAGGACCGCGACGTCACCGCGCGGATTGAGCTGCGCGGTCACGTCGCGGTCCTCGGTTTCGTTCGCTGTGGTGCGGGTAGAGGCAGGGTTGCGGATCAGGCCTCGGTCAGCACCTTGTCGAGCAGCGTCTCCGCCTCGTCCTTGGTGCTCTTCTCGGCCAGCGCGACCTCGCCCACGAGGATGTCACGGGCCTTGGCGAGCATGCGCTTCTCGCCCGCCGACAGGCCCCGCTCCCGCTCCCGGCGCCACAGGTCGCGGACGACCTCGGCCACCTTCAGCGGATTGCCGGAGGCCAGCTTCTCCAGATTCGCCTTGTAACGCCGCGACCAGTTGGTCGGCTCCTCGGTGTGCGGTGCACGGAGCACGTCGAAGACCTTGCCCAGGCCCTCTTCGCCGACCACCTCGCGCACACCCACGATCTCGGCGTTCTCGGCGGGCACCCGGACCGTCAGGTCACCCTGCGCGACCCTCAGGACGAGGTATTCCCTCGGCTCGCCCTTGATGACCCGAGTCTCGATTGCCTCGATGAGTGCGGCCCCGTGGTGGGGGTAAACAACGGTCTCGCCGACACTGAAAACCATAGGTTCGAAACCCCTTTCGCTGTGTCTAGGGTAACACGCTCAGGCACCGATGTCTCACCGCTGTCCTGACCGTTGGCGCAGCTCAGGGGCCCTGTGAGAGGTATTTCTTCGGCTTGACAGGAGGTCAAGTCGATGATTTGGGCACGCTCCGTGACTGTCAGATGACAACCGGGTGTGGGCAGTCGGAACGTCGCAAATCTAGGGCGATGCGCTCCTTCCATGGTAGCTCCGTAACTCCGTCCGCGCCCAGGTGTGGCGGTACGGCCCCCGGTGCGGGACGCTGGTAGGCGGACGCGACGTCCGCTCACCGAGACGTTCTGGGGGTCCGATGGGCGTGCCTGACGCTGACGGCCAGGGGCCGCCGGACGGGCTCGGTGGGCTGCCCCCGGAATGGGGCCGGGTGGTCGTCCCCGACGACGCCTCGGCGCTCGCCGAGGAGGCCCGGCAGGTGCGCCGGGAGCTGCGCCGCGATCCCCGGCACGCCCACCGGGCGCCCCGGCTCCGGCTCGGGCTGCCCCTGCTGGTGCTCCTGGTCTCGATGCTTGTCACGCTGGCCGGGCTGGCCGCCGTCACCTGGCCCCGACCCCGCACCGGCGGGCCGACCGTGCTGCCCCGGGTCACCACGGCCGCGCCGTCGCCGGTCGGCCCGCTGCCGGCGTTGGACCTGGTCGGGGCGGACAACACCCCGGTGCCGCTGCGCAGCCTGCTACCCGCCATGATCATCCTGGTCGACGCGTGCGCCTGCGCCGACCAGGTCGGCACCGCCGCGGCCACCGCGCCCCCCGGGGTCACCGTGGTCACCGTGACCGAGGGCCGCAGCGCCGGGCCCGCCGTCGTCACCGGCGTACGTCCGCTGGGCGACCCGGCCGGCGGGCTCCGCTCCTACCTGCACCTGTCGGCCCACCCCGGCACCGCCGCCGCGCTGCTGGTGGACCGGCGGGGCGCGCTGGTGCGGCTGGTGCCCGAACTCGGCCCGGCGGCCGACTACCAGGCCGACCTGGCCCGCCTGGCCGGCTGACCCCGGCTCAGTAGAGCGCCTCCAGCCGGGCGTCCAGCTCCGCCTCGCCCCGCAGCGGGGCGAACCGCACCCACACCGGCGAGCCGGTGCCCTCCAGCAGCGGGACGTCCACCCGGCCCCCGCAGTTCAGCACCCGCTCCACGTCGTCGTCACCGGCCCCGGTCACCCGCACCGCGACCGCCCCCTCGCCGGCACAGCGCACCGACAACCGGTAGGTGTCGCCGGACGAGGGATTGGCCTGCCGGACCACCGGCGGCCCGCCCGCCGTCAGCCGGGACGTCTCCCGCCACACCACGTGCGACACCTCCAGCGGCCGGGTCGCACCGTCGGGATCGACATGGACCCAGAACGACCGGCCCGGCTCGGCGCGCACCTCGCCGGAGCCCGGGTCGACCACCACCGTGTCGGACCCGGTCGACCCGCCCGGCAGCGCCCGCCCGCTCGCCGCGTCCGCCTCGACCCGGGACCGGACCAGATCCTCCGTGGTCGAACCCCGGGTCGTGCCGAGCCACGGCGCCGCCGACCGCCACCACCACGCGCCGAGCGTCAACACCAGCACGGTCAGGCCGACCAGCGCCGCCGACCGGATCCGCTCCTCGGAGGCCATGGCCGTCAGGGTATCGGGCGGGCCGGTCAGCCCGCGCGCTCCAACAGCGCCGCGTAGAGCGTCAGACCCGGCCCGAACGCGAGCATCACCACCCGACGCGGCGGCGACGGCGTACGGGCCAACCGGTCCAGGATCAGCAGCACCGTCGGGGACGAACAGTTGCCGTGCTCGGCCAACGTCTCCCGGGACGCGGCAAGCGCCGACGGGGGCAGGGCCAGCTCCCGCTCCACCACGTTGAGGATGCGTGGACCGCCCGGGTGCACCGCCCAGCCGTCCACCCCGGACCTGTCGTACCCGTGCCGGGCCAACAGGTCGTCCACCAGGTCACCGACGAACCGGGAGAGCACCTTCGGCACCTTCGGCGACAGCCCCATCCGGAAGCCGGTGTCGGTGACGTCCCAGGTCATGTGGTCGGCGGTGGAGGTGTCGGTGACGGAGGCGACCTCGCGCACCGCGTACCCCCGGGCGCCGGGCACGAGCACGGCGGCGACCGCGGCGTCCGAGAAGAGCGCGTGCGAGACGATCTGCTGGGTGTCCACCCGCGCGCTCGCCGGCTGGATGTGCAGGCTGGTCAGCTCCGCGCAGAGCAGCAGCGCGGGCCGCTGCCGGGCGGTGACGAAGTCGCTCGCCGCGCCCAGCCCGGGCAGGGCCGCGTAGCAGCCCATGTGGCCAACGAACACGCGCTGCGTGTTCGGGGCCATGCCGAGGTCCCGGGCGAGCAGGATGTCCAGCCCCGGGGTCGCGTACCCGGTGCAGGAACAGACCACGAACAGGCCGATGTCGGAGGCGTCCAGGCCGGCGGCGGTGAGCGCCCGGCCGACCGCCTCCTTGCCCAGCGGCAACGCCTCCACCTGATAACGGCGCATGCGGCGCTCGGTCGGCCAGTCCGAGACGTCCTCCAGCAGCGGGTTCACCGCCGCCTGCCGGCGGGTCACCCCGGAGTTGGCGAAGATCTTCTCGGCCAACACCCGGGTGGTGCCCGAGAAGTGTTTCTCGAAGAAGCCCGTCCACAGCTCGTCCTGCGCGGCGCCCGGCGGCAGCGCCATGCCCAGACCCGCGATCACCGGTACGCCCACGTCCCCCACCTCTCGACAGCTTGCTCCGCTCCGCTCACCCATGAGGGACCGCGCCCCGCTCTGCTCACCAACGAGGGACCGTGCCGTCCCGGTCCGGGTCGCCGCCGAGCGCGGCGATGCCCAGCCAGTCGGCGCACACGTCGGAGGTGGCCGGGTGCAGCGAGCCGCACCGGGCGTCCCGGTAGAGCCGCTCCAGCGGATGACCCCGGCGGGTCGCCGACGTGCCGGCGGCCTCCAGCATGGACGCCGCCACCTCCGCGGCAGTGGTGCCGGCGAGCAGCTTCGCCCGCCACACCCAGCGGTTCGTCTCGGCGGAGCCGGGCTCCTCGTCGACCCGACGGGCCGCCTCCGCGACCACCAGCTCGGCGGCGGCGGTGGCCGCGTCCGCCCGCCCCAGCCGGGCCCGGACCGCCGGCAACCCGGACAGGTTGCGGGCGTTCAGGTGCTCGGCCGCCGCGTCGATCGCGGCCCGGGCCACCCCGACGTAGACGGCGGCGTAGCTGGCCACCAGCCAGTGCGGCATGAGCTGGGCCACCACCAGGGCCAGCCCCTCCACGCCGCCGAGCAGCCGGTCGGCCGGCACGGTCACGTCCAGGTGCAGGTCGTGCGAGGAGGTGGCGCGCATGCCGAGCGAGTCCCAGGTCGGCTCTACCGTGATCCCGTCCCCGGCCGGGACCAGGAGCTGGGAGACCACCGACTCGTCGGTGGCGCTGCGCGCGGCGACCAGATAGCCGTCCGGGTGGCCGGCGCCGGAGCAGAAGGTCTTGCTGCCCTTGACGTGCCAGCCGCCGTCGACCGGCTCGTAGACCGTGCTGAGCTGGGACAGCCGGGCGCCGGCGCCGCGCTCGCTCATCGCCACCGCGTACCAGGCGCCGTCGGCCGCCGCGCGCAGCAGCCGGTCCCGGGCGGCAAGCGCCTCGTCCGGTACGCCGAGCGCCTCGGCCAGTTCCTCGGTGACCGCGCCCAGCGCCCCGGTCACCGAGGCGTGCATGTTGAACACCAGCGCGGTCGCGCCGTTGCCCCGGGCCAGTTCGGTGGCGACGGCGGCGTACTCGGCGAACGTCGCGCCCGACCCGCCCAGCTCACGCGGGACCATCAGCCCGAACAGGCCGGCCTCGCGCAGGTCGGCGAAGTCGTCGACGGGGAACGAGCCGTCCCGGTCGTGCCCGGCCGCGCGGGCGGCCAGTCGTGGCGCCAACCGGCGGGCCGCCTCCAGCGCGTGCACAGTCATGTCCGCCCCCTTCTCGACGTCCCTTACCCCGGGTGGCCCCGGCTACCCGCCCCGGCGCCCACTGCCCTGATAGAGCACCGCGGTCGACCGGGTCGGCACGATGCGCGGCTCCGTCCGCACCGGACGGTCGCCGCCCCGCCACCGGCGCAGCAACCAGGCGAGCGTGCCGCCCAGCTCGGGCCGGACGCCGCGCAGGCGCAACGCCACGCCGTGCCGGGCGCACTCGGCGACCAGCGCGCGGGCGTCCACGAACAGCCGGGGATCGTGGATGCCGCGTGGGACCGTGGGCAGCCGCTCGCCCAACTCCACCGCGACCAGTCGGGCCAGCAGCGTGTCGTTGAGCGTGTCCAGCACCAGCAGGCCGCCCGGCCGCAGCAGCCGGCACGCCTCGGCCACCGCGCGCCGCCAGTCCGGCACGTGCTCCAGCAGCTCACCGGCGGACACCACGGCGGCACACCCGTCGGCGAGCGGCACCGCCGTCGCGTCGCCCTGGAGCACCGTCACGCCGTGCGCGGCGGCCTGGTCGAGCGCGGAGCGGGTCAGGTCCACCCCGACGTGCCGGTAGCCCTTGCCGGCCAGGTGCGGCGCGAGCAGCCCCGCCCCGCAGCCCAGGTCGACGAGCAGGTCGTCCCGGGTGGACGCCGGGGGCACCAGGGCCGCGCGGGCGCGGGCCAGCCAGTGCAGCATCGCGAAGGCGCCGTCCGGCCGCCACCACTCGCCGGCCAGGTCGTCGTACTGCCGGGGGTCGTTCGGGGGCAGCGCCCGGCGCGGACCGACCACCGGGGACGCTTCTGGCATGGACCGAGCGTGGCACGACTCCCCGGTAACGACCAGACTTCCCTTATGTCGACGCGGGTGTTAGGGCTGGTCAGGGCGAGCCATCCGGAGCCGGCGGCGGCGGTCGTCGTGGTCGCCGCGCTGCTCGCCGCCGGCGTCGGGCACACCGCCGGCGGGATCGCGACGGTGGCGCTGACGGTGCTCGCCAGCCAACTCGCCGTCGGCTGGAGCAACGACCTGATCGACGCCGAGCGGGACGCCGCGGTGGGGCGTACCGACAAGCCGGTGACCACCGGCGCGGTCGCCCGGCCGACGCTGGCCCGGGCGACGCTGGTGGCGGCCGTCGCCACGCCGCTGCTGGCGCTGCCCACCGGCCCGGTCGCGGCGGCCTGCGCCACCGGGGGGCTGGTCTCCGCGCTGCTCTACAACTGGCCGCTGAAGTCGACGCCGGTGTCGGTGCTCCCCTACGCGATCTCGTTCGGCGCGCTGCCCGCGTTCGTGGTGCTGGCGCTGCCCGGCTCGCCCGCGCCGCCGGCCTGGCTGGTGGCCGCCGCCGCACTGCTCGGCGCCGGGGCGCACTTCGCCAACGTGCTGCCCGACCTCGCCGACGACGCCCGCACCGGGGTGCGCGGCCTGCCGCACCGGCTCGGCCCGGCGGGCAGCCGGCTGGCCGCCGCCGGGCTGCTCCTCGCGGCCACCCTCGCGCTGGTGTTCGGCCCGCCCGGACCGCCGTCGTGGACCGGCCTGTCGGCGGTCGCCGCCGCCGTCGCGGTCCCGGCCCTCGGTTGGTACGCCGGACGCGCCACCGCCCGGGCCGGCGGTCGCCCGGTGGCCGCCTTCCGGGCGGTGCTGGTGGTGGCGCTCATCGATGTGGTGTTGCTGGTGGCGAACGGCCGGGTGGTCTGAGCGGTCCCCTCCGGAGGTGGCATTGCCGGGTCCGCGTGCGGGCCTCGATCAGCTCCAACTACCCTGGAGAGCGGTCTGCGCGGGTATGGCCACCCCGTGCCCGGCTGTCGACCGGGTGGGGATCGTGACGAGGAGGACCGACGTGACGCGCTCGATCAGGGGTTCCCGGGGGCCGGCCCTGCTGCTGGCCGGCACGGCGGCGGCGGCGAGCCTGCTGCTGTCCGGGTGCGGCGCCGGGCAGATCGCCGAGACCGCCAACAAGATCCCGTCAGTTCAGGGCGTCAACGTCCAGACCTCGGACAACCTCTACCAGGTGCGCGGCCTCTACGTGCGGTTCCCCGGGCCGAAGGGCTACGAGGCGGGCGCGGACGCGCCGCTCAACGTGGTGATCTACAACGACAGCAAGGCGCCGGTGACGGTGACCGTCACCACCGACAGCGCCCGCGAGATCGTGCTGACCGGCGGCGCCGGGTCCAGCGGCGAGGCCACCCCGACCGGCTCGCCGACCGAGCCGGCCTCGGCCTCGCCCACCGCCACCGACCCGAGCGCGTCGCCCAGCCAGTCGCTGGAGGTGCCCGCCTCCCCGTCGGAGAGCGGTTCCGTCTCGGCCGGCCCGTCGCCGTCGGAGAGCAGCGCGGCGCCCGCCGGCCAGCCGGCCCGGATCGAGATCCCGGCGCTCGGCTACGCCCAGCTCAACAGCGGCAACCCGCGGTTCCTCCAGCTCGTCGGCCTGAACCAGAAGCTGCTCGTCGGCCAGCAGGTCAACCTGACCTTCGACTTCGGCAACGGCAACGTGATCTCCACGCCGGCGCCGATCGGCGTGCCGCTGACCCCGGAGGCGCCGCCGTCGCCTGTCGTCAACCCGCGTGAGCACTCCGCCGAAGAGGGCGGCACCGAGGGTGGCAGCCACGGCTGACGCCGTACCGGTTCCGTCGACACCGCCGCGGTGGCCTGCGCCACACCGGCGGTGTCGTCGTTTCTCCGGTGGGCTTTCGTCGTACCACCCGGTTAGCGTCCGGTGGTGACCACGCCCCGATCGACCTCGTCCCGCGCCGGCGCCGGCCGCGGCCGCGCCGCCGCCCGCGAACCCCGCCCCGCCTACGAGTGCGACGCCTGCGGTCACCAGCCCCCCAAGTGGGTGGGCCGGTGCCCCGAGTGCGGCGAGTGGGGCTCGGTGGTCGAGTCGACAGTCACCGGCCCGATGGTCTCCGGCCGGGTGGTCAGCTCCCGGATGCCTGCCGAGCCGGCCCGCCCGATCGCCACCATCAGCGCCGCGCCGGCCCGGGCCCGGGCGACCGGGGTGAGCGAGCTCGACCGGGTGCTCGGCGGCGGCCTGGTCCCCGGCGCCGTGGTGCTGCTGGCCGGCGAGCCGGGCGTCGGCAAGTCGACCCTGCTGCTCGACGTGGCCCAGCAGTGGGCCGCCGGCGCGGGCAGCCCGTCGCTGGTGGTCAGCGGCGAGGAGTCGGTCAGCCAGGTCCGGCTGCGCGCCGAGCGGATGGGCACCCTGCACGACCAGCTCTACCTGGCCGCCGAGAGCGACCTGGCGGCGGTGCTCGGTCACCTCGACGCGGTCAAGCCGGGGCTGCTGGTGCTCGACTCGGTGCAGACCATCTCCACCACCGGCACCGAGGGCGTGCCGGGCGGCGTGACCCAGGTGCGCGCGGTCACCGCGGCGCTGGTCGCGGTCGCCAAGGAGCGCGGGGTCGCCACCGTGCTGGTCGGGCACGTCACCAAGGACGGCCAGGTGGCCGGCCCGCGCGTGCTGGAGCACCTGGTCGACGTGGTGCTCCACTTCGAGGGCGACAAGCACTCGTCGCTGCGCATGGTGCGCGGCGTGAAGAACCGGTTCGGCGCGGCCGACGAGGTGGGCTGCTTCGAGATGCACGAGGGCGGCATCAGCAGCCTGGCCGACCCGTCCGGCCTCTTCCTGACCCGCTATTCCGAGCCGGTGCCGGGCACCTGCGTGACAGTGGCCATGGAGGGCCGGCGGGCGCTTGTCACCGAGGTGCAGGCGCTGATCGGGGCGACCGTCGCCGGTTCTCCCCGCCGCACCGTCTCCGGCCTCGACGGCGCCCGGCTCGCCATGGTCCTGGCGGTGCTCCAGCGGCGCACCGAACGGCTGACCCTGCACGACCGGGAGGTCTTCGCCGCCACCGTCGGCGGCATCCGGGTGGTCGAGCCGGCGGCCGACCTCGCGGTGGCGCTCGCGGTGGCCTCCGGCGGGCTCAACCTGGCGCTCGACCCGCACCTGGTCGCCATCGGCGAGGTCGGGCTCACCGGCGAGGTGCGACGGGTCGGCGCGGTGCCCCGCCGGCTGGCCGAGGCCACCCGGCTGGGCTTCCGGACGGCGCTGGTCCCGCCGGGGTGCGGCCCCGGCAGCAGCGGCGTGACCCAGGAGAACATGCGCGTGATCGAGGTCACGGACGTGCGGGCGGCGCTCCAGGCAGCCGCTCGCGCATCCGCCGGGTGACCGTGCGTGGCCGTGCGCGGGGATCGGCCGGGCGTTTCCGGACAGGTCACGCGGCGGGGCGGACCCGGCATCGTGACACATCACAGTAACCACGAGAGCACCCACCGCTCCGCAGTCCGTAGACTGTGCCCGTGCCGATCGACCGCGATGCCACCAAGCCCGCAACGGCGACGCCGCACGCCCGCACCGGCGCCGTGAGCGGCAACCCCAGCCGCGCCATCAGCGTGAGCGTGTCCGGGAGCGTCGGCGGCGCCGGCGCCGATCCGCTGCGCGCCAACCTCGCCCTCATGGCGCCGGGCACCGCGCTCCGCGACGGCCTGGAGCGGATCCTGCGCGGCCGCACCGGCGCGCTGATCGTGCTCGGCTACGACAAGGTGGTCGAGCAGATCTGCACCGGCGGCTTCCCGATGGACGTGGAGTTCTCCGCCACCCGGGTCCGCGAGCTGTGCAAGATGGACGGCGCGGTGGTGCTCTCCAGCGACGGCACCCGGATCGTCCAGGCCGGCGCGCACCTGATGCCCGACCCGTCCATCCCCACCGAGGAGTCCGGCACCCGGCACCGCACCGCCGAGCGGGTGGCCCGGCAGACCGGCTACCCGGTCATCTCGGTGAGCCAGTCGATGCGGATCATCAGCCTCTACGTGAACGGCCAGCGGCACGTCCTGGACGACTCGGCGGCCATCCTGTCCCGCGCCAACCAGGCGCTGGCGACGCTGGAGCGCTACAAGCTCCGGCTGGACGAGGTCTCCGGCACGCTCTCCGCGCTGGAGATCGAGGACCTGGTCACCGTCCGCGACGCGGTGGCGGTGGTGCAGCGGCTGGAGATGGTGCGGCGGATCGCCGACGAGATCGCCGGTTACGTGGTGGAGCTGGGCACCGACGGCCGCCTGCTGGCGCTCCAGCTCGACGAGCTGATGGCTGGCGTGGACGCCGACCGCACCCTGGTCATCCGCGACTACCTGCCGGTGGGCCGCAAGTCGCGCACGCTCGACGAGGGGCTGGTCGAGCTGGACCTGCTCAGCGCCACCGAGCTGATCGACCTGGTGGCGGTGGCCAAGGCCATCGGCTACCCGTCCGCCTCCGACGCGCTCGACGCGGCGGTCAGCCCGCGCGGGTTCCGCCTGCTGGCCAAGGTGCCGCGGCTGCCGGCGGCCGTGGTCGACCGGCTGGTGGTGCATTTCGGCAGCCTCCAGCGGCTGCTCGGCGCGACCGTGGAAGACCTCCAGGCGGTCGAGGGGGTGGGCGACGCCCGCGCCCGTGGGGTCCGCGAGGGCCTGTCGCGGCTCGCCGAGGCGTCCATCCTGGAGCGGTACGTCTGACCCGCCTCAGCCGGTGACGGTCAGCTTCACCGGCTCGCTGATCTTGGTGCCGACCCGGGCGAAGACCTGGTACGTGCCGATCGGGGCGTACGGGCCGGCGGCCAGCCCGGCCTCGCAGCGGCTGGTGTCCCGCCCGTTCCAGCCCAGCTCGTAGGCGCGCTCGAAGTTGGGCGTGAACGACTGCACGTCCGAGCCCTTGCCGGTGCCGCAGGTGTCGGACGACCAGACCTTCTCCGCGCCGGCCTTGACGTACAGCTCCTGGAGGTCGGCGCCGACGTCGCGGCTGCACGTACGGTTCGACACGTTCTTGATCTTGAGGCGCAGCGTGACCACGGTGCCCCGCTGGGCGTTCGCCGGCACCGCCACCGGCGTCACCTGGATCTCCGAGTCGGTGCAGGCGCCGTCGGCGGAGACCGGCTCCCCCGACGCGCCACCGTCACCGGTGCCCGAGCCACCCCCGGTGCTCCCGCCGCCGTCGGTGCCCGTGCCACCACCGGTGCTCGTGCCGCCGCCCGTGTTGGCGCCGCCGCCGCTGTCGCCGGAGGCACCCGGCGTGGGCGACGGACCCGTCGACTGCGGGCTCAGCACCGAGCCGGTGGGAGCCGGCGCCGCGGCCGAGCCGCCCGGAGACGGGTCGCCGCCCGGCGCGCCGGTGTTCTTGTCCGTCCCGGTGCAGGAATAGAGCAGGACAATCAGGAAGAGCAACCCCGCACCGAGCACGACGGCGCGACGCCGCCAGTACACGGCGGGGGACAGGGGGCCGACCGTCAGACGCATGATGCGCCTACCGTAGCCGCGCGGTGCTCGGCACGCCGGTCCGACGCGCCGGTAACCGCGTGCGACGCCCACGCGGCCCTCCAAAGTGGATCGCGCCCACCACGGTCAGAGATAGACCTTGCGCTGGTAGACGGCGTGCGCGCCGGCGACCTGGTCGAGGAAGAGCAACCCGGCGCAGTGGTCGATCTCGTGCTGGAGCGCACGCGCCTCGAAACCGTCCGTGACCAACCGCACCGACTCCCCGCTGCCCGGCAGCATCCCCTCCACCACCAGACGGCTGGCCCGCTTCACGTCACCGGTCAGGTCCGGCACCGACATGCAGCCCTCCCGGCCGGCCTTCCACCGGCTCGCCTCCACCACCCGGGCGTTGCAGAGCACGAACGTGCCGTGCACGGTGACCGCCTTCGGATGCCCGGTCACGTCCACCGCGAACACCTGCGCGCTCACACCGACCTGGGGCGCCGCCAGGCCCACGCAACCCGGCGAGACCCGCATGGTGGCGACCAGGTCGGCCGCGAGCCGCACCACCTCGGCCGAGGTCGGGTCGACGTCCGGACCGGGCCGGCTCAGCACCGGCTCCGGGGCGGCCACCACCTGACGCACCTCGCCGGCGACGCCCAGCTTCTCCGGCGTCCAGCCACCCAGGCCGGCGTACTCCTGGCCGGTCACAGCAGGTCCGTGTCCGCCGGGCGGAGGCTGACCCCGACACCCAGTTCCGCCGCGGCCCGGGTGAGCCGGCCGGCCACCTCGTCCGAGCTGCCCGGCGGCAACTCCACCTCGGCGACCACCACGTAGAGCGAACCGGTCAGCCGGGTGCTCAGGTCGGTCACGTTGCCGCCGGCGTCCGCCAGCACCCGGGTCATCGCCGCCACGATGCCCATCCGGTCCGCGCCGTGCACCGCCAGCACGTACGGCTCGCCGGCCGGCTCGCTGGCACCGTCCGGGGTGACCGCGCGTACGGTCGCCAGCAGGTGCCCGTCGGCGGCGAGCGGGGCGAACGCGGCCTCCACGTCGGCGGCGGCCGGCCCGGTACAGATCAGGGTCATCGCGAAGTGCCCCCGCAGCCGGGTCATCGTCGAGTCGGTGAGGTTCGCGCCGAGCCCGGCGAGGACCTCCGCGACGTCGGCCACGATGCCCGGCCGGTCCCGGCCGATGACGGTGATCGCGAGCTCGTTCATTCGGACATTCTGCCCCGCCGCCGAAGATCCACCGCAGCCGCCCACCCGGCCCGCCCACCCTGCGGGAAAGCCCCCCGTGACATCATCGGCTCCGCCATGACTGAACCCACCTTCGCCACCCAGGTCAGCCGGTGGTACGAGCGCAACGCCCGCGACCTGCCGTGGCGCCACCCCGGCATCGGCGCGTGGGCGATCCTGGTCAGCGAGGTCATGCTCCAGCAGACGCCCGTGGTCCGGGTGGTGCCGGCGTGGGAGGCGTGGCTGGCCCGCTGGCCGGAGCCGCGCGCGCTCGCCGAGGACACCCCGGCCGAGGCGATCCGGATGTGGGGCCGGCTCGGCTACCCCCGCCGGGCGGTACGCCTGCGCGAGTGCGCGGTGGCGATCGTGGAGCGGCACGGCGGCGTGGTACCCGACCGGCTGGAACAGTTGCTGGCGTTGCCCGGGGTCGGCACGTACACCGCCCGGGCGGTGGCCGCGTTCGCGTACGGGCAGCGGCACCCGGTGGTCGACACCAACGTCCGGCGGGTGGTGTGCCGGGCCATTGCCGGCGAGCCCGACGCCGGACCGACCACCCGCCCCGCCGACCTGGTCGCCACCGAGGAGTTGCTGCCGGCCGAGCCGGCCGCGGCCGCCCTGGCCAGCGCGGCGTTCATGGAACTCGGCGCGGTCGTGTGCACCGCCCGGGCACCCCGGTGCGCGGTGTGCCCGGTCGAGTCGAGCTGCGCGTGGCGGGCCTCCGGACAGGCCGCGCCGACCGGGCCGACCCGCCGTCCGCAGCGCTACGCCGGGACCGACCGGCAGGTACGCGGCCTGCTCCTCGCCGTGCTCCGGGACTCCACCGGTCCGGTGCCGCACCAGCGGCTGGACCAGGTCTGGCACGACGACGTGCAGCGGGCCCGGGCGCTCACCGGCCTGGTCACCGACGGCCTGGTGGAACCGGTCGGGCCGGAGTCCTTCCGGCTGGCCGGCGACGGCCCATCCGCCCCTATCCCCCTGCCCTGACCTCACCCCGGCCGGACCGAGAAAGGCGACGGCCCCGGTGGCTCTCGCCGACCGGGGCCGTCGCCCTGGAACCTGGTGTGTCGCCCGTCCTTACGCGGCGGTGTCGTCCGCACCGGTGGCGGCGGCGCCGAGATCCGCCGGGACCGCGTCCGGCACGGCGTCCGGCCGGTCCGCACCCCGGAAGACGAGCTTGGACTTGTCGATGTTCTCCGGGTCGCCCTCGCAGTCGACCACCACGATCTGACCCGGGGTCAGCTCGTTGAACAGGATCCGCTCGGACAGGTTGTCCTCGATGTCGCGCTGGATCGTGCGACGCAGCGGCCGCGCGCCCAGCACCGGGTCGAAGCCCTTCTTCGCTAGGTACTTCTTGGCGTTGTCGGTCAGCTCCAGGCCCATGTCCTTGTTGCGCAGCTGGCCCTCGATCCGCTGGATCATGATGTCCACGATCTGCAGGATCTCGTTCTCACGCAGCTGGTGGAAGACGATGGTGTCGTCGATCCGGTTCAGGAACTCGGGCCGGAAGTGCTGCTTCAGCTCGTCGTTGACCTTCTGCTTCATCCGGTCGTAGTTGGACTCGGAGTCCTCCGACTGCTGGAAGCCCAGCGACACCGCCTTGGCCACGTCGCGCGTGCCCAGGTTGGTGGTCAGGATGATGACCGTGTTCTTGAAGTCCACGATCCGGCCCTGACCGTCGGTGAGACGGCCGTCCTCCAGGATCTGCAGGAGCGTGTTGAACACGTCCGGGTGGGCCTTCTCGATCTCGTCGAAGAGGACCACCGAGAACGGCCGGCGACGCACCTTCTCGGTCAGCTGGCCGCCCTCGTCGTAGCCGACGTAGCCGGGAGGGGCACCCACCAGCCGGGAGACCGTGTAGCG
This sequence comes from Micromonospora sp. NPDC051300, assembly GCF_044455315.1. Classification (NCBI taxonomy): domain Bacteria; kingdom Bacillati; phylum Actinomycetota; class Actinomycetes; order Micromonosporales; family Micromonosporaceae; genus Micromonospora; species Micromonospora sp. NPDC051300. The sequence continues at coordinate 82,726 of NZ_JBITEP010000013.1, read as the reverse complement.
GTCGTGGAACTCGGACATGTCGAGCTGGATCAGCGCGTCCTCGCTGCCGAACAGGAACTCGGCGAGCGCCTTGGACAGCTCGGTCTTACCGACACCGGACGGGCCGGCGAAGATGAACGAGCCGGACGGGCGCTTCGGGTCCTTCAGGCCGGCCCGGGTCCGCCGGATCGCCTTCGAGACCGCCTTGACCGCGTCCTCCTGGCCGATGACGCGCTTGTGCAGCTCGTCCTCCATGCGCAGCAGGCGCGAGGTCTCCTCCTCGGTCAGCTTGTAGACCGGGATGCCGGTCCAGTTGCCGAGCACCTCGGCGATCTGCTCGTCGTCGACCTCGCTGACGACGTCCAGGTCACCGGCCTTCCACTCCTTCTCCCGCTGGGCCTTCTGGCCGAGGAGCTGCTTCTCCTTGTCGCGGAGCTGGGCGGCCCGCTCGAAGTCCTGCGCGTCGATCGCGGACTCCTTGTCGCGGCGCACCTGGGCGATGCGCTCGTCGAAGTCGCGCAGGTCCGGCGGCGCGGTCATCCGGCGGATCCGCATCCGGGCGCCGGCCTCGTCGATCAGGTCGATCGCCTTGTCCGGCAGGAAGCGGTCGGAGATGTACCTGTCGGCGAGCGTCGCGGCGGCCACGAGAGCGGCGTCGGTGATGCTCACCCGGTGGTGCGCCTCGTAGCGGTCCCGCAGGCCCTTGAGGATCTCGATGGTGTGGGCCAGCGACGGCTCACCCACCTGGATCGGCTGGAAACGACGCTCCAGCGCGGCGTCCTTCTCCAGGTGCTTGCGGTATTCGTCGAGCGTGGTGGCGCCGATGGTCTGCAGCTCGCCACGGGCCAGCATCGGCTTGAGGATGCTGGCGGCGTCGATCGCGCCCTCGGCCGCGCCCGCACCCACCAGGGTGTGGATCTCGTCGATGAACAGGATGATGTCGCCGCGGGTGCGGATCTCCTTGAGCACCTTCTTCAGGCGCTCCTCGAAGTCACCGCGGTAGCGGGAGCCGGCGACCAGGGCGCCGAGGTCGAGCGTGTAGAGCTGCTTGTCCTTCAGCGTCTCGGGCACCTCGCCCTTGATGATCTTCTGGGACAGCCCCTCGACCACGGCGGTCTTGCCGACGCCGGGCTCGCCGATCAGCACCGGGTTGTTCTTGGTGCGGCGGGACAGCACCTGCATGACCCGCTCGATCTCCTTCTCGCGCCCGATGACCGGGTCGAGCTTGCCCTCGCGGGCGGCCTGGGTGAGGTTCCGGCCGAACTGGTCCAGCACCAGGCTGGTCGACGGCGCGGCCTCGCCGGGCGCGGCGCCGGCGGCGGCCGGCTCCTTGCCCTGGTAGCCGGAGAGGAGCTGGATCACCTGCTGGCGGACCCGGTTGAGGTCGGCGCCGAGCTTGACCAGCACCTGGGCGGCGACGCCCTCACCCTCGCGGATCAGGCCGAGCAGGATGTGCTCGGTGCCGATGTAGTTGTGGCCGAGCTGCAGCGCCTCGCGCAGTGACAGCTCCAGCACCTTCTTGGCCCGCGGCGTGAACGGGATGTGCCCGCTCGGCGCCTGCTGGCCCTGGCCGATGATCTCCTCGACCTGCTGGCGCACACCCTCCAGGGAGATGCCGAGGCTCTCCAGGGCCTTGGCCGCCACGCCCTCACCCTCGTGGATCAGGCCCAGCAGGATGTGCTCCGTGCCGATGTAGTTGTGGTTGAGCATCCGGGCCTCTTCTTGGGCCAGGACGACAACCCGTCGCGCTCGGTCGGTGAACCGCTCGAACATGCCCTCGTGCTCCTCACATGCCGTGCGCCTTGATGGTCAGATCTCGGCGGGGCCGGTGCGCGGACGTCCGGGACGGGCGTCCGTGCCTCCTTACTCTATCGCCGCGGACCGTCTCCGCTGAGGTCGTGTGACCCCCTGGATGACCGTTCCGACGTCGTTTCTGCCAACCGTCCACGCTCAGGAGGTGTTCCGGGACCCCCGCCTGTACGCGCAGAGCGAAATTCGACCGCCGGTGGACGGCCCGGTCGAAGGGCTCGCGAGGGGTCCATGCGCCCCCGCGGCGGTCGTCCACAGCCTGTGGACGGAATCTCCACCGCCTGTGGACAACTGCACCGGGCGCCGGTTTCTTCCCGCCGGACCGCCCCACCGCCCACCCCGGGGCGGGACCGGACATCCGACGCGGCCGGTCGGGAAACGCCGACGCCGGCCCGGAGTCGTCCTCCGGGCCGGCGTCGGGTCCAGCCGTCGCGCGCGTCGGGATCAGCGCCCCGCCTTCGCGTGGAACTCGTCCACGATCTCCTGCGGGATCCGACCCCGGTCGGAGATGTCCTTGCCGTTGCTCTTGGCCCACTCCCGGATCGCCTTGTTCTGCTCGCGGTCGGCGGTCGCGCCGCCCCGGCCGCGCGCCGCCCGGCCACCCACGACCACCCCGCCTCGACCGACCTTCGTGCCGTGCGCGATGTACTGCGCAAATTCACCACGCAATTTTTCAGCGTTGGAGGCGGAGAGGTCGATCTCGTACTGCACGCCGTCGAGCGCGAACTTGACGGTCTCGTCAGCGTCCCCGCCGTCCAGGTCATCGACCAGCTTGTGAATGATCTGCTTGGCCACGTCCCACATTCCTTTCGAGCAGGGCTGTGCTCCTGCAATACACCGAGCACAATAACCTGCCCGACGCTTGCCCCGTCAATAGGACGGCGTAACGAGGTGGAGAAGCTTTGCCCGCCTACTCGGGGCGGACCAAGGGGAACAGGATGGTTTCCCGAATTCCGAGGCCGGTCAACGCCATCAGCAGCCGGTCGATTCCCATTCCCATACCACCGGCCGGCGGCATTCCGTACTCCATCGCCCGGAGAAAGTCCTCGTCGAGACGCATGGCCTCGTCGTCGCCACGCGCCGCGAGCTGCGCCTGGGCCACCAGCCGCTCCCGCTGCACCACCGGGTCGACCAGCTCGGAGTACGCGGTGCCCAGCTCGAATCCCAGCACGTAGAGATCCCACTTCTCGGCCAGCCCCGGCTCGCTGCGGTGCGCCCGGGTCAACGGGCTGGTCTCCTCCGGGTAGTCGCGGACGAACGTGGGCGCCTGCAACGACGGCACCACCAGTTCCTCGAACAACTCCTCGGCCAGCTTGCCCGGCCCCCACTTCGGGTCGACGGAGAGACCGACCTTGTCCGCGTACTCGACCAGGCGTGACCTTTCGGTGCGGACGGTGACCTCCTCACCGAGCGCTTCGGAAAGAACACCGAACAGCGTCACCGACCGCCACTCGCCGCCCAGGTCGAACTCCCGGCCGTCGGCATGCGTCACGGTCGTCGAGCCGGCGACCGCGATCGCGGCCTGCTGCACGAGATTCCGGGTCAGCACGGCCATCGTGTCGTAGTCGCCGTAGGCCTCGTAGGTCTCCAGCATCGCGAACTCCGGCGAGTGCGAGGAGTCGATGCCCTCATTACGGAAGTTGCGGTTGATCTCGAAGACGCGGTCGACGCCACCCACGACCGCACGCTTGAGAAACAGTTCCGGCGCGATTCGGAGATACAGATCGGTATCGAGCGCATTGCTGTGGGTCACGAATGGGCGGGCCGCCGCGCCGCCGTGCAGCAACTGCAGCATCGGCGTCTCGACCTCGACGAAGTCCTGCCCGTGCAGGGTGTCGCGCAGGCTGCGCACCGCGGCGGCCCGGGTGCGGACCATCTGCCGGGCCTGCGGGCGGACCACCAGATCCACGTAGCGCTGGCGGACCCGGGACTCCTCGCTCAGCGGCTTGTGCGCCACCGGCAGCGGACGCAGCGCCTTGGCGGTCACCGCCCACTCGTCGGCCAGCACCGACAGCTCGCCGCGCCGGCTGGTGATCACCTCGCCGGTGACCCCGACATGGTCACCGAGGTCGACCAGGCGCTTCCAGTCCGCCAGCCGCTCCGCGCCGACCCGGTCCAGCGAGAGCATCGCCTGCAGCTCGGTGCCGTCGCCGTCGCGCAACGTGGCGAAGCAGAGCTTCCCGGTGTTGCGGATGAAGATCACCCGGCCGGTGACCGAGGCCCGGTCGCCGGTGGCGGTGTCGGTGGGCAGGTCGGCGTAGCGCTCGCGGAGCTTCGCCAGGGTGGTGGTCCGGGGAAAACCGACCGGGTACGGCTCGACGCCCTCGGCGAGCATCCGGTCCCGCTTCTCCCGGCGGACCTTCATCTGCTCCGGAAGGTCGTCGGCGGGGTCTGTCGGCAAGGCGTTCTGCTCGGTCACGGCACGCTTCCTCAAGCCTGGGAACATCGGCGGGGTCAGCCCACGAGCCTACTCAAGCGTTCCGGCGGCCTCACCGGATAACCTGCCCGCCATGACCGACCCCACTGCGGCGCTCTCGTTCGGCGTCGCCGCCGCCGAGTACGACCGGTTCCGGCCCCGCTATCCCGAGTCGGCGCTGCGGTGGGCGCTGGACGGGCGGCCCGCCCCGGCCCGGGTCGTCGACCTCGGCGCCGGCACCGGCATCCTCACCCGTGGCGTGGCCGCGCTCGGGCATCACGTCGTACCGGTGGAGCCGGATCCCGGGATGCGGGCGCAACTGGCCGCCGCGACGCCGGGCACGACGGCGCTCGCCGGCAGCGCCGAGTCGGTGCCGCTGCCGGACGGCGACGCGGACGCGGTGCTGGTCGGCCAGGCCTACCACTGGTTCGACCGGGACGCGGCGCACGCCGAGGTGGCCCGGGTGCTGCGCCCCGGCGGCACGTTCGCGCCGGTGTGGAACGTCCGCGACGAGCGGGTCGACTGGGTGGCCGAGCTGACCCGGATCGCCCACCTCGACCACAACGCCGGCGACGTGGTCGAGAGGTACGCCGACTTCGGCACCGCCTTCACCCCGGTCGAGGTCGGCGAGTTCGGCCACGCCACCACGCTCACGCCGGACGAGCTGGTGGCGATGCTGCACACCCGCTCCTACTGGCTGACCGCCACCCCGGCCGAGCGGGCGCGGGTCGACACAGGGCTGACGGAGCTGTTCGCCACCCACCCCGAGCTGGCCGGCCGGGCCGCTGTGGAGCTGCCGTACCGCACGATCGTGCTCCGGGCCCGCCGGCGTTGAGAAGGGGCCCCTCCTCTACCTGAGGCGTTAACAGGGGGCCCCTCCTTTCAGGTGTTGCGGTCGTAGACCATCCGCAGGCCGATCAGGGTGATCATCGGCTCGTGGTGCGTGATGGTGCGGCACTCCCCCACCACCAGCGAGGCCAGGCCACCGGTGGCGATGACCGCCTTCACCTCGCCCAACTCCTCGGACATCCGCTCGACGATCCGGTCCACCTGCCCGGCGAAGCCGAAGTAGAGGCCGGACTGGAGGCACTCGACGGTGTTCTTGCCGATCACCGAGCGCGGCCGGGTGGCCTCCACCTTGCGCAACTGCGCGGCGCGGGCGGCCAGCGCGTCGAACGAGATCTCGATGCCCGGCGCGAACGCCCCGCCGAGGAACTCGCCCCGATCGCTGATCACGTCGAAGTTGGTGGTGGTGCCGAAGTCCACCACGATCGACGGCCCGCCGTAGAGCGTGTACGCGGCGAGCGTGTTCACCACCCGGTCCGCGCCCACCTCCTTCGGGTTGTCGATGGCGAGCTGCACCCCGGTGCGCACGCCCGGCTCGACGATCACGCTGGGCAGGTCGGCGTAGTAGCGACCCAGCATGGTGCGCAGCGAGCGCAACGCGGCCGGCACGGTGGAGCACGCGGCCACCCCGGTGATCTCCACAGCGTCACCGGCCAGCAGCCCACGGAACATCAGGCCCAGCTCGTCCGCGGTGGACCGGGCGTCGGTCTTGATCCGCCAGGAGTGCACCAGCTTGTCGCCGTCGAAGGTCGCCAGCACGGTGTTGGTGTTTCCGATGTCGATGCAGAGCAGCACAGCGGCAGCCTAGACGGTCAACTCGGGCGCAGGTCGAGGGCGATGTCGAGGATCGGCGAGGAGTGGGTGAGCGCGCCGACCGAGAGGAAGTCGACGCCTGTCGCCCCGTACTCGGCCGCCACCGGCAGGGTCAGCCCGCCGGTCGCCTCCAGCTCCGCCCGGTCGCCCACCGCGGCCACCACCGCCCGCAACTGCTCCGGGGTCATGTTGTCCAGCAGCAGGAAGTCCGCCCCGGCCTCGACCGCCTCCACCGCCTCGGCCAGCGTGTCCACCTCGACCTGCACCGGCACCTCCGGGAACGCCTCCCGGACCCGCCGGAACGCCGGGGTGATGCCGCCGGCCGCCAGCTTGTGGTTGTCCTTGATCATGGCGACGTCGTGCAGGCCCATCCGCTTGTTGGTGCCGCCGCCGGCCCGGACCGCGTACTTCTCCAGCGCCCGCAGCCCCGGCGTGGTCTTGCGGGTGTCCAGCACCATCGCCTTCGTGCCGGCCAGCGCGTCGGCCCAGGCCCGGGTGTGGGTCGCCACCCCGGACATCCGGGAGAGCAGGTTGAGCGCCGTCCGCTCGGCGGTGAGCAGCAGCCGGGTCGGCCCGGCCACGGTGGCCAGCACGTCGCCGCGCGCCACCCGCTGACCGTCCCGGGCCACCAGCGACACCGCGACCGTACGCCCGGCGCCGGTCACCTCGCCCACCAGCTCGAACACGGCGGCGGCCACCGGCAGCCCGGCGACCACCCCGTCCTCGCGCGCCACCAGGTCGGCGGTGTCCTGCTGCGCGTCCGGCACGGTGGCCACGCTCGTGACGTCGAGGAAGTCCGGGCCCAGGTCCTCGGCCAGCGCGTCGAGGACCACGTGCCGGACCCGGTCCGGGTCCAGGCCGCCGTCCCGCAACGCCCGCACCGTCGACTCGATCATCAGCTTTCCTTCCAGCTCTCGGTCAACCGGCCGTCCGTGCCCACCTCGGCCACCAGGTGCCCCCGCCACCGGTCGTCGGCGGCCGGGTGGTCCTCCCGCCAGTGGCAGCCCCGCGTCTCCGCGCGGGCGTACGCGGCCGCGACGAGCGTCGACGCCACGGTGATCAGGTTCGTCGCCTCCCAGTCGGCGGTCCGCGGCACGCCCCGCCCCCCGGCCAGCCCGGTCAGCGCGCCGGCGGTCGCGGCGAGCGTCTCCGCCGAGCGGAGCACACCCGCGCCCCGGGTCATCGCCCGTTGCAGCTCCGGCGTGCCCGCCGCCGGCACCAACCGCCCCTCGCCGCCCACCCACGCGCCGGTCTCCGCCGGCCGGGCCTGCTCGGGCAGCCCGGCGGCGACGTCCTCGGCGATCCGGCGGGAGAAGACCAGCCCCTCCAGCAGCGAATTGCTGGCCAGCCGGTTGGCGCCGTGCACCCCGGTGCAGGCCACCTCGCCGCAGGCGTACAGGCCGGGGATCGAGGTGCGGCCGCGCAGGTCGGTGCGGACGCCGCCGGAGGCGTAGTGGGCGGCCGGCGCGACCGGGATCAGGTCGGTCGCCGGGTCCACGCCGATGGCCAGGCAGGACGCCACGATGGTGGGGAACCGCCGGGCCAGGAAGTCGCCGCCCAGGTGCCGCGCGTCCAGGAAGACGTGGTCCGCCCCGGTGGCGAGGAGCACCCGGTGGATGCCCTTGGCCACCACGTCCCGGGGGGCCAGCTCGGCCAGCTCGTGCTGGCCCACCATGAACCGCTTGCCGTCGCCGTCGACCAGGTGGGCGCCCTCGCCCCGCAGCGCCTCGGAGACCAGCGGCTGCTGCGCCAGACCGGCGCCCGGCCCGCCGGCCGGCACGATCAACGCAGTCGGGTGGAACTGGACGAACTCCAGGTCGGTGACGGCCGCGCCGGCGCGCAGCGCCAGGGCCACCCCGTCGCCGGTGGAGACCGCCGGGTTGGTGGTGGCCGCGAAGACCTGCCCCATCCCGCCGGTGGCCAGCACCACCGCGCGGCCGAGGATCGCGCCGACGCCGTCCTCGCTGCCCTCGCCGAGCACGTGCAGCGTGATCCCGCAGGCCCGGCCGAGCCCACCCGGACCGTCGCCCGGCGCGCGCAGCAGGTCCAGCACCAGGGCGTGCTCGACAAGCCGGATCCACGGGTCGCGGCGTACCGCCGCGTGCAACGCCCGCTGCACCTCGGCGCCGGTGGCGTCGCCGCCGGCGTGCACGATCCGGTCGGCCCGGTGGCCGCCCTCCCGGCCGAGCATCAGCGAGCCGTCCGGGTTGCGGTCGAACTCCGCCCCGATCCGCATCAGCTCGCGCAGCCGGACCGGGCCCTCCTCGACAAGCACCCGGACCGCCGCCGGGTCGCAGAGGCCGACGCCGGCCACCTCGGTGTCGTACGCGTGCGCGTCCGGGCTGTCCGCCGGGTCGAGCACCGCGGCGATGCCGCCCTGCGCCCACCGGGTGGAGCCCTCGTCCATGTCGACCTTGGTGACGACGGTGACGTGCAGGCCGGCCTCGCGCAGGTGCAGCGCGGCGGTCAGCCCGGCCACCCCGGAGCCGACGACGATCACGTCGGTGGTCTCCACCCAGCCGGGCGCGGGCGCGGCGAGCAGCCGGGGCAGCGCCGGCAGGTCGACGGTGGGTACGTCCATGGGCACAGTCAACCCGAAGCTTCCTCGTCCCGGGTGGCGGGGGCGGGACGAGTGGTTTCGGCTACCTCGTCCGGACCGGCAGCCGGGCCGGGCCGGCGCCCTTCAGCGAGCCGGTCACCGTGCGGTCGCTGAGCCACAGGTAGCAGCGGACACCCCGGTCGCCGACCACCCAGCGGCCCGGGCCGGGCGGCCGGACCACCACGTCGCTGCGGTAGCGCAGGGTCCCGTCGGCGGGCACCCCGGAGAAGCGCGCGATGGCGCCGAAGCAGCCGGCGTAGAGCGGCGCCCAGTCCGCCGGCTTCTTCGGGTACGGGCGGTCCGGCGCCACCCACACGCCGGCGAACTCGGCGTCGTGCGCCACGGCACAGTCGGCCGACGTGAGCGTCTGCACCCGGCCCCGTTCCTGCCCGGTCCGCTGGCAGCCCAGGCGCAGCCGGGACGGCGGCTTCAACGCGTCGCGCAGGCTGCCGGTGCGGGTCACCACCACGGCCGCCGCCTCGACCGTGTTCAGCTCGGTCAGGTCGCACCGGTACCACCGGGAGCCGGCCGTCCAGCCGGTGCCGGTGGGCACCGCCACGGCCAGCCGGAGCCGCCCGGCCCGCCAGTCGTCGCCCACGTAGCCCCGGGCCCGGGTGTCGCACTCGCCGAACGCGGTGCGCATCTCCGGCGAGCCCACCGCAGGCGGAGCGGGCCGGTCGACGGTGAACGTGCCGACGTGCACCGTCTCGACCCGGTGCGGCAGGTCGCAGCCCACCGGCGCGTACGCCGGCAGCCCCACGGTGGGGGTGAAGTCGGAAACCTGGCAGACCCCGGCCACCGGGGTGAACGGACCGGCCGGTGGCATGGCCGCCCAGTCGTCGCCGAGGTCACCGTCCAGCCCGCCGGTCGAGGCGCACGCGGTCGACAGCACGCCCGCGAGCACGACGGCGACGAGGCTTCGCATCGCACGGCCCATCGCGCCTCCCCCAGCCCGACGACCGTCGATTCCGACGGTGCGCCCAGGGTAGCCGAAAATGACCTTCCGGTGACAGACCGCGCTCGCGACGGGTCAGGAGAGGGAGGCGGCCAGGGGGTTGGGGACGGGGTCGCCGGCGGTGCCGGGGGCGGCAGTCGTCGGGTCGGCGGTGAGGTCGACGACGCGGTTGTCGGCGTCGACGTGCACCACCCGCGGCTGCCAGGTGCGCGCCTCGGCGTCGTCCATCTGCCCGTACGAGATGAGGATGACCAGGTCACCGGGGTGCACCAGGTGCGCGGCGGCGCCGTTGATGCCGATCACGCCGCTGCCCCGCCGACCCGGGATCACGTACGTCTCCAGGCGGGCGCCGTTGGTGATGTCCACGATCGCGACCTGCTCACCGGGGAGCAGGTCCGCCGCGTCGAGCAGATCCTCGTCCACCGTCACCGAGCCGACGTAGTGCAGGTCGGCCTGGGTCACCGTGGCACGGTGGATCTTCGACTTGAGCATGGTCCGGAGCATCGGGGTGCCTTTCCGCGATTCGTGGTGGTGGGGTCAGGGACGCGGCGCGAGGTGGATCGCCGTGTTGTCGATCAGGCGGGTGGCGCCGACCCAGGCCGCGATCAGCAGCCGGGCGGAACCGGTGACCGGGCCGGGCTCCAGATCGGTGTCGGTGAGCACCAGGTAGTCCAGGCGGGCGTCCGGCGTACCCGGGTCGAAGGCTCCGTGCGCCGCGGCCAGCACCGCCCCCGCGTCCTCGCCCCGCCCGGCCGCCTCGGCGCCGGCGCGCAGCGCGGCGGAGAGGCTGAGCGCGGCCCGCCGCTGTTCGGCGGACAGGTAGCGGTTGCGGCTGGACAGGGCCAGCCCGTCCGGCTCCCGGACGGTCGGCACGCCGACGATCTCGGTCGGCACGTCGAGGTCGCGGACCATCCGCCGGACCAGGGTGAGCTGCTGGTAGTCCTTCTCGCCGAAGAAGGCCAGGTCGGGGCGGGTGAGCTGGAGCAGCTTCATGACCACGGTGAGCACCCCGTGGAAGAAGCCGGGCCGGCTCAGGCCCTCCAGGTCCTCGCCGAGCGGTCCCGGGTTCAGCCGCACCGTCGGCTGCCCCTGCGGATACATCTCGCTGACCGGTGGCGCGAAGACCACGTCCACCCCGGCCCGGCGGCAGATCTCCAGGTCGGCGTCGAGCGTGCGCGGGTAGCGGTCGAAGTCCTCGTTCGGGCCGAACTGGAGCGGGTTCACGAACACGGTCACCAGCACGTGGTCGGCCCGCTCCCGGGCGGCCCGCAGCAGCGTCTCGTGCCCGTCGTGCAGCGCGCCCATGGTCATCACCACGCCGACCCTGCCGGTCAGCCCGTCCCGGGCCGCCGCCAACTCCTTGCGCGTGTGCACCACGGTCACCACGAGGAAGCCACCTCCATCCCGTCCAGCACGTCGAACAGCGGCGCCGCGTCCGCCGGGCGCAGCCGGCCCGCCGCGACGGCACGGTCCGCCGTCCGTCGGGCCAACGCCAGGTAGGCCGGTACGGATTCCGGCGCGGTCGCGGACAGCCGGTCCAGGTGCCGGCGTACGGTGCCCGCGTCGCCCCGGGAGACCGGGCCGGTCAACGCGTCGTCGCCGAGACGCAGCGCGTTCTCCAGGGCGGCCCGCAGCAGCGGGGCGAGCACCTTCTCCGGCCGGTCCACCCCGGCGTCGCGCAGCCGGTCGGCCGCGTCGTTGACCAGTGTCACCAGGTGGTTGGCGCCGTGCGCCAGCGCCGCGTGGTAGAGCGGCCGCTCGGCCTCGCCCACCCACTCGGGCACCCCGCCCAGGTCGGCCACCAGCCGGGCCGCGAACGGGCGCAGCTCGGCCGGGGTGGTCACCCCGTAGGAGGCGCCGGCCAGGCGGGACAGGTCGTCCGGCGTACCGGTGAAGGTCATCGCGGGGTGCAACGCGAGCGGCCGGGCGCCGGCCGCGACGGCCGGGGCCAGCACGGCCAGACCGTGCGCGCCGGAGGTGTGCGCCACCACCTGCCCGGGGCGGAGCGCGCCGCCGGCCGCCAGGTCGGCGACCACCGCGGCCAGGGCGTCGTCGGGCACTGCCACGATCAGCAGGTCGGTGGCGGCGCGCGCCACGGCGGGCGCGGAGCGGTGCGGGGTCTGCGGAAGCAGCAGCGCCGACCGGGCCCGCGAGGCGCCGGACGAACCGGACGCGGCGACCACCCGGTGACCGGCGGCGGCGAGGGCCGCGCCGAGCACGGCGCCGACCCGGCCGGCGCCGAGCACACCGACGGTGAGGGTACGGGGGAAGGCGAGCGGGGCGCGGAGGGCCCGCGGGCGCAGCGGTGCGCTCATGGCAGCGATCCAGTCCTCGAAGGGGGTACCGGTCGATGGCAAGTATGCGCCCGGGTGACAGACCGGGAACAAGAAGGTGTGAAAACCTTCACCGGCCGCACGAGCCGTCCGCTCCGGTGGCGCGCCGGGGCGGCTTAGGGTCGGCGGGTGACCTCAGGTGACGCCTGTCTGCGCTGGCGCGACGCGATGGAGCGGGCGCTCTACGGGCCGGGTGGCTTCTTCGTCGCCGGCGCCGGCCCCGCCGCCCACTTCCGCACCAGCGTGCACGCCTCACCGGCGTTCGCCGCCGCCGTGGCGCGGCAGCTCGCCGTGCTGGACGAGGCGCTGGGGCGGCCGGACGAGCTGGACGTGGTCGACGTGGGCGCCGGCCGGGGCGAACTGCTCCGGGCGCTGCTGGCGCACGCCGCCCCCGAGCTGGCCGCCCGGATCCGTCCGGTCGCGGTGGAACGGGCCACCCGCCCCGACGACCTGCCGCCGGAGATCGACTGGCAGGACGAGATCCCGGAGCGGATCACCGGCCTGCTGCTGGCCACCGAGTGGCTGGACAACGTCCCCCTGGACGTCGCCACCCACACCGGCGACGGCTGGCGCCACGTCATGGTCGACCCCACCTCCGGCGAGGAGGCCCCCGGCCCCCCACTCTCCCCCGCCGACGTCGCCTGGCTGACCACCTGGTGGCCCCTGCCGCCCCACCCGTCCCCGGTGACCAAGGAGTTCGCGTCGGGCGGGGTCCCGGACGACGACGCAAACTCCTTGATCGACGACGGGGGGCACGGCCCGGCGGACGGGCAGCCGGGTGGGTGGGACGGCCGGTGGGGCGACGGGTGGGGGCGGGTGGAGATCGGGCGGGGACGGGACGAGGCGTGGGCGGGGGCGGTGGGGCGGATCGAGCGGGGGCTGGCGTTGGCCGTGGACTACGGGCACCTGCGGGACTCCCGGCCGGTGGACGGGACGTTGACCGGGTACCGGGGCGGGCGGCAGGTCCCGCCGGTGCCGGACGGGTCCTGCGACGTGACCGCGCACGTCGCCATGGACTCGGTCGCCTCCGCCGGTGAGCGGGTCGCGCGGTGCGCGTACACCCTGGTCTCGCAGCGGGAGGCGCTGCGGGCGCTCGGGGCCGACGGTGGGCGACCGCCGCTGAGCCTGGCCTCCCGGGACCCGGCCGGCTACCTGCGGGCGCTGGCCGCCGCGTCGGCGGTGGCCGAGCTGACCGACCCGGCCGGCCTCGGCGGGCACCTGTGGCTGCGCCAGCCGGTCGGCGTTGCGCCCGAGGCGACCATGGCACGATGACGGGCATGACCACGGACGCCGGCGACCTCCGCGAGCTGACCGTCGGCACCGGGGCCGGCGGTGAGCAGCTCGGCACCGACATGGTGCTCAACATCGGACCGCAGCACCCGTCCACGCACGGCGTGCTGCGGCTGCGCCTGGTGCTCGACGGGGAGCGGGTGGTCGCCGCCGAGCCGATCGTCGGCTACATGCACCGGGGCGCGGAGAAGCTCTTCGAGGTACGCGACTACCGGCAGATCATCGTGCTCGCCAACCGGCACGACTGGCTCTCCGCGTTCTCCAACGAGCTGGGCGTGGTGCTCGCGGTCGAACGGCTGATGGGCATGGAGGTGCCCGAGCGCGCCACCTGGCTGCGGATGGCGCTGGCCGAGCTGAACCGCGTGCTCAACCACCTGATGTTCCTCGGCTCCTATCCGCTGGAGATCGGCGCGATCACGCCGATGTTCTACGCGTTCCGGGAACGGGAGACCATCCAGGCGGTGATGGAGGAGGTCTCCGGCGGCCGGATCCACTACATGTTCAACCGGGTCGGCGGCCTCAAGGAGGAGGTGCCGGCCGGCTGGACCGGGCGCGCCCGCGCCGCCATCGGCGAGGTACGCCGGCGCATGCCCGACCTGGACCACCTGATCCGGCGCAACGAGATCTTCCTGGCCCGCACCGTCGGCGTCGGCGTGCTCTCCGCCGCCGACGCCGCCGCGTTCGGCGCGTCCGGGCCGGTCGGCCGGGCCTCCGGGCTCGACCTGGACCTGCGCCGGGACGAGCCCTACCTGGCCTACGACCAGCTCGACGTGCCGGTGGTGACGAAGACCGCCGGGGACTGCCACGCCCGGTTCGAGGTGCTGCTCGACCAGGTGTACGCGTCGCTCGACCTCGCCGAGCAGTGCCTGGACCGGGTGGACCGCATCTCCGGTCCGGTGAACACCCGGCTGCCCAAGGTGGTCAAGGCGCCCGAGGGGCACACGTACGCCTGGACCGAGAACCCGCTCGGCATCAACGGCTACTACCTCGTGTCACGGGGCGAGAAGACGCCGTGGCGGCTCAAGCTGCGCACCGCCTCGTACGCGAACGTGCAGGCGCTGTCGACGCTGCTCCCCGGGTGCCTGGTGCCGGACCTGATCGCCATCCTCGGCTCGATGTTCTTCGTGGTCGGCGACATCGACAAGTGACGCCGTCCCGGCGGCTGCCGGCCCCGGCCCGGTGGCACCGGGCCGGCGGTCAGCGCCAGCGGTCGGTGTCCCGGGGCGGCGGGCCGTAACCGCCCGGCTCCGGCCGGTGCCACTGCGGCTCGGGCTGTCGCCGTTCCGGTTCGGGCTGCCGCCACGCCGGTTCGGGCTGTCGCCACTCCGGCTCGGGCTGCCACTTCACCTCCGGTCGCCGCCGTTCCGAGTCCGGTCGCCGCCACTCCGGCTCGACCTGACGCCACTCCGGCTGGCCGCTGCGCTGGGTCGGCGGGCGCCACTCGTGCGGCACCGGCACCCCGCCCGCCGGCAGCGCCGGTCGGCCCTCCGGCGCCCAGCCGGACTCCTCGTGGTCCGGGTCCGGCCACGACGAGCCCGAGCCGTCGTACGACGCATCGGGGTCGGAGCGGGACGGGGTGCCGTACTCGCCGGGCGCGGCGCGTACCGCGGCCCAACGGTCCTCGATCCGGTACTCGGTGCCGCCGCCGTCGGCGTGCACCGCGGCCCGTCGCTCACCGACCCGGAGTTCCCGCCCCTGACCGTCGTCGCGGACCGCCGCCCACCTGTTGCCGGCGCGCAGCTCCGACCAGTCCTCGCCGTCCGACCCGGAGGGCGTCGACCGGCCGGGACGATCGACAGGCTCGGCGCGGCCGTACCGGTCCGGCGTCGGCGTCGGCCCGTACCGCTCGGCCCGCGGCCACTCCGGTACCGGTGGCGGTTCGTCCGTCGGCCGGTCCCGGTCGTCGTCGCCGGCCCGCGACGTCCAGCCCCGCCCACCGCCGGCGGACCTGCCGACGCTCGCCCAGGGATGCTCGCCGCCGGCCCGGCCGGAACCGTCGCCGGTCCACCCGGCCGCGTCGCCGGTCCACCCGTTTCCGTCGGTGGCCGGTCCGGTCCGGTCGCCGGTCCAGCCGTTCCCGTCGCCGGCCCGCAGGCTCCCCGGCCAGCCGTCCACGTCCTCGCCGCCGCGTGGCTGGTCCTCCCGGCCCGCGCCGCGGTACTCGCCCGGTCCGGCGCCGCGCTCCCGGTCCGCCTCCGGTGACCACCGGCCGGCGAACCCGCCGTACCGGGAACCGGAATGGTCGCCGCCACCCACGATGGTGTGCCGCGTGGTGACGTGCACCGTCTCGGTGTGGTGGACCACGCCGACCGGGCGGGAGTCCGACCGGTCCCCCGGCTGCGGCACCCGCGCCGCCCCGTACACGCCGGCCGAGCCGCGCTCCGGCCCGCGTCCGCCGGATCGGGCCGGCTCCGCGTCGCGCCCGTCGAACTCCGCCCGTCGGGCGCCCGGTCGGGTCACGTCGGCGCCCTGACCGCCGAACCCCTGGCGCTCCCTGTCGCGGCCGGCGGCGGGCGGCTCGGGGCGAGCCCGGCCCTCGGCCGGGTACGTGTCGGACCCGGTCCGCTCGACGTCGTGGCGGCCCGCCCGGGACGGCTCGGCCCGCTCGTCGACGCCGTAGCGACCGCCGGGTTCGTCCTCGTCGTGGTGGGCCCGACCCGCCTCGTACGCGCCGGCGGCCGGCACCCGGGCCCGGCCGCCCGGCCGCTCCTCCACGGGCGCGGCGGCCAGCCCCGCGGCCGCCGCGTCGAGCCGGTGGCGGACCGCGCCTGCCGCTTCCTCCGCCCGGCGCGCCTGGTCGAGGGCCTGGTTGCCGCGCTGGGCGGCGGCCACGATCTCGGCCCGCAACTCCCGGCGGAGCTGTTCAAGCTCCTCGCGCAACTCCTCCACGCCGACACCGCCGGGCTCGGCCCGCAACGCGATGGAGAGGCCGATCAGCACGACGGCGAGGATCGCGAGCACAGCACCGAACCGGAGCGTGCCGTTGCCGTCCGCGACCAGCAGGATCAGCGCCGCCAGGGGCGCCAGACCCACACCGATCCAGAACAGGACGGTCAGCAGCGTCGGGGTGCGCTTGTCGGCGAGGGAGACCGAGGCTGGCATGGGATCGCACAGTACCGAGAGTTCCACCGGAGGGGAACGGGTCGGCGCGGCCGGGTGCACGGACCGCTGAGCGTGCTGCCACCCGGGTGGGACGCCGCCGGCCGGTCGACGTGACCGGCCGGCGGCGGTGGATCAGCTCGTGGCGAGCGCGGCGTCGGAGGAGAAGACCAGGCCGACGCTTGCGGAACCGGTCTTCAGCGCATTCTTGGTCTGCGGGCCGCCCGCGTCCAGCGAACTGAACGAGCCGGCCTTGAAGTCGTAGACCTGGACGAGACCGGCCTGGCACTTCGGCCGCTGCGGGCACTCCGGCGGGCCGGCCAGCACGGTGGCCTGGCCGGAGCACTTCGCGGCCAGGTCGGAGAGGGTCGACACGCCGTACTTGTCGGCGAAGGCCTTGGTGGCCGCGAACGCGTTCTGGTCCTGCGCCTGGGACGGCTGGCCGAACACCAGGCCGGCCTTGTCGCCCTGGGTCTTGAGCGCCGAGACCGTCTTGTCCAGCTCGGGCGAGGAGACCGGCTGGGCGTCCTTGCCGTTGGCCTTGGTGTTGAGGAACTCGGCCATCGTGGCGGCGTATTCCGGGACGACCTGGATCTGCCCCTTCTCCAGGGCCGGCTCGTAGAGCTCCCGGTTGCCGATCGTCTGCACCTTGACCTGGTAGCCGGCGGCGGTGAGCGCGATCTTGTAGAGCTCGGCGACGGTCTGGCTCTCGCTGAAGTTGCCCGCGCCGACGGTCACCTGGCCGCCCGGGCCCTTCTCGATCCCGTCGGTCACGCCGTTGGCGCCGGCGAACTCCTGCGCCGCCACCTGCGGGGTCTTGCGGTCGACGTCGACCGCCCGGTTGAGCTGGATCAGCTTCGGCGTGTCGAGCTTCGCGGAGACCTTGTCGAGCGCGGCGACCAGCGGCGGGGTGGCCGCCTTCGCGTTGATCGCGGGCAGGACGTTGTCGGTGTTCTGGAGCTTCTTGTCGTCGGTGAGGACGACAAGCTGGTCACCCGCCACCGGGGCGCAGCCGGCGCCCGAGGCACCCGCCTCGGGGGCGTCGGTGCCGGACGAACCGGCGTCGCCGCAACCGGTGAGGAGGCTCGCCGCGACGAGGGCCCCGAAGGCCCCCGCGGCCAGCCGTGAACGTGCGCGCATCACTGCCCGCCTTCCGTGTCCCGGCGCGACCCCTTCGGGCCGGCCGCGTGTCCGACGGGCGATCCGAACGCCGCCCGCGACTTCACCCAACATCTTCCGGAGCCGACCGACAAATTCGGAGCGGTTTTCGTCATCCGATCGTCACCCGGACGGTGACCCGGCACTCACCCCGGGGGTCGGGCCGGGTCAGCCGCCGGCGGTGGCCGCCTCGGCGCGGCGGTTCGCCCGCCGCCGGACCCGGCGCAGCGGACGCGGCGTCACCAACCGCTCCACCACCGCGAGCACCGCCTCGACAAGCATCGCCAACCCGGCCACCAGCACGCCGCCGGCGATGATCTGACCGCCGCCGGCGGCGATGTCCAGGCCGAAGCCGGCCCGGATGATCTGCCCCAGCCCGCCGCCGTTCACGAAGGACGCCAGCGCGGCGGTCGCCACGACCTGCACGGACGCGGTCCGGAACCCGGCCGCCAGGTAGGGCACCGCGAGCGGCAGCTCCACCCGGCGCAGCACCTGACCGCCGGACAGGCCCATCCCGCGCGCGGCGTCCCGGGCCTCCGCATCGGCCTGCCGCACCCCGGTGTACGCGTTCGCCAGCAGCGGCGGCACCGCGAACACCGCGAGCGCCACCACCACGGACGTCCGGCCGAACCCGAGGAAGGTCAGCGGCAGGATGGTGAGCAGGGCCAGGGTCGGGATCGCCAGGGTCACGTTGGAGACCAGCAGCACCAGCCCGCCGCCCCGGCCGCTGTGCCCGAGCCAGAGACCGACCGGCCAGGCCACCAGGCAGCCGAGCAGCACCGCCAGGGCGGACATGCTCAGGTGCTCACCGAGCCGGTCCAGCACCCCGCCCGGGTTGGTCCAGTTGAGCGGGTCGTTCAGCCAGATCCACGCCGCCTGCACCGGGTTCATGAGGTTCTCCCGCGCAGCCAGGGGGTGAGCAGCCGACCCACCCCGGCCAGGATCAGGTCGAGCACCAGGGCCAGCAACACGCAGAGCACCGTGCCGGTCATGATCTGCGCCTTGTAGAAGTTGTTCTGGAAGCCGGCGAAGATGAGCTGCCCGAGGCCGCCCCGGCCGACCACCACCCCCACCGTGACCAGCGCGACCGTGGACACCGTCGCCAGCCGGACGCCGGTGAGGATGCCGGGCAGCGCCAGCGGCAGCTCGATCCGGAACAGCCGGCCCCACCGGCCGTAGCCCATGCCCTCGGCGGCCTCCCGCACCTCCGGCGGCACCTGGTTCAGCCCGGCCAGCGTGTTGCGCACGATGACCAGCAGCGCGTAGAGCGCCACCACGGTGAGCACCGTCGCCGCGCCGATGCCGAGATAGGGGGCGAGGAAGGCGAACAGCGCCAGCGACGGGATCGTGTAGAGCACCCCGGTCAGCGCCAGGATGGACGCGGCAAGCGACCGGAACCAGTACGCTGCCACCGCGAGCGGGAGCGCCACCAGCGCGGCGATCACCACCGCCCGGGCGGTCAGCCAGGTGTGCTCGCGCAGCGCGGCGAGGATGCTGTCAGAGTTGTCCCGCACGTACTGCCAGGAGAACCACGGATTACCCGGGGCGGCCCGGTAGCTCAGGTGGAGGAACACACGTGGACGTTACCCCGGAGACCACCGCCGGTCACGGCGCCGCCTCGATCACGTTGGAGCGCATCCGCAAGCGCTACCCGGACGGCACCGAGGCGGTCCGCGAGCTGAGCCTTGAGGTCAAGGCCGGCGAGCTGGTGGTGCTGATCGGCCCGTCCGGCTGCGGCAAGTCCACCGTGCTGCGGATGATCAACCGGTTGATCGAGCCGACGGACGGGCGGATCCTGCTCGGCGACGACGACGTCACCCGGGTCGACCCGGTGACGCTGCGCCGCCGGATCGGCTACGTGATCCAGAACGTCGGCCTGTTCCCGCACCAGACCGTGGCCGCCAACGTGGCCACCGTGCCGGGGCTGCTGGGCTGGTCCCGGGACCGCACCCGCAACCGGGTCGGGGAGTTGCTGGAGCTGGTCGGCCTCGACCCGGCGCAGTTCGGCAGGCGCTACCCGCACGAGCTCTCCGGCGGCCAGCGGCAGCGGGTGGGCGTCGCCCGGGCGCTCGCCGCCGACCCGGTGGTGCTGCTGATGGACGAGCCGTTCTCGGCCGTCGACCCGATCGTCCGGACCCGGTTGCAGGAGGAGTTCCTCCGGTTGCAGGCCGAGGTCCGCAAGACCATCGTGCTGGTCACCCACGACCTCGACGAGGCGGTCCGGCTGGGCGACCGCATCGCGGTGCTGTCCGAGGGCGGCGTGCTGGAGCAGTACGACACCCCGGCCGCGCTGCTCGGCTCGCCCGCCTCGGCGTTCGTCCGCGAGTTCGTCGGCGCCGACCGGGGCATCCGCCGGCTCGCCGTCACCCCGGTCACCCACGCGGTGCTCGACCCGCTCCCGGCCGACGAGGGCGCCGGGCTGCCCACCGTGGCGCTGGGCGGCTCGGCCTACGAGGCGCTGGGCGCGCTGCTCACCTCCGGTGCCGAGCAGGCGGTGGTCACCGAGGAGGGCCGCCCGGTCGGGCTGCTGACCCGCACCCGGGTGCTGACCCTGGGCGCGGTGGACTGAGACCGGCCCCGCCCGGGGCCGGGCCGGGCCGACCGTCCGGCCCGGTCAGGCGCGGCCACCCAGGCTGGCCAGGCCGACGATCCAGCCGGCGAAGAAGCCGTACGTGACGCCGGCGCTCGCGGCCTGGAAGGCGGCGTAGAGCGTGCCGCCCGGCCCGAGGAGCGTGGCGAGCAACGCGGCGATGCCGGCGGCCAGGGCGTACGCGCCCCAGCCGGAGAGGAACTGGCTGCCCGAGGCGGCCACCCGGTCCACCTGCGGGCCGGGCAGCAGGTAGAGCAGCGCCGCGGCCGCCACGATCAGCAGGATCGCCCGGAGGTTGGCGGTGAACAGCCCCTCGTCCGCGTGCCACCGCCAGGCCGGCCAGGCCAGCAGCCGCAGGAACCACCCGCCGGCGCCGGTCGGGTCGGTGTGGCCCTGCGCCCAGCCCACGTACATCGGGCTGCCACCGACCGCGACGAGCAGGAACGCGGCGAGCGTGCCGGTGCCGGCGGCCGTGCCGTACCGGGAGACGGTGCGGGGGCGGTTGGTGAGGGCCATGGCACGATCAGTTCCCGGGCCGCCGCGCCGGGCAAACCTGCCCCACCGCGCAGCCGCCGCCGGCCGGCGGACGGCCATCGGGTCAGTGCTTCATCAGGTAGTCGATGAAGGCGGCGCGCAGCAGCGGCGCGGACTCCTCGTAGCCGTGCCCGGTCAGCTCACGCCACAGCGCGTTGGCCTCGTCGATGGTCGGCCCGACCGAGTTCGGCGCCCCGTCCAGGGCGGCGGCCTCGTCGGCGTTCGGCAGGTGCCGCAGCACCGACCAGAAGAACCCCACGTCGCGACGCTCCCGGGCCAGGTGGAACGCCTGCTCGCGCAGCTCCTCGGTGGAGAGCTTGTCGAGCTCGTCGAAGGTACGGCCGCCGGGGGCAGGAGTCTCCGTCATGCCGCCGAGCCTAACCAACGAGATCAGCTCCGGCCCGCCGGACGCGACGCCACCGGCGGCGTCAGCGGCCGTCGGCGTCCCAGCGGCGCGGCTCGCTCTCCCAGCGCGGCGCCTCCCACGCGTCGACAGGCGTGTCGGTGTCGCCGCGTACCGGCAGCACCGACGGCCAGGTGTCGGTCGGCTCGGGCGCCGGCGTCATCGCCCAACCGCTGCTGAGCGTGCCGTCGCCGGTCGGCCGCAGCGGGCCGGACGCGCCCGGACCGGGCGGCGCGGGGCGGGGCCGCCCGAACGTCTCCACCAGCCGGGTGACCAGCAGCCCGGCGCCGAGGGCGGCCCCGCCGACCGCCCACCGGCTGACCGTCCAGTCGTGCGCCACGGTCCAGGCCAGGAACACCACCACCAGGCAGACCGAGAGCAGCGCGCCGAAGATGCCGCCGCGCCGGCCGTACGCGCTGGTGCCGCCGAGCAGCACCGTGCCGACCGCCAGCACCGACCAGTCCAGGCCGGTGCCCGGGGTGACCGTGCCGTCGCCGTTCGCGGCGATCAGCATCCCGCCGAACATGGCGAGCACCGTGGAGGCGACGATCGCGAGCGCGGTCACCGTGGCGGCCACCGCGCCGCGCCGGCGGGCCGGGTCGGCGACCGGACGGAACCGGCCGATCAGCCGGCGCACCGGTTTGATCGCGCCGAACAGGCCGCCGAGGACTGCCACCGCGGCGAAGCCGACGAAGAGGTAGAGCGCGGTGCGCCGGGGGTCGTAGTCGCCCTGGACGGTGACCGGTGCGGTCCGCCGCTCCAGCCAGACGATCACGCCGGCCGCGGCGGCCAGGCTCGCCGCCCAGCCGGGCACGTGCAGCACCACCACGACCAGGGCGAGCGCCAACCCGCCGACCGCCGCCACCGCGAGCGCCGGCAGCAGCGCCTCCCGGGCGCCCTGGTCACCCTGCTCGGCGTAGTGCAGCGCGGCGGCCAGCGCGACCGGGCCGATCGCCAGGTTGACCGCGCCCGCCCGCAGGCTCAGGCCGGCGGCCAGGGTGAGCAGGCCGAGCCCGGCCACGTCGACCAGCAGCGTCTTCAGCGCGCCGCCGCGCAACGCGTCGGAGTCCTCCCGCCAGAGCAGCCAGGTCACCGCCACCAGGCCGGCGAGCAGCAGGAACTCCCAGACCACGTGCACCGCGATCCGGTCCCGGCCGGGCTCGCCGTGCGACGGGTCGTCGAAGACGTTCTCCAGCACCGCGGCGGGCACGCCGGACGACGTCTCCGGTGGGACCGTCCGGCCCGACTCGTCGTACCCCATTGGCCCGTGCCTCCCAGGTGGCCGCGTCCGGCCCACGCCGCGGGCGGACCGGCGGCGGCCGTCGCTCTCCGGTCGCCAGGGACGGTACCTGCGGGCGCGGGGTGGGGGAACCCTCTGATCAGCGACGCCCGCGCGGCGTCTCCCGGTCGCCCGGCTCGCGGTCCTCGTCGTCCTCCTGCTCGGGCACCCGGCACGAGCGCTCCAACCAGAGCGCGGCCGTGACCAGCGCCAGCGAGGCCACCAGGCCGGCCACCGCGGCCGGGCGGTCGCTGACGGCGGCGTTGGTGCGCTCCACGAACAGCCAGCCGGTGAGCCCGGCGTAGAACCCGGTGAAGATGGCCCCGGCCAGCGCGGACGCCTTGGCGAGCACGACGAACCGGGCGACCAGCAGCGGGTTCACCGGCTCCCGACCAGGCCGCCGCTCGATCCGGCTGCGGGTGTTGGCCGCCGCGTAGCCCTCCAGCACGGCCAGCCCGGCCAGCGTGACCACCGGCAGCCAGGGCAGGTCGGGGGCGAAGTCGTAGTAGAAGCCGCTGATCAGCAGCCAGGCCACCGCGGCGGCGGCCAACCCGGCCACCACGAGCGTGGAGACCCGGGTCGGACCCATCCGGAAGCGGTCGGGGTCCTGCGGGTTCCGGGCCGTACTCATGCGTCCGACTCTAGCGTCAGATCGGGGCGTGGGCTCAGTTCCAGGGCGTCCGCGGCCAGCGGCTCGGCGTTGAGCAGGTCGGTCAACCAGCCGTGCCCGGGCAGCCGACCGTGCGGTTCGATGTCGATCCACGGCCGCAGCACGAACGCGCGCAGGTGGGCGCGCGGGTGCGGGAGGGTCAGCTCGGGGTCGTCGGCGAGCACCGGCTGCCCGGCGGCGTCCCAGACCGCGATCACGTCCACGTCCAGCGTGCGCGGCCCGTACCGCCGGGCCGGGTCGCGGGTCCGCCCGGCCGCCGCCTCCGCGGCCCGGGCCCGCGCCAGCCAGTCGCCCGGCGCGGCCGCCGGGTCGACGACCATCACCGCCGCGTTCAGGTACGCGGGCTGCGCCGCGTCTCCCCACGGTGGAGTCTCGTAGACGCCGGAGACCAGCACCACGGCGTCGCCGAGGGCGGCCACCGCGCCGCGCAGGTGGTCGAGGCGGTCGCCGAGGTTGCTGCCGATCGACAGCACGGCCCGGGTCACCGGGTACGCCGCATGGTGACGGCCACGTCCCGGAAGGCGTGCGGGATCGGGGCCTCCGGCTTGTGCACGGTCACCGTCGCGGCGGCGACCCGGGGCTCGGCCAGGCAGACCGCCAGCAGCCGGTCGGCGAGCGTCTCGATCAGGTTCACCGGTTCGCCGGTGACGACCGCGACCAGCCGCTCGGCCAGCTCGCCGTAGTGCACGGTGTCGGTCACCTCGTCGGAGCGGGCGGCCGGGGCCAGGTCGAGTTCGAGCACCGCGTCGACCACGAACTCCTGCCCCTGGGCGCGCTCGAAGTCGTAGACGCCGTGCCGGCCGTGCGCGCGCAGGCCGGTCAGCTCGATCCGGTCGGTCACCGGTCCCCTCCGATCCCGCCGGCGGTCGCGCCGGCCCGCGCCCCGGCCGCCAGACGGGGACTGCCGGTGGCCCGCCAGACGGCGAGCGCGTCCGCGGTGGCGCGGACGTCGTGCACGCGCACCCCCCAGGCGCCGGCCGCCACCGCCAGCACGCTCGTCGCCACCGTCGCGGCCTCCCGCTCGGCGGTTGGGCGGGGCACGCCGGCCGGGTCGGCGAGCAGCCGGCCCAGGTAGGACTTGCGGCTGGACCCGAACAGCAGCGGGAAGCCGAGGTCGACCAGCTCGGGCAGGCGGGCGCTGAGTTCCCAGTTGTGCGCCGCGGTCTTGGCGAAGCCGAGCCCCGGGTCGACGATGATCCGGTCGGCGGCGACGCCGGCGGCGAGCGCCGCGTCGACCCGCTGCCCCAGCTCGGCCCGGACGTCGGCCACCACGTCGGTGTACGTGGCCAGGTCGCGCATCTGCCGGGAGTGCCCGCGCCAGTGCATCAGCACCCAGGGGCAGCCGGCGTCGCGGACCACCCGGGCCATGTCCGGGTCGGCGAGCCCGCCGGAGACGTCGTTCACCACGGCCGCGCCCCCGGCGAGCGCGGTCTCGGCGACCCGGGCCCGGCTGGTGTCGATGCTGACCGGGATGCCGGCGGCGCTCAGCTCGCGGATCACCGGCAGCACCCGGGCGATCTCGGTCTCCGCGTCGATCCGGTCGGCGCCGGGGCGGGTGGACTCGCCGCCGACGTCGACGAGGTCCGCCCCGGCCGCGCGGAGTCGCACCCCGTGTGCGACGGCGGCGGCCAGATCGGCGTATCTGCCGCCGTCGGAGAAGGAGTCGGGGGTGACGTTGAGGACGCCCATCACCACCGGGGCGTCCGCTCGTACCAGATCGGTCACGGACCCGACAGTACCGTTCGCCGACAGGGCTTCCGGCCACCGGGCGCGCGCCGGATCCGACCGGCCTGACGTGCGCGTTAGAACAGGTGTACGATCGGTCGTCCGGGTCGAAGCGGGTCAACTCTTCGCGGCTTGTCGCAAAGGTGGCCGGCCCGTACGCTTTGGAATTGCCCAGCATCGAGATGGCGAAGCCTGGAGGGAGGGCCGAAGCGGGACGAATCCGCCCATAACTCACCACCCTACGTGGCGAGTGACGGACTCAGCGTCGAGTGCGCTGTTCCTGACGAGCACCATCCCGCCAGGCTTGCCTAACTGCACCACCACCGCGGCGCCGCCGGCCGCGACCTTTGGGGAGGTTTCCAGTGATCGCCATCGAGCTCATGGCAACGGCGACGAACGCCGTCGACCACGCGCTCCACACCCTGGCGTCGACTCCACTCGCCGAGCCGGCCCCGAAGGGCATCGACACCGACAACGTCGTCACCTTCTTCGCCAGCAAGGTCGCGCCGATCCTGCTCGCCGTGCTCGGCGTCATCTTCATCGGCCGCGCCAGCCGGGGCGAGATCTCCAAGGTGCTGACCAGCTCGGCCATCGCCATCATCGGGTTGGCCTTCATCGCCGGCGCGGCCACACTCTTCTTCGTCGGCGACTACCTGATCAACCTCATCTTCGAGTAGGGCGTTGGGCGACGATGCGGCTGCGCACCGACGACGACATCTACCGGGCACGCCTGGTCTACCTGGGCCCGCCCGGCTACACCCTTCCCGTCCACCTGCCGTACGCCCAGTACGGCCTGTTCATGCTGCTCGTCCCCCTCTACGTGTTCATCCACTGGTTGTTCACGCTCCAGGTCGAGCTCTTCCCCGCCTGGGAGATCTCACTCGCCATCGTGACGACCTCGTTCATCTTCCGGTACGTCGACCCGGACCGGCCGGCGCGCATGGTCATCCGGACCGCGCTGACCGACTGGCGACGCACCCGGGAGCCGGCCGCCGAGCTGCGGGACCCGCGCCTCGTCGCGAGCCGGATCAGGATCCGGGAGGAACTGGCATGACCGGGCGCACACCGACGGTGCAGACGAACGACGCGGGTGAGGCGGTCGCATGAGTCGCTCTTCCACGCCGGGTTCCCCGGCCGGGCGTCCGGCCGGCTCGCCCGGTCACCGTGCGCGGTCGTTCGACTACCCGTCTGACGAGGAGCGCGACGAGGTCGTCCTGGACACCGCGCTCGTCACCAGTCCGGGGCACGGCCGGGTCGGCGTCTTCCAGCCACCGCGTCCACTCGCCCCGCGCGGCGCCGAACCCCGCGAGCCGGTCCGCCCCGACGGCGACATCGACTCGCCCTTCCTCGACCTGTTCGGCGGCGCGTCGCCCCGGGGCCGACGCCCCGTCGCCCCGGCCACCCCGCCGACCACCCAGGTGGAACCGGTGGTGGCGCCGCCCCGACGCGGCGTGGGCCGCGACGCCCTGCCGATCCCGCACCAGCCCGTCGCGCCGGTCGAGGCGGCCCCGCCGGCCGAACCCGAGCCGCCGGTCCGGGAGCACACCCCCGGCGTACGCGCGGTGGGGCGCCCCCGCCCCGAGCCCGCGATCGCCGCGCCCACGCCGCCACCCGCGCTCGACCCGCCGCCCGCCACCCGCAGCCGGGTGCCGTCGCAGGCCGGTGACCGGCTGCCCGCGCTCCGGCCCACCGCCGAGCCGGAGCCGGTCGCCGAACCCGCCGCCGTCCCGCCGACCCCGGCCGGGACGCGTGCCCCCGCCCGCCACAACGAGCGGCGCGAGCCGGCACCCGAGCCGGTGGACGCGTACCCGCTGCCGGCCGCGCCGTCGCGCGAGGTCGGCCGGCCGGCGCACCGGGAGGTGACGCCGCCCCGGCAGCGTTCCGCCGACCGTCGGAACAAGCCGGCCAGGCCGGTCCGGGTCCGCGCCCCGAAGATCAAGTTCGGCGACCGGGACCCCTCGGTCGAGCTGGCCATCACCGAGATCGCCGGGCACCTCACCTTCACCCCCAACACGGTCACCGCGTGGTACTGGCTGCCCGAGGTGCGCTGGGCGTTCCGCCCGGACGCGGAACGCGAGGCGCTGCTCTCGGCGATCTCCGAGCAGTACGCCGGCCTGGCCGGGTTCCGGCTGCACCTGCGCCGGACCACCCGGCCGTTCCCGGCCGACGAGTGGGCCCGCACCATCGACGGGCTCACCGCCGCCCCGCTGCCCGACGTGCCCGGCACGACCGGCTGGGCCGACCACCTGGTCGCCGCCCAGCGGCACCTGATGTCGGTCAACCACGCCGAGGGCCAGACCTACCTCGGCGTCACCTTCGCCCGCCGGTCGCTCGGCGACTCGCTCACCGAGCGGCTGCTGCGCACGTTCGGCCGGGGCACCGCCGACGGCGAGCGACGCCGCCTCGGCCGCACCGTCGAGCAGTTCGACGAGGTGCTCGGCGCGTTCGGCATGCGCGGCCGCCGGGTCAGCGCGCCCGAGCTGGAATGGCTGCTCTACCGCTCGGTGGCGCTCTGCATGGCGCCGCCAGGCGTGCTCTCCCCGATCACCAACGGCCGGTGGGAACGCGGCGACCTGCTGGCCCTCACCGAGCAGGTCGAGCGCTACCGCACGCCCTACGGCTCGACGGTCAAGCTGGTCAACCGGATGACCGGCGAGGAGCGGCACGTGGCAGTGCTCGCGGTCGGCCGGATGGAGCCGCTGGAGATCCCCGAACGGCACGAGCCCTGGCTGCACTTCCACGAGCGGCTGCCGTGGCCGATGGAGCTGTCCACCCGGGTCGACATCCTCGGCCCCAACGACTCCTTCCGGAACCTCGAACACCGGCTCCGGATGATCCGCTCCCAGCAGCTCGACTACGCCGAGCACGGCATCGACGCCCCGCCCGAGCTGGAGCGGTTGGCCAAGCGGGCGCTGGTGATCGGCGACGAGATGACCACCGGCCTGCCCGTCGACTCCGCCCGCGCGCACGGCTGGCACCGCATCGCGGTCGGCGGTCGCACCCGGGAGGAGTGCCTGGAACGGGCCCGCCGGCTCATCCAGCTCTACTCCCGGGAGCTGCGGATCTCGCTCCAGCACCCGAAGAACCAGGACTGGCTGGCCCGCGAGTTCATCCCCGGCGAGCCGATCGCCAACACCGGTTACGTCCGGCGGATGCCTGTCAACCTGCTCGCCGCCGCGCTGCCGCAGGCCGCGAGCACCGTCGGCGACCGGCGCGGCGACCTGATCGGCCGGACCGCCGGCACCTGCCGCCGCCCGGTCTTCCTCGACCTGCACTTCCCGATGGAGGTGCGGGAGCGCTCCGGCCTCGCCGTCTTCGTCGCCGAGCCCGGCGGTGGCAAGTCCACCCTGCTCGGCGCGCTCGGCTACCTGTCCGCGCGACGGGGCGTGCAGGTGACGCTGCTCGACCCCTCCGGCCCGCTGGCCCGGCTCTGTGCCATGCCCGAGCTGGCGCCCTACTCGCGGGTGCTCAACCTGACCGGCTCCGAGCAGGGCACCCTGGCGCCCTACGCGCTGATCCCCACACCGCTGCGCAGCGAGTTCCCCACCGGGCCGGCCGGGGACCGGGAGTTCGAGATCGCCGTCTCCAACGCCCGTGCCGAACGCCGCATGCTGGTGCAGGACATCTGCATGATGCTGGTGCCGCCACAGGTGGCCCGGGAGGCGTCCACCGCCACGCTGTTCCGGCACGCGGTGCGCCAGGTGCCGGCCGAGGAGACGTCCACCCTGGACGACGTGGTGGCCTGCCTCCAGGGCCTCGACGACGACGCCGGCCGCGAGCTGGCCAACCTGCTGCTCGACACCGCCGAGATGCCGCTGGCCATGCTCTTCTTCGGCCGACCGCCGGAGGGGCTGCTCGGCGCCGACGCCGCGCTCACCGTGATCACCATGGCCGGTCTGAGACTGCCCGACCTCAAGATCGAGCGAGAGTACTGGTCGGCCGAGGAGGCGCTGGCCCTGCCGATGCTGCACACCGCGCACCGGCTCGCGGTCCGCCGCTGCTACGGCGGCTCGATGTCCTCCCGCAAACTCGTCGGCCTGGACGAGGCGCACTTCATGGAGGGCTGGCGCTCCGGCCGGTCGTTCCTGGTCCGGCTCGCCCGCGACTCCCGCAAGTGGAACCTGGCCGCGCTCGTCGCCTCGCAGAACCCGAAGGACATCCTCGGCCTCGACGTGCAGAACCTCGTCTCCACCGTCTTCGTCGGCCGGATCGCCGAGGACAGCGAGATCGCCTCCGAGGCGCTGCGGCTGCTGCGGGTGCCTGTCGACGACGGCTACGAGGCGACACTCGCCTCGCTCTCCCAGGCCGACAGCGGCTCGGCCAACCGGCTCGGGTTCCGTGAGTTCGTCATGCGCGACGTCGACGGACGCGTGCAGAAGGTCCGGGTCGACGTGTCGTACGTCGACGGGCTGCTCAAGCACCTGGACACCACCCCCGCCGCGGTCGCCCAGGCCGCCGGGCAACTGCCGACCGTGCTGGCTGATCTGGAGGCGTGACATGGCGAGGGCCCGGGCACGGATCACGGCGCTCCTCATCGCTCTCGGCGTACTCGCCGGGGCCACGATCTCCTGGCCGCTGATCGGCGCCACACCGGCGCAGGCCGCCGGCCCGACCACCCGGGCACGGGCCGAGCTGTGCAGCACCAAGGAGTGGCAGACCGACTTCCGCGCCTGCGTCAACCGGCTCAAGGCGGTCAGCGAGGACCAGGTCGAGTGCCGTAACGCACCGGTGCCCGGCGCGCCCGACTCCGGCCTGGCCGGCTGGTTCGCCTCCCGGCCCGACTCCGCCAAGCAGCCCGGCCCGAAGGGCCTCTACAGCGACTACGGATACGCCGGCTACAGCTACACCACGTACGACGTGGACGGCGGCTGCGCCTCGTCGGTGCTCCACCCGGACTACCGCTTCACCACGATGGTGGCGAACGGCGAGTTCATGTTCGCCAACGCGGTGATCGGCGCGTCGAACGCGTTGCGGGAACGCGCCTGGGACCCCCGGACCATGTGGCGCTGGGCGGATCCACTGGTGGAGCAGGCCACCAAGGCGGTCTACCAGAAGGTGTTCAGCGTCTTCGGCATCATCACCATCTGCGTCGTCGGCCTCTACCTGCTCTGGCGCTCCCGCCAGTCGGACATGAGCAACGCGATGACCACGGCCGGCTGGGCCATCCTGGTGATGGTGGCGGTGACCGCGCTGGCGGCCTGGCCGGTGAAGTCCGCGAACATCGCCGACAGCACACTGATCACCACACTCGGCGTGGTGCACGACGCGGTCGGCCCCGCCACGAAGGACATCCCACCGGACAAGTGCGTCCTGCCCAACCCGAGCGCCTGCGTCGACAAGCGCCCACCCGCCGTACGGGCCAGTGACACCGCCACCGAGACCATGCTCTACCGCAACTGGCTGCGGGGTGTGCTCGGCTCGGCGGACAGCGAGACCGCGAAGAAGTACGGTCCGGCCCTCTACGACGCCAAGTCCCTGACCTGGGAAGAGTCGGAGAAGCTCCGCCAGAACCCGGCGACGCGCGAGGGCACCATCAAGGCGAAGCAGCAGCAGTGGGCCAGGGTCGCCGAGCAGGTCAAGTCGGAGGACCCGGAGGCGTACGAGTACCTCCAGGGCACCAAGGACATGGACCGGATCGGGGCCGGCTTCATCGCGGTCCTGGCCTCGCTGCTCTTCGCCATGTTCGACCTGACCGCGTCGGTGCTGGTGCTGCTCGGCTTCCTGATCTTCCGGTGGGCGGTGATCGCCGCGCCGATCCTCGGCACGGTCGGCCTGATGCGCCCGGCCAGCGCCGGCCTCCGCCGGCTCGCGAACGCCGTGGTCGCCGCCGTGTTCAACATCGCCATCTTCGGCACCGGCGCGGCCGTCTACCTCTTCGCGGTCGATCTGATCATGAACACGGCCACGCTGCCCGGCTGGCTCCAGGTGGTGCTGGTCTGGCTCTGCGGGGTGGTGGGGTGGCTGCTGCTGCGGCCGTACCGGCGGATCACCCAGCTCGGCGGCAAGGACAGCAGCGAGGCGGTCAGCTCGGCCGGCTCGTGGCACCGCCGGTTCTTCCGCGACATGCGGGTCGCCGCCCGGCTGGACGTGGCCGAGCCCGGCGGCACCAACGAGCCGGCGTTCGGCCGTCGGCGCGGCGCGGTGGCCGACCAGCGCAGTCTCCGGCCGGAGGCCCGGCACGAGGACCCGGCGCACTCGGCCACGACAGAGGAGAGGGAGCGCCCGGACGGGCGGGAACGGCCGGACGAGGCGCCCGCGACCGAGCGCCGGGGCGGCCGTCCCGCCACCGCGCCCCGGCCGCGCCGCGCGCCGTCCACCTGGACCGAGCCGGACGTGCCCGAGGAGGCGCCGTCCTACGCCGTCTACCGGCCGGACTCGGCGGGTCGTGACGCCCCGGCCACCCGGCCGGCACCGCGGATCCGCTCCGAGGCGAGATGACTCCGGTGCGGCGGGCGGTGGAATTCCTCTTCACCCGGGTCCTGCGGTCCCGGCTCGGCGTCGCGCTGGTGATCGCCGTGCTCATCTTCGGCGTGATCGGCGCGGCCCGGCTCGTCTCCGGTCCCGGGGACCCGGGTGCCGGCGTGGCCGTCCGCCCCACCCAGCCGATCAGCACCGTGGATCCCGAGGCCGGCGAGGACGGGGTGCTGTCCAGCCCGCCGGCCGCGGTCGCCCCGAGGACCCGCTCGGGTGAACCCACGCCCGAGCAGGTGGCCGAGCGGTTCACCACCGCGTGGCTGACCGGCCCGGGCAGCTCCGGCGACGCCTGGCAGGCCCGACTGCGCCCGCTCTCCACGCCGGCGCTGGTGGAGAAGATGAGCGGCGCCGACCCGGAGACCGTGCCCGCGCGACGGCCCACCGGCCCGCCGACGCTCCGCCCCCGCACCGAGTCCTTCGTGGAGGCGTCGATCCCGCTGGACAGCGGCACGCTCCGGCTCGACCTGGTCGCCGAGGACGGACCGTGGCTGGTGGACGCGGTCGACTGGGAGCGGTCGTGAGCACCGGGCCGGCCGCGGCCGTGCGGGTCCGCCGCAAGCTGCGGGTCGGCGTGCTGGCCACCGCGGTCACCGCCGTGCTCACGCTGCTCTGCTGCGTCGGCGGTGCCGGCGCCTTCTTCCTCACCGAACTGGGTGGCGACCCGGAGGACCCGAAGCTCGCCGGCCTGAGCTGCGACCCCGCCTACGAGGTGAACCTGACCGGCGACATGCCGCGCTTCGCCGAGTACGGCGACGGCCAGTTGCGCAACGCCGCCGTCATCATCAAGGTCGGGCAGGACATGAAGCTCCCCGCCCGCGGCTGGGTCATCGCGCTCGCCACCGCGATGCAGGAGTCCGCGCTGCGCAACCTGGCCAACACCACGGTGCCGGCGTCGCTGGCGCTGCCGCACGAGGGCGTCGGCGCCGACCACGACTCGCTGGGCCTGTTCCAGCAGCGGCCCGGCTGGGGCAGCGTCGAGCAGCGGATGACACCCTCCTACACGGCCCGCAAGTTCTACCAGAAGATGGTCAAGGTGCCGAACTGGCAGCAGCGACCGCTCACGGTGGTGGCGCAGCGGGTGCAGGTCAGCGCGTTCCCCGACGCCTACGCCAAGCACGAGGAGCTGGCCGGGCGGATCGTCGACGCGCTCGCCGGTGGGGCGGCCCGGACCGTCGAGATCGCCGGCAAGGCCGTCTGCGACGCCGCCGCCGGGGCGCGGATCGCCGCCTCCGGCTGGACCGCGCCGCTGCCCGGCGGCGTGGTCTCCGGCTTCCGGACCGATGCCCGCCCGAGCCACGACGGCGTGGACCTGGCCGCGGGCAAGCGGACCCCGATCCATGCCGCGTCGGCCGGGCGGGTGCTGGTGTCCAAGTGCGACCCCGACCACTCCGGTCGACGGGACTGCGACCGGGACGGCTGGCCGGACAAGGGCGGCTGCGGCTGGTTCGTGGACATCCTGCACGCCGGCGGGTTCATCACCCGCTACTGTCACATGATCGAACGGCCCAAGGTCCGGCCCGGCCAGGAGGTCGCGGCCGGCGAGGTGATCGGGCTCTCCGGCACCAGCGGCAACTCCTCCGGTCCGCACCTGCACTTCGAGGTGCACCACGACAGCGACCGGTCGAGCAACGGCGCCGAGAACCCGGTGCCGTTCATGCGCGAACGGGGCGCGCCCCTGGGCGAGACCGAGTGAGGTCCCGCAGGTGAGCGATCCCCTTCCCGACCCTTTCGCGGACCGGCCCGACTGGGCTCCGCTTCCGCCCCGCCCGATCGACGTCGTGCCCGCCGTCGGCGACGCCGAGCTGCGCGGTCGCCGCGTGCTGGTCGGCCTGCCCGGCCTGGGCTGGCGGGGCGACCTGCGGGCCGACGAGCGGGTGGTGCAGGGCAGCCGCACCTACGTGCCGGTCATTCCGGAACACGAGTGGTACCGGGCCGAGTCCGAGCAGGTGGAGGTGTTCGCGCCGCTGGTGCCGGTGGAACGCGTCTGGGTCGAGACGGTAGGCGAGCGGCGACCGTCCCCGGCGTCCACCGGATCGGGCCTGCAGTTGGTCTCCCTCGACACGCCGACCCGCCGGCCGCCGACGGCGGTGTTCGAGGCCGACGCCGTGACCGGGCGACGGGTGGTGCACGTGGACGGCGGCGCGGAGCGGCGTGACCTACGCGCGGTCACCGAGACCTATGCCGGCGCGGAGGGCGACATCTGCGTCCGGGTGGCGCCGGAACTGGAGTGGTACCGCTGGGCCTGGCGCGGCCAGGCCCCCACCACCCTGGAGGTTCCGGTCCACCTCCTCTGGTTGGAATAGGGCTGTCTCAACCGGCGCGCTGAGCGGCACAAACTCCCCAACCGTTCTCGCGCCTCGTCTCGAACCGCCAGCCCTGCCGGTCAGCCTGCGACACGCCGTCCACGGAAGCGGAGCTGATGATTTCGACCTCGACCACCGCTACGTCGCCGGACTCTTGGGCCGTCAGCGGACCCCAACTGACCGAGATCGTCGTGCTGAACCGCTGCTCCCTGGCGACCAGGTCGTCTCTAAGCGCACGCAACCCGTCCAGGCTGGCCCGTCCAACACACGTGAACTCCTTCGCTTTGGTGTCGTTACGGTCCACCAGAAAGGCCCGGAGGTAGTTGTCCACGACCACGTCCGGGGCGCTGCGGTCCGGGGCGGTCGCCCGGTCGTACAGGACGAAACCGACCACCGCGCCGCCCGTGCAGAGCAACGCCAACACCCCCGCCACGATCGCGAGAACGGTGCGCAGCGGGCGCTTCGGCCGCACCGGAGCCGGAGCGGGCGCGGGGGGCGCCAACTGCTCCGGCGGGGTCCGCTGCGCCGGTACGCGGGAGACCTGGGAACCGGCGGGGGGCTGCACTGATTCCACCTCCTGAGGCTATCGGCTACGCGCCGCGTACCCAATGCCTCAGAACTGGCGGATCGTGGCGAACCGCCGGGCGGAGGCCGGCCCGCGATCGGGTGAGGCTGCTCACCGCCGCGCAGCTCACCGCGCCGACCGACATCCCGGTGGACGGCTCCTGGCTGGGTTACCGTCACAGCTCGGGGGGAAGATGTCGGCCTCGGGAAGAGAGGTGGACGCGGTGGCGACTCCGAAGGCGCGTGCCGGCCGGGCCGCCGCGCTGCACCGGCGGGCCGAGGCTGCGGCGACCGCGGCGGCCGGCATCCTCGACGAGATCCGGCCGGCGCCGGCGGACCATCATCGACAGTACGAGTTGGCCGAGCGCCTGCGGGCGGCGGCCGAGCGGGTGGCGCCCGGTTGGGCCGGCGCGCCGCTGGAGGCGTTGACGCCGTCCACCGCGCCGGGCGACGGCCCTCCGGGTTGGGTGCGGGTCGGTGCCGCCGCGCCACTGGACGACGCCCGTTTCCCCACGCTGGTGCCCCTGTTCGGCAGCGGCCACCTGTGCGTCGACGTCGACGCCGGGGAGCCTCGGGTGGCGGGGCTGCTCCGGGCGCTGCTGCTGCGCCTGTTCGCGGCGACACCGGCGGGTGCCGTGCTGGCCCGGGTGGTCGACGGGGGTGGCGGTGACACGTTCGCCGGTTTCGCGGCGCTCGCCGACGCGGGCCTGCTGTCGCCGCCGGCCACCGACCTCGCCGGGTGGCACGCGGTGCTGGCCGAGGCGGAGCAGTGGGTGGCCGCCGGGACGGCCCGACAGCGTGGTCACGATCGCACGCTGCTGCTCGTGGTGGCCGCGCTGCCGGACGGCGCGACCGCCACCGACCTGGGTCGGCTCGTCGACCTGGCCGATCGGGGGCCGCGCGCCGGCCTGCACCTGGTGGTCGCCGGGTGGCCCGGCGACGGCCCGTTGCCCCGGGCCACCCCGCTCGCGGTGCGCACCGCGTACGCGCTTGTCGGTGACCCGCCGGCGGCCGGGTTCAGCAGCCCGGGCGCGGAGTCGCCGGGCGGGTTGAACTCGCCGGTGTTCGTGGACGACGATCCGCCGGCGGAGCTGGTGACCGAGGTGTGCCGGCGGTTGGCCCGGCAGATCGAGGACGGTTCCCGGCTGGCCCTGGCCGACCTGCTGCCGTCGGACGGGTTGTGGACCGCCGACTCGGTCGACGGGCTCAGCACCACGGTGGGCGACGCGGCGGGGCGCCCGGTGAGTCTCGGCTTCACCGAGCTGACCCCGCACTGGCTGGTGAGCGGCCGCTCGCAGGCGGGCCGGTCGGCGTTCCTCACCGACGCGTTGTTCGGGCTGGCCACTCGCTACGGCCCGGACGAGCTGGCGTTCTATCTGGCCGATCTGGGCGACGGCGAGTCGTTCGTGGAGTTCCTCCAGACCGAGCGGGACCGGTCCTGGGTGCCGCAGGTCCGCGCCGCCGGGATGGCCGCCGACCGGGAGTACGTGGCGGACCTGCTCGGCGAGCTGGAGGCGGAGGTGCGTCGCCGGGAGGAGGCGTCGCGGCGGGCCGGCGGGCAGCGCTACGCCGAGTTGCGCCAGCACCAGCCGCTGCCCCGCGTCGTCTGCGTGATCGACAACTTCCCACTGGTGCTGCGCGAGCGGGACCGGCTCGCCACCGACCTGCTGGCCCGGTTGGACGCGCTGGCCCGCGCCGCCCGCGCGTACGGGATCCACCTGGTCCTGGCGGGCGAGGGTGACCTGGGCATCGGCGGCCCGCGCGATCCGCTGCTCGGGCAGTTCCCGGTGCGGGTGGCGCTGCCCGGCGGTTCGGCGGTGCTGGAGCCGGCGAACGACTCGGCGGCGGGCCTGCCGGTGGGCAGCGCGGTGGTCAACACGGCCGGTGGGCTGGGCGGTCCGCGCGGCGCGACCCGCGGCCACGAGCGGATGATCCGCTTCCCGGACCCGTACGGCGATCCGGAGGTCCTCACCGACCTGCGGCGGCGGCTCTGGTCGGCCCGGCCGGAGGGGTCCGTCCCGCCTGTGGTGTTCGCCGGTTACGCCCGCCCGCTGCTCGCGAACGACCCGCGTCATCGGGCCGCGCTGTCCGGGCGGGTCCACGCGCCGGCCGCGCTGCTGGGTCGCGCGGTGGACGTCCGGCGCACCACGGTGGCGGTGCCGCTCGGCCCGGCCGCCGGGCGGAACCTGGCCGTGCTGGGCCGCGACGAGGAGGCGGAGCGGCTGCTGGTGACGGCGGTGCGCAGTGCGGCGGCGGCGCAGCCGGAGCCGGGCCGGTTCGTGCTGGCGCCGCTGGCGAACGGTTCGGCCGAGCCGGCCGGTGTGCTCGCCGCCGAGCTGTCCGGCCGGCACCGGGTGGAGACGGTCGACGCGGCCGGGCTGCGGGCGGCGATCGAGGCGGGCGAGCCGGGCTACCTGGTGGTGTTCGGGTCGGACGTGCCGGACGCCACCGAGCTGCCCCCGGAGCTCCTGCGGTCGCTGCTGTTGGAGGGGCCGCCGACCGGCCGGCACCTGCTCGGCTGGTGGCGCACGCCGGGCCCGTTGGCCGGGCTGCTCGGCCCGGAGGGCGAGGTGGACAAGCTCACCGCCGTGGCGGTCACCGACGTGCCCGGTGGCCGGCTGGAGCGGCTGTTCGACCGTCCGGTGTGGTGGGAGCCGCGCCCCGGTCGCGCGGTGCTCTGGGACGGCCCGGAGGAGCAGGGCACGGTCTTCGTGCCGTTCGGCGCCGGGGAGGCGGCCTGATGAGCGAGACTCCGACGCTGGTGCCGGGGCCGCGGGCCGGTGACCCTACGGTGGCGGTGGACCCCGCCGGGTCGGCCTGGGCGGAATACGTGGCGGCCACGCGGCAGCTCGACGGCGTACGCCGGTCGGCGGCGACCGCCGCCGGGGAGCAGGCCCGGTCGGTGGCGGCGGCCCGCGAGGAGCTGACCGGGGTACGCGAGCGGCTGGCGTCCCAGCAGTCCCGGCTTCGTGAGGCGGGGGTGCCGGCGATCTCCCTGGTCCCGACGCCGCCTGAGGTGACCGAGGCGGCCCGGTCGATGGCGGGTGGGCCGTCGGCGGTGCTGGCAACGCTGCGTGTGGCCGGCGGCTGGGCGGACGCGGCCGACGACACCCTGTCCGCGCGCGGCCTGCCCCGGCTGGCCCGCTTGCCGTCCCGCCCGCGCAACCTGCTGGTGTACGGGCCGGTGGCGCTTGTGGTGCCGCTGCTGCAACTCGTGCTCTACGCGGTGGCCGGCCCGGGTCCGGTGACCGTGCTGGCGCTGCTGGTGGGGCTGCCGCTGCCGGCTGTCGCGTTCATGCTGGGCTGGTTGGCGGTGGGGCGGGTCTTCCGTCCGCGCCCGACCGACCGGGTGGACCGGACGCCCCGGTTCGGTGCGCTGGTCTGCCTGGTCCCGGCGGTGCTCACCGCCGCCGGCCTGCTGCTGGCCATGCTGCCCGACTGATCGTCGCCGCCGGGAACGGCGACGGCCGCGCCTCCTCGGGTGGGGAGCGCGCGGCCGGGGAGCCGTCGGGTCAGCGGTGCATGATCAGGGCCATCGCCTCGGCCCGCGACTTGGCGTCGTTCTGCAGGCCGCCCCGGACGGCCGAGGTGATGGTCTTGGCGCCGGACTTCTGGATGCCGCGCATGGCCATGCACATGTGCTCGCACTCGAGCACCACGATGACCCCGCGCGGGGCGAGGCTGGACATCAGCAGGTCGGCGATCTGCGAGGTGAGCCGTTCCTGCACCTGCGGCCGGCGGGCGAACACCTCGACCAGCCGGGCCAGCTTGGACAGGCCGGTGATCCGGCCGTCCGGGCCGGGGATGTAGCCGATGTGCGCGCTGCCCCTGAACGGCAGCAGGTGGTGCTCGCAGAGGCTCATCACGTCGATGTCCCGGACCAGCACCAGCTCTTCGTGGTTGGCCTCGAAGGTGGTGCGGAGCACCTGCGCCGGGTCGACGCGGAGGCCGGCGAAGAGTTCGGCGTAGGCGCGGGCGACCCGGGCGGGGGTCTGCTGGAGGCCGTCCCGGTCGGGGTCCTCGCCTACCGCGATGAGGATCTCCCGGACGGCTTTCTCGATCCGGGGCAGGTCGACACTGTCCTCGACCGGGCCGCCGGTCAGCTTGCCGCTGATCAGGCGCGCGGCGACGTAGTCGAGCGCGTCGTCGCCGTCGGGCTCGGTAGCGGAAACGGCCGGCTCCCGGTGGGGGGAGCCGGCCGTCGGGTCGGTGCTCAGTGCGTACCGTCCGAGTTGTTGCTGGATCCGCCGACCGAGATGCCGTCGGCCGTGGCCTGCTTCTGCAGCGCGTCCTTCTCGGCCGGGGTGAGCACCGGCGGCTCGGTGGAGGGCTGGCGCTTGCCGAAGCCGTGGTAGGGCGCCATCGGCGGGCGCTTGACCACCCGGGCGGCGATCCGGGCCATGTCGGCGGTGGAGAGGGTCTCCTTCTCCATCAGCTCGAGGACCATGTTGTCCAGCACGTCCCGGTATTCCACCAGGATCTCCCAGGCCTCGTCGTGGGCCAGCTCGATCAGCGCGCGCATCTCGCTGTCGATCTCGGCGGCCACCGAGTCGGAGTAGTCCCGCTCGTGGCCCATGTTGCGGCCGAGGAACGGCTCGTCGCCGCTGGTGCCGTACTTGATCGCACCGAGCTTGGAGCTCATGCCGTACTGGGTGATCATCGCGCGGGCCAGTTGGGTGGCCTTCTCGATGTCGTTGCCGGCGCCGGTGGTCGGCTCGTGGAACACGAGTTCCTCGGCCGCCCGGCCGCCCAGCGCGTACGCCAGGGTGTCGATCATCTCGGCCCGGGTCTGGGTGTACTTGTCCTCGGTGGGGAGGACCAGCGTGTGACCCAGCGACCGGCCACGGGACAGGATGGTCACCTTGTGCACCGGCGCGGCGTGCGGCAGCGCCCAGGCGACCAGCGCGTGTCCACCCTCGTGGTACGCGGTGATCTTCTTTTCCTGGTCGCTCATCACCCGGGTCCGGCGCTGCGGACCGGCGATCACCCGGTCGATCGACTCCTCGAGCGAGTCGTTGGAGATCGCCCGCTGCTCCTTGCGCGCGGTGAGCAGCGCGGACTCGTTGATCACGTTGGCCAGGTCGGCGCCGGAGAAGCCCGGGGTACGCCGGGCGACCGCGTCGAGGTCGACGTCGGGCGTGAACGGCTTGCCCTTGGCGTGCACCCGGAGGATGGCCTTGCGGCCCTCCATGTCGGGGGCGTCGACCGGGATCTGCCTGTCGAACCGGCCCGGGCGCAGCAGCGCCGGGTCGAGGATGTCCGGCCGGTTGGTGGCGGCGATCAGGATGACGCCGCCCTTGGTGTCGAAGCCGTCCATCTCGACCAGGAGCTGGTTGAGGGTCTGCTCCCGCTCGTCGTGGCCGCCGCCCATGCCGGCGCCGCGGTGCCGGCCGACCGCGTCGATCTCGTCGACGAAGACGATCGCCGGGGCGTTCGACTTGGCCTGCTCGAAGAGGTCGCGGACCCGGCTGGCGCCGACACCGACGAACATCTCGACGAAGTCGGAGCCGGAGATGGAGTAGAACGGCACCCCGGCCTCGCCGGCCACGGCCCGGGCCAGCAGCGTCTTACCGGTGCCGGGCGGGCCGAAGAGCAGCACGCCCTTCGGGATCTTGGCGCCCAGGGCCTGGTATTTCGCCGGGTTCTGCAGGAAGTCCTTGATCTCGTGCAGTTCCTCGACTGCCTCTTCCGCCCCGGCCACGTCCGCGAAGGTGGTCTTCGGGGTGTCCTTGGTGATCATCTTCGCCTTGGACTTGCCGAAGTTGAGCACCCGCGAGCCGCCGCCCTGCATCTGCGACATGAAGAACAGCAGCAGGAGCACGAGCAGCGCGATGGGGAGGAGGTTGACCAGCAGGCTGACCCAGATGCTGTCCGACGACACCTTGGTGTCGACCGCACCGGTGATCCGGTCCGCCGCCTCGGCCTCGCGGACCTGGTTCCAGACCTGGCCGCCGACCTCGTAGGGGAACTGCGCCTCGATCTTGTCGGTGGTGGTGTCGCCGAACTTGGCCTTGTCCTTCAGGTCGAGCTGGAGCGTCTGCTCCTTGTCCTGGAAGACGACCTTGTCGATGCCACCCTTATTGAGCTGGTCGAGCGCAACGGATGTGTCCACCCGGTGGTAGCTCGGACCAGCGGTGAACAGTTGACTGAGCACAACGGCGCCGAGGATGACCAGGATGATCCAGACCACCGGTCGGCGGAAGAAACGCGTACGTTCCATGCTGTCGTCGGGCGCCGAGACGCCCGCATCCTCCTGATCGACGTCCTGACCGTCTGAATGGTGTCGCCGCCTCGGGCGGCGGCCGGAGCCGCCGTGCGGGCCGGCCCGACCCCCGGGGCGCGCGAACTGCCGCACCACGGTCATTCGACGGTACACCGTGCGCGCGAGGAGTGAGCTTGCGAGCCCCGCAGTCGCGCACATTGATGACTCGATGCGAGCGAGGTGTGAGCTTGTGAGCCCGGCACTTACGCGTAGGGCGAACCAGGGTTTGAGCCGGCGTGGCGGGGAGCTCCGCACCCGACCCGCCCACGCCGCACGGTCTTGCGGCCCGGAAGGTCGGGCGTGGAGGGTGCCTCCACGTCACCGGCCCCTACCGTAGACCGAAAGACTGAGAGCCCGCTGAACGTCCGCTGACGAGCGACCCGGACGGCGGTTCAGGCGCGCGCGTAGACCTCGGGCTTCAGCACCCCGACGTACGGCACCTCGCGGTAGCGCTCGCCGAAGTCGAGGCCGTAGCCCACGACGAACTCGGTCGGGATGTCGAAGCCGACGTACTTCACCGGCACCTCGACCTTCACCGCGTCCGGCTTGCGGAACAGGGCGACCACCTCGACGCTGGCCGCGGAGCGCGACTCCAGGTAGCGCAGCAGCCAGGAGAGGGTGAGGCCGGAGTCGACGATGTCCTCGACCACCACCACGTGCCGGCCGGCGATGTCGCGGTCCAGGTCCTTGAGGATGCGCACCACGCCGGAGGAGGTGGTGCCCTGGCCGTACGACGAGACGGCCATGAACTCCAGCTCGGCGGGCGGGCCCTGGCGGCCCAGCGCGCGGGCGAAGTCGGCCATGAACATGACCGCGCCCTTGAGCACGCAGACGAGCAGGAGACCGTCCTCGACGTGCGCGTAGTCCGCCGAGACCTGCTTGGCCAGCTCCGCCGTCTTCTCGCGGATCTGCGCCTCGGAGATGATCACGTGGTCGATGTCGGCGTCGTACCAGGAGCCGTCAGCCATGCTCCTAGCCTGCCGTACGCCGGATGGCCTCCGTCGGCGGGGCCGCCCCTTTTGGCGCGGTCCCGCCGGGGATATTCGGCGCGAACAGAACAAATCACCTCAGCAGGTGCGGGAGCGCCAGCGCCGCCCGTCGTCGGTCGGCTTCCAGTCGGCCGAGTCGCGGGTGTCGGCGGTGAGCCCGAGGGCGCTGGCCCCGACGAGGAGGAACAGAAAGAGCAGGAGCAGCAGAACGGTCACGGCGGCGCTCGCTTTCAGATGGTTGAGGCTGATTTCGCCGCCGGTGCGCACCGGACACCACCAAGTCTGCGGCCCGCCGTCTGGTGCGGACAGTGGCAGACATGCCATTGGGCATCGATTTTCTGCCACCTGTCGGGTTACCCTCGTCACATGCTCCGCTCGGTCGCCGTCATCGCCCTCGACGAGGTCGCCGCGTTCGAACTCGGCGTGCTCGCCGAGGTGTTCGGCACCGACCGCACCGTCGACGGCTTCCCGGGCTACCGGTTCGACGTCTGCACCGCCGACGGCGGGCCGGTGCGCAGCCGCTCCGGCTTTCTGCTCACCCCCACCGCCGACCTCGCCCCGGTCGACGACGCCGACCTGGTGGCGGTGCCGGCGCACTCGGGCGACACCGCCGTGCCGGAGCCCGTCCTCGCCGCGCTACGGCGCGCCGCCGAGCGGGGCGCGTGGCTGCTCAGCGTCTGCTCCGGCGCGTTCGTGCTGGGCCGGGCCGGCCTGCTCGACGGCCGCGACTGCACCACGCACTGGCGGCACGTGGACGAGCTCCAGGAGCAGTTCCCCACCGCCCGGGTCCGGTGCAACTCGCTCTACGTGCAGGACGGCCGGCTGCTCACCAGCGCCGGCACCGCCGCCGGGATCGACGCCTGCCTGCATCTGGTCCGCCAGGAGCACGGCTCGGCCGTGGCCACCCGGCTGGCCCGGCGGATGGTCGTCCCGCCGCACCGCGACGGCGGCCAGGCCCAGTACGTCGAGGCGCCCATCCCGAAGGCGCCGGAGGCGCCCACCCTCGAACCGGTGCTGGAGTGGCTGATGGGCCACCTGGACCGCGCCGTGACCGTGGACGAGCTGGCCGCCCGGGCTCAGATGGCCCCGCGCACCTTCGCCCGCCGGTTCCGCGCCGAGACCGGCACCACGCCGCACGACTGGCTCACCAACCAGCGGGTGCTGCTGGCCCGCCGGTTGCTGGAGGACACCGCGCTCACCGTGGAGAGCGTCGCCGGCCGGGCCGGCTTCGGCGACGCGGCCGCGCTGCGGCACCACTTCACCCGCCGGGTCGGCACCACGCCGCAGGCATACCGGACCACCTTCCGCGAGCGCGTCGACGCCTGACCGGCCCGCGCTGCCTCGTCAAGCGGGGCCCCCGCCTATACCGGAGGCGTTAAGCGGGGCCCCCTCCTTGCACCAGGCGGCTTGAATCGCGGCGCACCGGCAGGCCGCCGGGCAGGTGCGCGGGGCCCTGCCCGCGCCAGTCGGTGACCAGGGCGTCCAGCGCCGCCACGTGCCGGTGGGACAGGTCGGCCGGCGGCGCGCCCAGCTCCCGCGCCCAGGCGTGCAGCACCCGGGTGCGGACCGCCGCCGGCAACGCGGCCAGCCCGTCCACCGAGAGCCCGCCGCCGGCCGCCCGGACGTCGTCCAGCGCAGCGGCGGCCAGCGCGTCCAACGCGGCGGCGTCGGCCGCGAGCAGGCGGGCGGTCCGGGCCAGGTTCGCCACCACCGCCGGCCCGAGCGCGTCGACGAGCGCCGGCAACGCCTCGGCCCGCACCCGGGCCCGCGCGTACGCCGGGTCGGTGTTGTGCGGGTCGGCCCACGCGGTCAGGCCGAGCGCGGCGCAGGCCGCAGCGGTGTCGGACCGCGCCACGTCGAGCAGCGGACGCAGCAGCGGCACCCCGTACAGCTCCCGCCGCTCCGGCATCCCGGACAGCCCACGCGGCCCGGCGCCCCGCGCCAGCGCGAGCAGCACGGTCTCCGCCTGGTCGTCCCGGGTGTGCCCGAGCAGCACCCCGGCCGCGTCGCAGCGCTTCGCGGCCGCGACCAGCGCCTCGTAGCGGGCGGTGCGGGCAGCCGCCTCCGGGCCGCCGGGCCGGCCGGCCACCCGCACCGGAAGCACCTCGACCAGGTCGAACCCGGCGGTACGGGCCCAGCCGGCGACCGCGTCGGCCCGCTCGGTCGAGCCCGGTTGCAGGGCGTGGTCGACGGTCAGCAGGCCGGCCGGGCGGCCGAGCCGGGGCGCCACGAACGCGGTGGCCGCGGCCAGGGCCAGCGAGTCCGGGCCGCCGGAGCAGGCCACCAGCACCGGGCCGGCACCGGGCAGCCCGGTCAGCAGCCGGCGTACCGCGAGGCGCACGGCGGCGACGGCCGGCGCCGGCGACGGGGTGGGCGGCACCCGGCCGGGCGGCGCGGCCGGTTCAGCCGGCGGTCGGGGTGGCACCGGCCGGCCCGTGCACCCGGGACACCCAGGCCTCCGGGTCACCCAGCTCGTCGAGCCGGGGCAGCGTCAGCGGCGAAGAGAAGATCTTGTTGAAGCCGACCATGCCGACCCGCTCCACCACGCCGTGCACGAACTTGCGCCCCTCGGCGTACTGGCGCATCTTGACCTCGACGCCGAGCAGCCGCCGGATCGCCTTCTCCAGCGGGTTGCCGGACTCCCGGCGGCGGTTGAACGCCGCCCGGATCGACTCGACGCTGGGGATGACCGTCGGGCCGACGCCGTCCATCACGAACTCGG
This sequence comes from Micromonospora sp. NPDC051300, assembly GCF_044455315.1. Taxonomy (NCBI): domain Bacteria; kingdom Bacillati; phylum Actinomycetota; class Actinomycetes; order Micromonosporales; family Micromonosporaceae; genus Micromonospora; species Micromonospora sp. NPDC051300. The sequence continues at coordinate 38,914 of NZ_JBITEP010000013.1, read as the reverse complement.
CGTGCCCCTCCAGCAGCGTCATCAGCGCGGTCAACCGGTCCAGCACGGCGCGCTGCGCCGGGGTCTGCACGATGTCGAGCACGCTGGCGCGGCTGTCCGGGTCCTTGACCGCGTCGGAGAGCGTGGCCACGCCACGGCGCAGGCGCTCCAGCACGTGCTCGCCACCCTGCGAGGCGTCCACGAACGCCTGCACCTCACCGAGGAAGTAGGCGCGCATCCACGGCACGGCGGTGAACTGGGTGCGGTGGGTCACCTCGTGCAGGCAGACCCACAACCGGAAGTCGCGCGGGTCGGCGCCGAGCTTCCGCTCCACCTCGACGATGTTCGGGGCCACCAGCAGCAACTGGCCGGGGTCGCCGGCGAAGACCTCGTACTGGCCGAGCACCCGGCCGGACAGGTAGGCCAGCACGGTGCCGGCCTGCACCCCGGTGAGCCGGGAGCCGACCGCCTCGGTGAACGCGCCCGGGCGCTTGTCGCCGGAGAGGCGCTCGACAAGCGGGGTGACCACCTCGCGCAGGCCGGCGATGTTGGCCGCCGCCCAGTCCCGGCGGTCGACCACCCGTACCGGCGGGTGGGCCACCTGGGCCCGCAGGCCGGTGTAGTCGGCCACGTGACCGGCCGCCTCCTCGGTCAGCCGGCGCAGGTCGCCGACCACGTCGGTGGCCTCGGAGTACGACACCCGAGGGCCCGACTTGCTCAGCGCCCCCGCGGTGGCGGCGGCCAGATCCCAGTCCACGAACTGCGCCATGAACCCACCGTACCCGCGCCGCGACACCCCCACCCGGGCTCGCGGCGGCCGATCGACGTCCGTCGGTCAGCGACAGCCGCAGCCGGCCAGCGCGGACGTGATCCGGTCGAGCGCCTGCCGGGTCTCGTCGAGCGAGCCCTGCGTCCGGTCGGTGAGCACGGCGAACGTGAGCAGCCGGCCGTCGGCGGTGGTCACCGTCCCGGCGATGGCGTTCACCCCGCTCAGCGTGCCGGTCTTGGCGCGCACCACGCCCGCGCCGGTCCGGGTGGCGTCCGCCCGGTAGCGCTCGTCCAGCGTGCCGGACCAGCCGCCGACCGGCAGGCCGCCGAAGATCGCGGCCAGCTCCGGGTGGCTCCCGTTCCCGGCGAGCGTGATCAGGTCGGTGAGCAGGGACGGGCTGATCCGGTTGGTGCGGGACAGGCCGCTGCCGTCGGCCAGGCTGATCTCGCCGGCCGGCAGCCCCAGCCCGCCGAGCACCTCGTCGGTGGCCGCCGCGCCGCCGGCGAAGGAGCCGGGCTTGCCCTTGGCCAACGCGACCTGACGGGCCATCGCCTCGGCGATCACGTTGTCGCTGTCGCTGATCATGATGTCGACCTGCCGGATCACCGGCAGCGACTCGACCTTGCCCAGCTCGGCGCCGGGCTGGCCGGCCGCACCGGCGGCCGGCGCGGTCCCCCGCGTCACCTGCGCGGCGCTCCCGGCGAGCCCGAGCAACTTCGCGAACTGCCGGCCGGCGGTCAGGTCGGGATCGGGGACCCGGTCCGCGGCGTGGTTGGTCTCCTCGGCGGTGCGCCGGGCCCGCGCCGGGTCCTTGCGGGCGCCGTCGGTCATCAACGCGGTGATCGCCGCGCCGAACCCGCCGGTGGGGATGTCCGCGTCCCAGCCGGGCTCGAAGACCGGGCCGCTGAACAGCGACGAGTCCACGATCACCTTCGTCGGCGCGGTGCCGCCGAGCGCGGTGCGCACCTGGGCGGCGAGGTCGTCCAGCCGGGCCGCGCCCGGGTAGAAGGCGTTCTTGCGGTCCACCGCCAGGGTGGGGTCGCCGCCGCCGACCAGGACCACCTCGCCCGGGTTGGCGCCGGCCACCGCGCGGGTGGGGATCCGGTGGGCCGGACCGCGCGCGGAGAGCACCGCCACGGCGGTGGCCAGCTTGGTCACCGAGGCGGGCACGGTGGGCGTGTCCGGTCCGCTGCCGTAGAGCGCCTGGCCGGTGGTCACGTCCGCCACCGACACGTTCACCCGGTCGCCGAGGACGGCGGCGCGCACCAGCGGATCCAGGGCGGCGCGGATGCCGGCGCCGCTGGGCAGCGGCGCGTTGGCGTCCGGGCCGGCGAGCACCGCCTGCGGGTCGGGCTCGGGCGGCGCGGCGGTCGCGCCGGACGGGGTGGCCTCGCTGCCCAGCCAGCCGGCGACCGGGCCGGGTCGGAGCACGGCCAGCCCGGCCGTGGCGAGGACCAGCACCAGCACCGTGGCGAGCACCGCGATCAGCCGGCCCCGGCGGCGCGGGCCGGCGGGCGGCGCGGCGGGCGGCGGCGGGGCCGTCCCGACCGGCGGGACGGGCGGGCTCACCGGGATCGGGGCCGGCCAGGCGCCCGGGTGCGCCCGGTCGTCGGGGCGGCCGACACGGGCCGACCCGGTGGCGGGGGCGCCACGGTGGGTGACGTTGGCGCCGGGGACGGACACCCGCCCGGTGGCGCCGGCGGGCCCGGAACCGGATCCGGCGGACCGCCGGCCGTCAACCCCCTCGGGGCGGTAGTGTGAATCTTCCCTCCCCACGGCCCCCTCCTCCCCCGCTCGAAATCGCCTTGGGTGACACTACTTCGGTCCGAACACTATGCGGCGGCCGGAGCCGACGGGGGGCGTTCCTCCCCGGGCGGGCGGCGAGCCGGTGGTTTCCGTTAGCCAGCGTGGGCAAACGAGGGAGCGTGGAAGATGGATTTCGACGTCACGGTTGAGATCCCCAAGGGTCACCGCAACAAGTACGAGGTGGACCACGCGACCGGCCGGATCCGGCTGGACCGCACCCTCTTCACCTCCACCCAGTACCCCGCCGACTACGGCTTCATCGAGGGCACCCTGGGCGAGGACGGCGACCCGCTGGACGCGCTGGTGCTGGTGCCCGAGCCGACCTTCCCGGGTTGCCTGATCCGCTGCCGCACCATCGGCATGTTCCGGATGACCGACGAGAAGGGCGGCGACGACAAGGTCCTCTGCGTGCCCTACGAGGACCCGCGCCAGGAGCACCTGCGCGACATCCACCACCTGGGCGAGTTCGACCGCCTGGAGATCCAGCACTTCTTCGAGGTCTACAAGGACCTGGAGCCGGGCAAGTCGGTCGAGGGCGCCACCTGGGTGGGTCGGGTCGAGGCCGAGGCGGAGATCGTCAACTCGTACCGCCGGGCCAAGGAGGCCGCGGAGCGCGGCGAGACGCTGCACTGACGGCGAGACTTCTCGGGGCCCGGGTCGCACGGTCGACCCGGGCTTCGTCGTGTTCAGGCCAGCAGGCCACGGGCCCGGTCGTAGAGGTCGAGCACCGCGCAGGCCACCGGCACCACCGCGACCACCAGCGCGGTGTCGGTCAGGTCGGCCAGCCGGCCCAGGTACGGCGAGACCGCCCGGCGGGCGTACGTGGCGCCGGCGGTGACCGCCACCAGGGCCAGGGCCAGCCCGCCGGCGGTCAGCGCGAGCCGGCCGCCCGGCCCTGCCCGCTCCGCGAGCACCGCGCCGAGCAGCAGGTAGCCGGCCAGCCCGGCGGTGACGGCGGGCACCCGGTGCCGGACCGCCACGAAGAGCCGGGAGCGCAGCAGCAGCACCGCGCAACCGACCGCGACCAGCAGCCGCCCGGCCGTCCCGCCGGTGGCCACCAGCACCGCGGCGGCGCCCACCGCCAGCACCGCGTGCCCGAGCAGCATCCCGGTCAGCGCCTCCTCGGCCCGGGCCACCGCCGCGTGCACCCGCCCCCGGTCGGGCAGGTCACGGGTGCCGGCCGGGGTGGGCAGGGTGAGCGGCGGCAGGGGTAGCTTGCCGACCCGGATGGCCAGCAGCGGCAGCCCGCCGAGCGCGAAGACCAGCACGGCGAGCAGCACCGCCGCCGCGCCGGCCGGGCCGAGCGGCAACGCCCCGAGGGCGACCGCCGCGCCGGCCACGCCGACCGTCACGCCGGCCACCGGGACCCGGGACCGGTGCGCCACGCCGAGCAGGGCGAGCACCGCCGCCAGCAGCAGCCCCACCGAGCCGACGAGCAGCTCGGGCGCGCCGACCCAGCGCAGGCCGGGGACCGGGCCGACCGGATCGCCGGAGCCGACCGCGAGCGCGCCGGCCGCCGCCGCCCAGGGCAGCGCATATCCGCCGAGGGTGACGCCGGCCGGGCCGTCGGAGTAGGCGCGGGAGGCCGCGCCGGCGGCGAGCACCAGGATCAGCGCGACCGCGGCGGCGACCGGCCAGCCGTCTCCCCCGGGACCGGCGGCCAGCACGGCGACCAGCCCGACTCCGAGCGGCACGGCGGCGCCGGCCAGCGCGGCGACCCGGGTGGCCCCGGCCGACCAGGCGGCGCCCCGGCGGCGGGCACCGTCGACGATCGCCTCGACCACGTCGTCGTACTCCAGCTCGGGCCACTCGGCGCGGGCCGGCACGAGGTGCAGCACCTCGCCGTCGCGGACGCCCTGCGGCAGCAGCGCCTGGGCGGTGGCCAGCACCGCGCCGTCGGTGCGGCGCAGCACCCACCCGCCGTGCCGTTCGCCGTCGTCGGCGAGCCCCTCCCCGGCGTGCCGCAGCACCTCCGGCAGCAGCTCGGCCAGGGGAACCTGCTCCGGCAGGGCCACGTCGACGCGGCGGCGGGGCGCGCTGATCGTGACCCGGGCGAGCCCGCTTGTCATCGACGTATCTCCATCATCGAGCCGGATCGGTGGGCTGACGGACGAGAGGACTTTACCTACTATGAGCCAGGCTCGGGTTACCGAGAGCCATGGGAGGCTGTGTGTCCACTGTCGTCATCAAGCGGCCGCCACGCCGACCGGCCCCGGAGATCCCGGTCGGCGAGCTGCCCGTCGAGGCGCCGCCGGAGATCCCCGCGGCGACCGGTGGGCGCTGGCAGCAGGCGCTGCTGGTGCTGCCGATGCTCGGCGGCACGGTGGCGATGGCGATGATGTTCGGCCGGGGCGGCGGCGCCTACTCGTACGTGGTGGGCGGGATGTTCGGACTCTCCTCGCTGGCGATGCTGGTGACCACCTGGGGCAACGCCGGGCCGAAGAAGTCGGAGCTGATGGCCGCCCGCCGGGAGTACCTGCGGCACCTGGCCACCCTGCGCCGCCGGGTCCGGGAGACCGCCGGCGCCCAGCGGGCCGGCCTGTCCTACCGGCACCCGGAGCCGGGGCGGCTCTGGTCCACCGTCGACAGCCACCGGGTGTGGGAGCGCCGCCCCGGCGACCCGGACTTCGCCGTGGTCCGGGTCGGCGTCGGGCCGCAGACGCTGGCCACCCCGCTGGTCCCGCCGGTCACCAGGCCGCTGGAGGAGCTGGAGCCGATGACCGCCGGGGCGCTGCGGCGCTTCCTCGACGCGTACTCGGTGGTGCCGGACCTGCCGGTGGCGCTGTCGCTGCGCAGCTTCGCCCGGGTCTTCGTGCGCGGCCCGGCCGGCGAGGTGCGCGGCTCCGGCTCGCCGGCCGCGCAGGCGCTGGCCCGGGCGGTGCTCACCCAGCTCGCCGTCTTCCACGCCCCCGACGAGCTGCTGGTCGCGGTCTGCGCCGGCCCGGAACGCCGGGACCGGTGGGAGTGGGTGAAGTGGCTGCCGCACGCCCACCATCCGGCCCGCACCGACGCGCTCGGCCCGGTGCGCCTGGTCACCAGCTCCGCCGCCGATCTGGAACACCTCCTCGGCGACGTGCTCGGCAGCCGGTCCCGGTTCAGCCCGCACGGCCCGGCGACCGACGGGCCGCACGTGGTCGTGGTGCTCGACGGCGGCGACCTGACCGGGGCGACCGACCTGGCCGGCGACGGCGGCATCGACGCGGTCACCGTGCTCGACCTGGACACCCCGCCGCCCCGGCTGCTCGACCGGTACGCCCTGCTGCTCGACCTGGTCGACGGCCGGTTGCACTCGCACTCGGCGGAGGGGCACGCCGAGGTGGGCGCCGCCGACGCACTCGCGCCGGCGGACGCGGAGGCGGTCGCCCGGCGGCTCGCGCCGCTGCGGCTGGCCGGCACGGTACGCGGCCCGGACGCGCCACCCGGCGCCGAGCCGGGCCTGCCGGAACTGCTCGGTCTCGGCGACCCGGAGCGTTTCACCGCCGAGCAGGGCTGGGCGCCGCGCGCCGCCCGGGACCGGCTGCGGGTGCCGATCGGGGTGGGCGCCGACGGCGGGGCGATCGACCTCGACCTGAAGGAGTCGGCGCTGGACGGCATGGGCCCGCACGGGCTGCTGATCGGCGCCACCGGCTCGGGCAAGTCGGAGCTGCTCCGCACGCTGGTCCTCGGGCTGGCCGCCACGCACAGCTCCGAGCAGCTCAACTTCGTGCTCGTCGACTTCAAGGGCGGCGCCACCTTCGCGCCGTTCGAGCGGTTGCCGCACACCGCCGCCGTGATCACCAACCTGGCCGACGCGCTGCCGCTTGTCGACCGTATGGTCGACGCGATCAACGGCGAGCTGATGCGCCGGCAGGAGCTGCTGCGCCGGGCCGGCAACTTCGCGAGCGTCCGCGACTACGAGCGGGCCCGCGCGGCCGGCAGCCCGCTCGCCCCGCTGCCGTCGCTGCTGCTGATCTGCGACGAGTTCTCCGAGCTGCTCTCCGCCAAGCCCGACTTCATCGACCTCTTCGTGCAGATCGGCCGGCTCGGCCGGTCGCTCGGGGTGCACCTGCTGCTGGCCAGCCAGCGGCTGGAGGAGGGGCGGCTGCGCGGGCTGGACACCCACCTGTCGTACCGGATCGGGTTGCGCACGTTCTCGGCGCTGGAGTCCCGGACGGTGCTCGGCGTGCCGGACGCGCACGAGCTGCCCCGCAGTCCGGGGCACGGCTACCTGCGCTCCGGCACCGACCCGCTCGTGCGGTTCAAAGCCGCGTACGTCTCCGGGGCGGTGCGTCGCCGCACCGGCGGAGCGGGCGCCGCCGGCGGCGGCGCGGCGCGGGTGCTCGCGTTCTCCACCCACCTGTCCCCGGTGCCCCGGCCGACCACGCCGGCCGCCCTGGGGGCCGAGGAGGAGAGCGGCGAGACGCTGCTCGAGAAGATGGTCGACCGGCTCGCCGGGCAGGGCCCGCCGGCGCACCAGGTGTGGCTGCCCCCGCTGGACGCCTCCCCCACGCTCGACGAGCTGCTCGGCCCGGTCGGCGCCGACCCGGTCCGGGGGCTCACCGTGGCCAATCCCGAGCTGCACGGCGCGTTGCAGGTGCCGGTGGCCGTGGTGGACAAGCCGTTCGAGCAGCGGCGGGACCTGCTGTGGCTGGCCCTGGACGGCGCGGCCGGGCACGTCGCGGTGGTCGGCACCACCCGCAGCGGCCGGTCCGGGCTGCTGCGCGCGCTGATCTGCGCGCTGGCGCTCACCCACACGCCGGCCGAGGTGCAGGTCTACTGTCTCGACTTCGGCGGCGGGACGCTCGGCGCGCTGCGCGACCTGCCGCACGTCGGCGGCGTGAGCGGGCGGACCGACGGGACCGCGGTCCGCCGCACCGTGGGCGAGGTCGCCGGCCTGCTCGCCGAGCGGGAGCGGCGGTTCACCGAGTCCGGGGTGGAGTCGATGGCGGCGTGGCGTCGCCGGCGGGCCGCGGCCCCGGCGGGTGGCGCGGCCGGGGCCGACCCGTTCGGGGACGTGTTCCTGGTCGTCGACGGTTGGAACACGCTGCGCGGCGAGTACGAGGACCTGGAACCGCTTGTCACCGAGCTGGCCACCCGTGGGCTGGCGTACGGGGTGCACGTGGTGGCGAGCGCGCTGCGCTGGTCGGACTTCCGGCCGGCGATCCGCGACCTGTTCGGCTCCCGGCTGGAGCTGCGTCTCGGTGACCCGTCCGACTCGGTGGTGGTCAAGCGCGCGCTGGCGGCGACCGTGCCGGAGGAGCGGCCGGGACGCGGCATCACCGCCGGTGGGCTGCACTTCCTCACCGCGCACTCCCGGCTGGCCGCCGGCGGCGAGACCGGCGACCTGGTCAAGGCCGTGGCCGGCGGGTGGACCGGGCCGGTGGCGCCCCGGGTGCGGCTCCTCCCGCCGGTGCTGCCCTACGCCGAGCTGGACCGGAACGCGACCACCGGGCTGGCGTTCCCGGTGGGGGTGGCCGAGGCGGACCTGTCCCCGGTGGTGCTGGACTTCGCCACCGAGCCGAACTTCGTGGTCTTCGGCGACGCCGAGTGCGGCAAGTCGTCGTTCCTGCGCGCGCTGGCCACCTCGATCGTCGCCCGGTTCACCCCGGAGCAGGCCCGGGTGATCCTGGTCGACTACCGGCGCAGCCTGATGGGCACGATCGAGACGCCGCACCTGATCGGCTACGGCACGGCCGCGCCGCACGCCACCGAGCTGATCGAGTCGGCGGCCGGCTACCTGCAGGGTCGGCAGCCCGGCCCGGAGGTGACCCCGGCCGAGTTGCGCACCCGCTCGTGGTGGACCGGGCCGGAGCTGTTCGTCCTGGTGGACGACTACGACCTGGTGGCGGGCGGGCCGACGAACCCGCTGCGCGCGTTGGAGGAGCACCTTCCGCACGCCCGGGACGTGGGTCTGCACCTGGTGCTGGCGCGGCGTTCCGGGGGCGCGGGCCGGACCGCGTACGAGCCGATCATCCAGCGGTTGCGGGAGTTGTCCACGGCGGGGCTGGTGATGTCGGGCGGGCCGGAGGAGGGGCCGCTCGTCGGTCAGGTGAAGGCCGGGCCGCTGCCGCCGGGCCGGGCCCGTCTGGTCACCCGCCGTGAGGGCGTACGTCTGGTCCAGTTGGCTCATCTTCCGCCCGGGTGACCGGGAGCGCGGAGTTGCCCCGTGACGGCGGGGACAACCGGTAATCTCCGAGCAGCGTGTGTCGGAAGCGACGGAATGGCTGGGGAATGTGACCAGGGATCGGCAGGGATGTCCCGACGCGCCGTCGCGGCGTCTCGCCGGGCGGGCGCTGCTCGCCGCCGCGGCGGCGCTGGCGGTCACCGCCGCCCCGCTGGCCCCGCCGGCGCACGCCGCGCCGGCCGCCCCGGTCGCCGCGCTCCGCACCGACCAGGTCCGGGACGAACAGTGGCAGTTGGCGGAGCTGCGGGCGAAGACCGCCTGGCGGACCTCCACCGGGCGCGGCGTGGTGGTCGCGGTGATCGACTCCGGGGTGGACGGGTCGCACCCCGACCTGGCCGGCCAGGTGTTGCCCGGCCTCGACCTGGTCGACCCGGACGCCGGCCGGACCGAGCCGGACCCGGTCGGGCACGGCACCACGGTGGCCGGCCTGATCGCCGGGCGCGACGACGACGACCGGGGTGTGGTGGGCCTGGCGCCGGACGCCAAGATCCTGCCGATCCGGGTGCTCGACGCCGAGAACCGGTACGACGACGCCCTGGTCATCGCGAAGGCGGTGCGCTGGGCGGTCGACCACGGCGCCCGGGTGATCAACCTGTCGCTCGGCGGCAGCGGCGACAGCCCGGCCCTGGCCGCGGCGCTCGACTACGCGTTCGCCCGGGACGTGGTGGTGGTCGCCTGCACCGGCAACCTGGCCACCTCGACCACCACCAAGGTCTGGTATCCGGCCCGCGAGCCGGGCGTGCTGGCGGTCACCGGCCTGGACCGGAACAGCGAGAACCTCTGGTCCGGTTCGATCACCGGCCACGAGACGGTCCTCAGCGCGCCGGCCACCGCCCTCTACGGCGCCCGGTCCCGGGGCGGCTACTGGCGGGTGCAGGGCACCAGCTTCGCCGCGCCGCTGGTCGCCGCGACGGCCGCCCTGGTCCGCGCCCGCTATCCGCAGATGACCGCCGGTGACGTGGTCAACCGCCTGGTCAGCACCGCCCGGGACCTCGGCCCGACCGGCCGGGACGACCGGTTCGGCTACGGCATGGTGGACCCGGTGGCCGCGCTCACCGCCGACGTGGCACCGGTGGGGCGGAACCCGTTGGACGACAACGCCTCCCCCGGCGTGGTGGGCTTCGGGCCGGCCCCCGGGGCGGATCCGGGCACCCGGGCCGCGGCGGCGGGGCAGGGCGGCGACCCGTTCGGTGGCCCGAAGCAGACCGGCTGGTCGGCCCGCCCGGCGGGCCAGGCCGAGGTCTCCGCGCCGGAGCGGCTCTGGGTCGGCGTGGCACTGTTCGTCGCCCTGCTCACCGGCGCCGCGCTGATGGTGCGCCGGTTCCGGCGGGTCCGCCGCTGAGCGGTCTGACCGGGGCGTACTCGGGGTAGTGAACGGCGCATGAACAACACCGGTCCGACGGCCACCCGCGACCGGTCCTGGCGGAGCCGCCGCCTGGACCCCGACCAGTCGCTGGGTCTGCGGCTCACCCTGGCCGCCGCCGCGGCGATCCTGGTGCTGGTGCCGTTCGCCCTGCTCGCCCTGCTGGTGCTGGGCGCGTGGCCGCCGTTGCTCCGGCTGGACGCGTCGGTCACCGACGCGTTCCACGGCTACGCGCTGGCGCATCCGGCGTGGGTCCGGGCGATGACCGTGTGGACGCACGTCTTCGGGCCCGGCCCGCTGCGGGTGGCCGCCGCGGTCGTGGTGGTCTGGCTGCTGTGGCGGCGGGCGCCCCGGTTGGCCGTCTGGGTGGTCACCACGATGGTGGTCGGCGGGCTGCTCGGCGCGTTGCTCAAGCTGCTTGTCGGCCGGAACCGGCCGGACCTGCTGGAGCCGGTGGCCCGGGCGGCCGGCTACTCGTTCCCGTCCGGGCACGCGTTGAACGCGGCGCTGGCCGCCGGGGTGCTGCTGCTGGTCTTCCTGCCGTTCGCCCGGCACAGCCCGGCCGGGCGGGTCGCGTTGTGGGCCGCGGCGGTGCTGCTCACGGTGGTGACCGGGCTCAGCCGGATCGCGCTCGGCGTGCACTGGACCAGCGACGTGGTGGGCGGCTGGGTGCTGGGGGTGGCCGTGGTCGCGGCCACCGCGGCCGGTTTCGCCACCTGGCGGATCGGCGTCGGTCACCGTCCGACCCGGCCGCTGCGCGAGGGGGTCGAGCCGGAACTGGCCGATCCGGGGCCGGAGAGCCGGGGAGCGTAGCGGCGCGCGCGGCGGGGTAATGGGCGGCTCATGTCCGATGTCGCGGTCCAGATCGCCCGGCGCGTCCTGCTGCCGGTGTCCCTGCTCTTCGCCGTCATGGTGGGGTTGGGTCTCCTGGTCACCCGGGTGCTGACGCACACCTGGCCGTTCACCGTCGAGGACGGGGTGAACCGCGAGTTCGCGGGCGACCGGTCGCCGGGGTGGAACGACGTGTCGCTGGTCTTCAGCACGCTGGCCAGCACTCAGATGATCGTCGTGGTGACGGTGCTGGCCGCGCTGGTGCTGCGGCTGGTGCTGCACCGCTGGCGGGAGCCGATCTTCCTCTGCGCGGCGGTCACCGCCCAGGCGCTCGTCTTCTTCTTCACCACCATGGTGATCGACAGGCAGCGGCCGGCGGTGGAGCACATGGACGCGTCCCCGCCGACCTCCAGCTTCCCCTCCGGGCACACCTCGGCGGCGACCGCGCTCTACGTCGGCCTGGCGCTGCTCCTGGCGCTGCGGGCGCGCAGCACCCCGGCCAAGGCCGCCTGGTGGACGCTGCTGGTGCTGGTGCCGGTCGGGGTGGCGCTCACCCGCATGTACCGGGGCATGCACCACCCGAGCGACGTGGTGGCCTCGTTCCTCAACGGCGGCACGTGCGTGGCGATCATGGCGCGGGCGGTGCTCGACAAGACGCTCACCTGGGGCCGCGCGAAACTGTCGTCGATCCGGCCGGGCGACGACGTCGCGCCGGCCGGGGCTCCGGCGGGCGGCTGACCGCCGCGCCGGGCGGCCGGTTCAGAACCGCTTGTCAGGTGCAGTCGCCGGTGGCGACGCCCCGGGTACGCTCCGCGCCGGCCAGCGCCACCGACCGCGCCTCGGCGGCGGTCACCGCGAAGCCGGTGTTCGGGTCGTCCGCCGCCGCCGCGAAGATCACCCCGAGCACCAGGCCGTTCGAGGAGACCAGCGGGCCGCCGGAGTTGCCGCTGCGCACCAGCGCGCGGATCGTGTAGATCTCCCGCGTCACGTCACCTGACGAGTAGATGTCCGGCCCGGTGATCCGGTCGACGTCGCGGACCCGGGCCGGCCGGGCGTCGTACGGGCCGTCGAGGGGGAAGCCGAGGACGATCGCGTCGGCGCCGCTGGCGGCCGCCCCGGCGGCGAAGCGCAGCGACGGGCCGGGCAGCCCCGGCACGTAGAGCACGGCCAGGTCCCGGTCCGGGTCGTAGACCACCACCTCACCGTCGTAGCGCTCGCCGCGCAGTTCCACCGCCACCGAGCGGGTGCCGGCCACCACGTGCGCGTTGGTCATCACCCGGTCGTCGGCGTAGACGAAGCCGGAGCCCTCGATCCGGCGGGAGCAGCTCGGCGCGGAGCCGAGCACCTTCACCACGGACCGCTTGCTGTTCTGCACCACCTGGGAGTTCGCCAGCGCCGGGTCGGGCGGCGAGACCTGCCGCGCGTTGGTGCTGCCCAGCCCGTTGAACACGTCCGGGAAGCCGTTGGTGTCAACGGTGTCCCGCAGCGCGGTGGAGAGGTCCTGGGCCCGGTCGGGCAGCACCCGGTCCACCACGGTGAGCAGCGCGCTGTCCTTGACCGATGCGGCCAGCCAGGGCACCGAGGAGGAGCCCAGCGGCACCGCCACCAGCCAGGCCACCAGCATGACCGCGATGACCGAGATGAACGCGCCGCCGACGTCGTCGACCTTCTTGCCGGCCGGGCCGGTGATGGCCGCGCGCAGGTTGGAACCGAGCCAGCCGGCCAGCGCCTGACCCAGCACGGCGAGCCCGAAGATCGCCACCAGGGAGACCAGCACCCGGGTGCCGCTGGCCGCGAACTGCCGGGCGATCAGCGGGCCGATCTGGAGGCCGAGCAACGCGCCCAGGAAGAACCCGGAGAACGACAGGGCACCGATGACGAAGCCCTGACGGTATCCGCTGATCGCGAACACGAGCATGAGCAGGAGCAGAACGAGATCCACGGCGGACACGCCCCAAGGGTACGGGCACCGGGCCCGCGGGCGGCTCAGCGCTCGCTGAACGTGACCTGAGGATGCGTGCGGGTGATCAGCGCACCGGACTCTCGTCGGCGGCGTCGGTGCCGGCCGACGGCGCGGGTGCGACGACGGGCGGCAGCTCCACCACCCGCGAGCGTGGCCAGGGCCGGGCCCATCCGCCCAGCTCCAGCAACCTGTCGATCACCCCGGCGGTGAAGCCCCAGACCAGCATGCCGCGCACCGAGAACGCCGGGCCGATCCAGCCGCTGGAGTGGCGGACCCGCATGCGGTTGTCCGGGTCGACCAGCTCGGCGACCGGCAGCCGGGCTACGTGCGCGACCTCGGCCGGCTCGCGCGGGTGCACCGGGTGCGGGTCGTGCCACCAGGCGAGCACCGGGGTGACCACGAAGTCGCTGACCGGGATCCACAGCCGGGGCAGCTCGGCCAGCACGGTGACGCTCGACGGGTCGAGGCCGACCTCCTCGTTCGCCTCGCGCAGCGCGGTGGCCCGGGCGTCGGCGTCCTCCGGGTCGGCGGCGCCGCCGGGGAAGGCCGGCTGGCCGGCGTGGTTGCGCAGGGTCGCGGCGCGTTGCAGGACGAGCACGTCCGGCCCGGCGCCGGGCTCCTCGCCGAGCAGCACCAGCACGGCGCTCTCCCGGCCGCCGGTCTCCGGCGTGGTGAGCCGGGTGAAGTCCTCCGCCCGCGCGGTGCCGAGCCGGCCCAGCAGCGGGTCGAACCAGGCCGGGGGCTGTCCGGTCACACCCGCACCCCGAGGTGGGTCCGCACCAGCGTCGCGAGGCGGGCGTCGTCCAGCGCGCCGGTGGCCTCGACGTGCCGGATCCGGCCGTCCGCGCCGACCAGGACGGTCAGCGGGAAGGCGCTGCGTTCGAGCGCGCGCTCGAACGCGTCGCCCTGGTCGACGAGCATCGGGAACGCGACGCCGTAGTCCTCGCCGATGGACTGCGCGCCGCCTCGGCTGTCCCGGCTGTTCACGCCGATGACCTGGAACCTGCCGTCGGCCCGCTCGCTGAGCCGCTGGAAGGCGGGCAGCTCCTTGCGGCACGGCGGGCACCACGAGGCCCACACGTTGATCACGGCGGGGCCCTTGACATCGCGCAGCTTCACCGGCGCGCCGCCGGTGAAGCAGTTGAGCGCCAGGTCGGGCAGCGGGTCACCGGGCTTGCCGGCCGGCGACGGCGCGGCCGAGGCCGGCGCGACGGTCAGCGGGGCGCAGTCGGCGAACGGGGACGGGCGTTCCGCCCGGGTGGCCGGCGCCGGGCCGGCCGGCTCCTCGGCCGTGGCGGTGCAGCCCGCCCCGGCGAGCAGCAGCGGGACCAGCAGGAGGGCGAGCCGGCGGTTCACGGCGCGTCCGCCGCGGCCGCCTGCTGCGGCACCAGTTCGGGGTCGAGGCCGACGGCCGCCGCGAGGTCCCGCGCACGGGGCCCCTTCAGCAGCTTCGCCGCCGCGGCCGGCTCGGTCGGCCCGGTGCCGTAGGCGGGGCAGAGCGTCGCCAGCGTGCACGCGCCGCAGGCCGGCTTGCGGGCGTGGCAGACCCGGCGGCCGTGGAAGATGATCCGGTGCGACAGCATCGTCCAGTCGCGCTTCGGGTAGAGCGCGCCGATCGCGTGCTCGATCTTGACCGGGTCGGTCTCGGCGGTGAGCTGCCAGCGCTGCACCAGCCGCTGGAAGTGGGTGTCGACGGTGATGCCCGGGACGTCGAACGCGTTGCCGAGGATGACGTTGGCGGTCTTACGCCCGATCCCCGGCAGGGTGACCAGGTCGGCCAGTTTGCCGGGCACCTCGCCGTCGTAGCGCTCGCAGAGCGCCCGGCCCAGGTTGATCAGCGAGCTGGTCTTGTTGCGGTAGAACCCGGTGGGCCGGATCAGCTCCTCCATCTCGCCCCGGTCCGCCCCGGCGTAGTCGGCGGCGCTGCGGTAGCGGGCGAAGAGCTTCGGCGTGACCTCGTTGACCTTCTTGTCGGTGCACTGGGCGGACAGGATCGTGGCGACCGCCAGCTCCAACGCGCTGGAGTGGTCGAGTTCACAGTGCGCGTCGGGGTGGGTCTCGGTCAGCACCCGCCCGATGCGGCGGGCCCGACGCGTACGGCCGAGGTCGGTCTCGGGGGAGCGCGTGGTCACGACGGCCAGCCTACGTCGCGGGGCCGACGCTCCGGTGGGTCGACGCGGGCGGCGTGCGCTCAGCCACCCGCCGGGGCGCTGATCTTCCCGGACGCGTCGATCTTCGCGCCGGTGTCCGGGAAGTCCGCCCGGGTCACCTCGCGGACCAGCCCGAGGCCCCGGTCCTGCCGGTCCACGGCGGGCCGGCCGACGCCGTTCATCGCGGTCGAGGTGAACGTGCCGCCGACGAAACGCCCCTCGGCGGTGAGCGACACCTTGAGCACGCCGCCCCAGCCGAGCCGGCCGGAGCTGTTCAGCGACTTCCCGCCGCCGGCGAAGTTGCCCAGGCTGTAGGCGATCAGCCGGCCCTGGTAGAACTCCATGCCGCGCAGCACGTGCGGGCCGTGCCCGACCACCAGGTCGGCGCCGGCGTCGATCACGGTACGGGCGAAGCGCATCGGGTCGCCCCGGTTCTCGCCGACGTACGTCTCGGTGCCCGGCTTCACCCGCGTCCGGTCGGCGCCCTCGGCGCCCATGTGCACCTGCACCACCACCAGCTTGGCCATCCCCTTGGCCATCTCGACGACCTGCTTGGCGGCGTCGAGGTCGATCAGGCTGTTGGACCACGGGTACGACGAGAAGCCGACCACCGCCACCTTGACGCCCTTGACGTCGACCACGGTGATCTCGCCCGGCGCGCCGGTGTGCTTGAGGCCGTGCGCCTCCAGCGCCGACTGGGTGTTCTCGTAGCCCTGCTGCCCGTAGTCGTTGCCGTGGTTGTTGGCCTGGTTGAGCAACTGGAACCCGGCCGAGCGCAGGTGCGCCGCGTAGCCCGGCGGGGCCCGGAACTGGTAGCAGTTCTGCGGGTTCGGGCCGCACTTGCCGGCGCCGGTGTCGTCGGTGAGCGGCTCCTCCAGGTTGCCCATCACCAGATCGCCCTTGAGCGCGGACTTCACGTCGTCGAAGAAGCCCTTGCCGCCGTTGGGGGGCAGTCGGTTCGGCGCGTTGCCCATGATCACGTCGCCGGTCGCGGTGAGCGAGATCGACGCCTCGGTCGCACCGCCGGGCGCCGCCGGCTGGTCGGCCGTGTCGGGCCCGGCCGAGCCGGTCGAACCCCCGCCCTGCCCGGTCTGCCAGATCGGGTCGTCGCCGCCGCCGGAGTCCGAGCAACCGGCGGCGAGGAGCACGGCGAGGAGCGCGACGAGCGTGGCGAGGCGCGAGCCGGGCAGGCCGCGCCGGCCGGGGCCGACGGGGTGCGGGCCGACGGCGCGGCGGGAACGGGACGCAGAGCGGGCGGGAGCGTACATCGTCGGCGACGCTACCGTGCCGGGAACGCCACGACGAGGACCGAATGGCCGGAACACCCGGACCGGCGGTTCTCGGCGGGGCTCGACGGACCGCCGGTCGGACGAGGGCATGTCAGCCGGCCTGCCGGTCGGACCAGGGCACGACCGGGCCCGCGCCGCCGGCCCGGACGGCGGCGTGCACGGCACGGGCCAGCGGGGCGCCCCAGGTCGAGCGGGGACCGCCGTAGGGGGCCGGCTCGCCGTCGGCCGGGCAGAGCACGGTGACCGCGTCGGTGGCCGTGCCGGTGGCCGGCAGCCCCAGCTCCCAGATCGCCTGCGCCTTCGCCTCGGTCGCGGTGGCCACCGCGTTGACAAGCGCCGCGTCGCCGAGCCGGACGGGCACGTGCACGACGATGTTGACCGTGCCGACCCGCTGGGCGGGCGTCGCGGGCGCGGGCGCGGCGGCCCACACGGGGGTGCCCAGCCCGACGGTCGCCCAGACCCGCACGCCGCCGTCGGTCCGGCGCACCACCTCGGTCACGTCCACGCCGGTCAGCAGCCCGACCCCGGGCCCGTCCAGGTCGAGGCCGCGGGCCAGTTCGGCCAGGTGGGCGGCGGGATCGTCCCGGTCGTACGACATCGGCACTGTCGCGTTCAGCACCCACCGGCGGACGCCGATCCCCCCACCCAGCGGGGCGGACCCGACCGCCAGCAGCGGCGCCGGCGCCCGCCAGCACAGCAGCGGGACGTCCCGCCCGGACTCGGCCCGGCTGGTCAGGGTCGGCTCACTCAGCACGCCGGTCACCCTACGATCACAGGTGGGAACGGGTGGTGCCGGCCCGGCCCGGAGGGCGGGGATCCAGGGGTGCACCTCCGATTCCTGCTCATGTGCGCCTAGACTGGCGGCGCGCGAGGGATCAGCGGACGGCGGACCCGGGCCGACGGACGGCACGCGCAGGCGGAGGTGCGCGATGGACGAGGTACTGGCCCGCAGCGGGATCTTCCAGGGTGTCGACCCGGAGGCGGCCGAGGCGCTCGCCAAGGAGATGGAGACGATCGACGTCCGCAAGGGCGAGGTCGTCTTCAACGAGGGTGAGCCCGGCGACAGTCTCTACATCCTCCTGTCCGGCAAGATCAAGGTCGGTCGCCGCGCTGCGGACGGCCGGCAGAACCTGATCGCCGTGATGGGCCCGTCGGACATGGTCGGCGAGTTGTCGCTGTTCGACCCCGGCCCGCGGACGGCGACCGCCACCGCGGTCACCGACACCCGGCTGGTCCGGCTGCGCAAGCAGGCCCTGCGGCCGTGGCTCAACAACCGGCCCGAGATCGCCGAGCAGTTGCTCCGGGTGCTGGCCCGCAGGCTGCGCCGGACGAACGACTCGCTCGCCGACCTGATCTTCACGGACGTGCCCGGCCGGGTCGCCAAGAACCTGCTCCAGATGGCCGGCCGGTTCGGCACCCGTGACGGCGGCGTGCTGCGGGTGACCCACGACCTCACCCAGGAGGAGATCGCCCAGCTCGTCGGCGCCTCCCGGGAGACGGTCAACAAGGCGCTCGCCGACTTCGCCTCCCGTGGCTGGCTGCGGCTGGACGGCAAGAGCATCATCATCCTCGACCCGGAGCGCCTGGCCCGCCGCGCGCGCGTCTGACGCACCTCCGGCCGGCGCTCCCGGCCCCGCCTCGTTCCGGCCCGGCCCGCCTCGCGCGGTCCGGGCCGGTTCCGTCCGAGCCGATCTTGTCCGACCAGGTCCGCCGGACTGGACGCGCTCACTGTCTTCGGCCCCCGGGACGGTCGCTGACCGTTCCCGCCGTCCAACCTGGACGGGGACGCCCTGAGCCGCGACTCTGCGATAGCGTGACGTGATGGGCCGGCGGTACCGGATTCTCCTCGTCTCCAGCAGCGGCGGTGTCCTGCTGGACCTGCTCGCCCTGCGCCCCTGGTGGGAACGGCACGACCCGGTCTGGGTGGCGGTCCACGCCCCCGACACCGAGGTCGCGCTGGCCGGTCAGCGGGTGCACTGGCAGCCCGAGCTGTCCACCCGCACCCGGCTCCGGGTGCTGCCGGCGACCTGGCGGGCGCTGCGACTGCTGCGCCGGGAGCGACCCGACGTGGTGGTGTCCGCCGGCACCGGGGTGGCCGTCGGCGTCTTTCTCGCCGCTCGCCTGCTCGGAGTGCCGTCGCTCTGGCTGGAGACGTTCAACATGACCGGGCCGGCCGGGGCCGCCGCCCGACTCTGCTCCCGGCTCGCCGCCGCCGTGCTGGTCCAGCGGCCCGCACTGCTGGCGTCCCGGCCCCGCGCGGTGCTCATCGGGGAGCTCTACTGACCATGGCCCGCGTCCTGGTCACCGTCGGCATGGGGCCGTGGCCGTTCGACCGCCTGGTCGAGGCCGTCGCGCCGCTCTGCGCCGCGCACGAGGTGTTCGTCCAGACCGGCACCTCGACCGTGACGCCGCCCTGCCCGTACGCCGCGTTCCTGCCCCTGGACGACCTGCGGGAGCGGCTCGCGGCGGCCGACGTGGTGATCACCCACGCGGGCAACACGGTTCGGCTGGTGCAGCGGCTCGGCCGGGTGCCGGTCGCGGTGGCCCGGGAGGCCGCGCGGGGCGAGATGGGCAACGACCACCAGGTCGCCTACCTGCGCGAGGAGGAACGCTCCGGCCGGGTGGTCGCGGTCTGGGAGGTGGCCGACCTGCCGGCCGTGGTGGACGCGCACCCCGAGCGGCAGCGGCGGCTGGTCGCCGAGCGACAGTTGCCGAGGGCGGTCGACGGTGCGCGGCTGGCCGACACGCTGGACGCGCTCTGCGCCCGGCTGGTCCGATGAGCCACGCCGACGAGCGTCCCGCCGGTCCGACGGGCCGTGCGCAGGAACGCCCCGCCGGTCCGACGGGCGGCGTCGGCGAGGCGACCGGCGCCCCGCCCTTCGCCACCCACCCGCTGCGTCGCTACGCGTTCGCCTGGACGACGCTGGCCGGGCGCACCGGCCGGCACCTCGACCTGGGCTGCGGTCCCGGGGAGTTCCTCGCCGCGCTGCACGAGCACGGCACGGTGACCTGCGAGGGCGCCGACCCGCACCCGGGCTACCTGGCCGGGCTGGCCGCCCGCCACCCGGACCTGCCACTGCACCGGCTCCGCGTGGGCGCGCCGCTGCCCTTCGCCGACGGCCGCTTCGACTCGGTCAGCCTGCTCGACGTGCTGGAGCACGTGCCCGACGAGGCGGCGGTGCTCGCCGAGACGCACCGGGTGCTCGCTCCCGGCGGGCTGCTGGTGCTCACCGTGCCGCGCCGGCACGTGTTCACCTTCCTCGACCCCGACAACGCCAAGTTCGACTTCCCCCGGCTGCACCGCCGGGTCTACTCGTGGCGGTTCGGCTCGCAGGTGTGGCACAGCCGGTTCGCCGACCTCTCCGACGACCTGCGCGGCGACATGTCGGTCGGCCGGGACCGGCACACCAACTACCGCACCGCCGACCTGCTCCGACTGCTGCACGCGGCCGGCTTCACGCCGACCACGGTGACCGGCGCCAACCTGTTCTGGCGCTGGTTGCAGATCCCGGCGCTGCTGACCGGCGGCCCGGTGCGCCGCCTGCTGGAGCGCGGCATCCACCTCGACGGCCGGCTGTTCCACGCGGCCAACCTCTTTGTCGTCGCCCGGAGACGCCCGTGAACGAGCCCGACACCACCCGGAGGCGACCGTGAGCGTGACCGACACCGCCCGGCTGGCCTGGTTCTTCGGCCGGCTCGCGGTCAAGGAGCGGATCGCGCCGCGCCTGCACGTGCGCCCGCTCGTCGCGGAGCTGTTCCTGACCGACAACTGCAACCTGCGCTGCACGAGCTGCGGCTGCTGGACCACCAACACCAGGGGCGAGCTGTCCACCGAGGAGTGGCGGGACGTGCTGCGCCAACTCGTCGCGCTGCGCATCCACAAGGTGAACTTCACCGGCGGTGAGCCGCTGATCCGGCCGGACGCGCCGGCGCTGATGGCGTACGCCACCGAGGTGGGGGTGCGCCACCTGCATCTGAACACCAACGGCATCCGGCTCACCCCGCCCGTTTTGACCGAGGTGCTCGCCGCCGGCGTACGCAGCTTCAACGTGTCCGTCGACGGCCCGACGGCGTTGGTGCACGACCGGATCCGGGGCCGGCTCGGCGCGTTCGAGACGACGACCCGGCACCTGCGGAACCTGATCGCGGAGCGCGACCGGCTCGGCCTGAAGGTGCGGATGAACTTCACCGTCATGCGGGACAACGTGGACAGCCTGCCCGGCATCGCGGCGCTGGCCCAGGAGTTGGACGTGACGCTCTATCTCAACCTGGTCACCGACCGGACGTTCCTGTTCCGCACCGAGGCGGTGACCGGGCAGACCGACGTGGCCGGCGACCGGCTCGACGCGGCGCTGGCCGAGCTGGAGGCGATGGCCCGCGCGGACCGGCGGTGGCTGCCGCGCTACTCGGAGCTGCGCTACCTGCGCGGGCACTTCGACGACCTGGTGCAGCGCGACCTGCCCTGCGCCGAGTCGCAGCTCAAGCTGATGGTGCACTCCCGTGGGGAGATCGGCGGTTGCTGGGCGCACGATCCGACCGCCTCGGTCCGGGAACGTCCGATCGCCGAGATCGTGGACGCTCCGGAATACCGCGCCGAGCACGCGAAGCTGTTCCGCAAGGAGTGCGTGGGCTGCGGCAGCAACTACAGCCTCAACCTGCGCTGGCGACCGGGCACCTACCTGGCCGACCGGCAGTGGCGGCGGGGGCGGCGCAGCCTTGTCTGAGCCGATGCGCCCGAGCCAGCCGCTGTACGACGCGCTGGCCCCCGGCTACGAGGAGCACTTCGCGGTGCCGCACCGGCGGGCGTACGACGACCTGGCGTGGGAGCGGGTGCGGGCGCTGCTGCCGCCGGACGGGCCGGTGGTGGACGCCGGCTGCGGCGTGGGTCGCTGGGCCCGGCGGCTGCTCGACCTGGGCCATCCGGTGACCGGCGTGGAGCAGGCGCCGGGGATGGTCGCCGAGCTGCGCCGCCGCCCGCCCGGTCCCGGCTTCACGCTGGTGGCGGGCTCGATGACCGAGGTGACGTTGCCCGCCACGGCGGGCGCGGTGCTGGCCATGGGTTCGCTGCAGTACACCGCCGACCCGGAGGCCACGGTCCGGCACCTGGCCGGCTGGCTGCGTCCGGGCGGAGTGCTGGCCGTCCTGGTGGACTCGCTTGTGGGGCTGGTGCTGGAGCTGGTCGGCGACGGTCGGGGCGACGAGGCGGCGGACCGGCTGGCCCGGCGTCGGGGCGTCTGGCGGTCCGACGGGCACGCCGCCGACCTGCACCTGCTGGACCGCGCCCGGCTGGAGGCCGCGTTCGCCGCCGCCGGGCTGGTCGAGGTGCGCAGCGCCGGGTTGCTGGTCAGCGCCGGCCCGCTGGGCCGGGCGGGGCTCACCGAGCGGCTCACCGCCGACCGGGACGCGCTGCTGGCGCTGGAGCGCCGGCTGGGCGACGACCCGGTCCTCGCCGACGCCGGCAAGCAGTTGCTTATGACCGGCCGCCTCCCGGCCTGACCGGCCGGGTCGATTCAGCGCAGGCAGCGTCGCAGCGCGGCGACGACCCGTTCGGCCTGTTCCACGGTGAGTTCCGAGGACATCGGCAGGGCCAGCGCCTCGGCGTCGAGCCGTTCGGTCACCGGCAGTCGCTCGCCACCGCCGAGCGGGCCGCGGTGGATCGCCGCGAAGTAGGGCTTGGTCTGCACGCCGAGGGCGGCCAGCTCCGCCGCCACCAGGTCCCGGTCGGCGATCCGGGCCACCCAGTGCACCCAGCAGTGCCGGTCTCCGGGTCGGACCCGCTGGACGCCCACCGGCAGCGTGTGCGCGGCGGCCGCGTAGACCTCGGCGACCTCGGCCCGGTGCCGGACCAGCGTGTCCAGCTCCGCGAGCTGGTCGACCGCGACCACGGCGTGCAGCTCGTTCATCAGCTCGGAGCGGGTCCAGCCGGCCGGCGTGGCGAGCACCGCCTCGGCGGCGTCGGCGGGCAGCACCAGGGCGCCGCCGGCCCCGCCGGCCGAGACCACCTTGGCGAAGCTCATCGAGTACGAGTGGGCCAGCGCCTGCTGCGCCACCGGGCGGCCCTGGTGCAGGCTGCCGAGCGCGGCGGCGGAGTCGGCCAGCAGCGCCACTCCGGCGGGTTCGCAGACGGCCCGCAGCGCCGGGTAGTCGCACGGGTTGCCGAAGGTGTCCACGCCGAGCACCAGTCGCACCCCGCCCCGGTCGATCGCGGCGGCCACGGCCGCCGGGTCCAGGGTCCAGGTCGCGGCGTCCACGTCCACGAAGCGCAGCGCGTATCCGAGTTGGACCAGGATCTCCGCGGTCGCGGGAAAGGTGTACGACGGCAGCACCGCGACGTCGCCGGGGCGGGCCGGGCCGACGGTGGCCGCGACCATGATCCGCAGCGCGGCGGTGCCGGACGCGGTGACCAGCACCCGGTGGTCGTCGTCGAGTTCCAGTTCCTTGCCCAGCCGCTCGGTCAGTTCCCGCGTCCACCGGTTGCCGTGCTTGACCTCGCCGCTGGCGAGCGCCTCCTGCTGGCGGGCGGCCACCAGGTCGGGGTTGGCCGGCGGGGGCGGCACGACGACCGGCAGCGGCGGCCGGAACAGGGGTGTCCCGTCGTCCACCTCGGCGGCCAGCGCCGCCAGGTGCGGGCGGAGCGGACCGATCCGGTGGCCGGCGGCGGCGAGCCGGTCGGTGACCACCCGACCGGAGCTGTCCGGCGTCTGGCGGGGCACGCTCAGCAGCGGCGCCGACGCGCCGCACAGGTCCCGGATCCAGGTGGCGAGGTCGGCCAGCGGCACCGGCTCCCCGCCCACGTTCCAGACGCCGGGGCCGATGCCGTCGTGCAGCACCCGGGCGAGCGCGTCGGCGGGCAGGAAGCTGCGGACGGCGTCGGCGGTGACCGGCAGCGGCAGCCCCTGGCGGGCGCGGCGGATCAGTCGGGTGACGACCCGGTGCTGTCCCGCGCCGACGACGTTCGCGAGCCGGAGCACGGTCAGCCGGTCGGGGTCGACGGTGCCGGCGACGAGCCGTTCCTGGGCGAGCTTCGCCATCGCGTACGTCCAGCGGCCGGTGGGGTCGGCGTCGGCCATCGCGCGGGCCAGCGGGGCGGCCTGCCAGGGCGGGCAGGGTGTCCGGGCCAGTTCGCGGGCTCGCGCGCACCAGTCGTCGATCTCCTCGACGGTCCACGGCAGCGCGGGGGGCGTGTCCTCACGGAGCGGGCCGGCCACCGCGCCGTAGATCTCGACGGAGGAGGTGAGCACGACCCGCCGGCCGGCCAGCCGGGGCAGCAGCCGGGCCGTGCTGACGGCGTTGTCGACGGGCAGCGTCCAGGGTCGGCGGGGGCGCGGCTCGCTCGCGCCGAGCAGCACCACGACGAGGCCGGGTGGCAGCTCGGGCGGGTCGTCGGTGAGCAGGTCCGCGCGGATCCAGGCGAGGCCAGCGGCGGTGTTCGCCTCGGCGGGCGGGTGACGGTCCACTGTGGTGACCCGCGCGCCGGCGGCCAGCAGTGCCTGGGCGGTCGCGGTGCCGAGGAAACCGGAACCGCCGACCAGCACGAATTCGTCCATGTCGTGCCCTCCCCGTGAGCGGAGCACAGTATCGCGGAATCCGGCCGCCGGGGGTGTCGGATAAACGGGCGTAGAAAAAGTCAGTCTTGACTGTTTGTTTCGTGGGCGGCACGCTGTCCCCGTGCCCACCGCACCGACCCGCGTCCCGCAGCAGGAACGCAGCCGCGCCACCCAGGCCCGGCTGCTGGAGGCGACCGTCGAGTGTCTGGTGGAGCACGGCTGGTCCGGCACCACGACCACCGTGGTGGCCGCCCGGGCGGGCGTCTCCCGGGGCGCCCAACTGCACCACTACCCGACCAAGGCCGCCCTGGTCACCGCCGCCGTCGCCCACCTCGCCGAGCGCCGGGCGATCGAGCTGCGCACCGAGGCGGACGCGCTGCCGGCCGGCCCGCGCCGACTGGACCGGGTGGTCGACCTGCTCGCCGCGGCCTTCACCGGGCCGCTCTTCGTCGCCGCCCTCGAACTCTGGGTCGCCGCGCGCACCGACGCCGAGCTGCGCGACGCGCTCGTGCCGCTGGAGGCCACCGTGGGCCGGGAGATGCACCGGCTCACGGTCGAGCTGCTCGGCGTGGACGAGAGCCGCCCCGGCGTCCGCGAGGCGGTGCAGGCCACCCTCGACCTGCTGCGCGGGCTGGGCGTGGCCAACCTGCTCAGCGACGACTCGACCCGCCGCACCGCCCTGCTGCACACCTGGAAACGCCAGCTCGCCACGCTGCTCACCCCGACCACCGACACCGACGCACACGGGCCGCACTGACCCGACGCCCCTGACCGGCACACCCTGCGGAGGCCCCATGGTCGACCCGACCGCACTGCTCGCGGATCTCGCCGCCGAGTCCGACCAGCTCGACGCGCTGGTCAGCTCGCTGCCACCGGAGGACTGGTCCCGGGCCACCCCCGCCGCTGGGTGGACCGTCGCCCACCAGATCGCCCACCTGGCCTGGACCGACCACGTGGCCGGGCTCGCCGCCACCGACCCCGACGCCTTCTACGCCTCGGTGCTGTCCGCGCCCGACCCGGCCCGCCTGGTCGACGACGGCGCCGAGTCCTTCCTCGCCGCACCGCCCGCGCTGCTGGCCCGCTGGCGGGATGGCCGGACCGCGCTCGCGGCGGCCCTGGCCGCCACCCCGCCCGGCGAGAAACTGCCCTGGTACGGGACGCGGATGTCGCCCGCCTCGATGGCCACCGCCCGGATCATGGAGACCTGGGCGCACGGCGAGGACGTCGCCGACGCGCTCGGCGTCACCCGTACCCCGACAGCGCGGCTGCGGCACGTCGCCCACCTCGGCTTCCGTACCCTCGGCCACGGCTTCGCCGCGCACGGCCGCGCGATGCCGGCGGACCCGGTCCGGGTCGAGCTGACCGCCCCGGCGGGCGACGAGATCTGGGCCTTCGGGCCGGCGGACGCGGCGGACCGGGTCACCGGGCCGGCGCTCGACTTCTGCCTGCTCGTCACCCAGCGCCGGCACCGCGCCGACCTGGCCCTGGTCGCCGTCGGGCCGGTCGCCGACGAGTGGCTGGACGTGGCCCAGGCGTTCGCGGGGCCGCCCGGCGGCAAGCGCGAGCCGGCACGCGGGGTCTCCTCGTGAGCGTGCTGCGGGTCGGCAACGCGTCCGGCTTCTACGGCGACCGCTTCGCGGCCTGGCGGGAGATGCTGGACGGCGGCGAGCTCGACGTGCTCACCGGTGACTACCTGGCCGAGCTGACCATGCTGATTCTCGGTCGCGACCGGATGCGCGACGAGTCGCTGGGCTACGCCAAGACGTTCCTGCGGCAGGCCGAGGGCGTGCTCGGCACCGCGCTGGAGCGCGGGGTCACGCTTGTCACCAACGCCGGCGGGCTCAACCCGGCCGGCCTGGCCGACGCGGTCCGGTCGCTCGCCGCGCGGCTCGGCCTGGACGTGCGCGTGGGGTACGTGGAAGGCGACGCGCTCCAGCGATCGGACGCGCTGACCGCGAACGCGTACCTGGGCGCGTTCGGGATCGCGGCCTGCCTCGACGCGGGCGCCGACGTGGTGGTCACCGGCCGGGTCACCGACGCGTCGCTGGCGGTCGGGCCGGCCATCGCCCGCTTCGGCTGGACCCGGGACGACCTCGACGCGCTGGCCGGGGCGACCGTGGCCGGGCACCTGATCGAGTGCGGGGCGCAGGTCACCGGCGGCAACTTCAGCTTCTTCACCGAGCTGCCGGACGGCGGGCACCGCCCCGGCTTCCCGATCGCCGAGCTGCACCCGGACGGCTCGTCGGTGCTGACCAAGCACCCCGGCACCGGCGGCGCGGTCACCGTGGAGACGGTCACCGCCCAGCTCCTCTACGAGGTGGGCGGGCCGGACTACCTCGGCCCGGACGTGGTGACCCGGCTGGACACGGTACGGCTGGAGCAGCAGGGCCCGGACCGGGTACGCGTCCGGGGGGTGCGCGGCACGCCGCCGCCGGACACCCTCAAGGTGGGTGTCAACAACCTGGGCGGCTTCCGCAACTCGATGACGTTCGTGCTGTGCGGGCTGGACATCCCGGCCAAGGCGGCGCTGGTCCGGGGCCAGGTCGAGGCGGCGGTCGGCACCGAGGGGCTGGAGTTCACGCTCGCCCGCACCGACCACCCGGACGCCGCCGACACGGAGGCGGCGAGCGCGCTGCTGCACGTACACCTGCGCGACGGCGACAAGGCACGGGCCGGGCGGGCGTTCTCGGCGGCCGCGGTGGAGCTGGCGCTGGCCTCCTATCCGGGCTGCACGCTGACCACACTGCCCGGCGACGCCACGCCGTACGGGGTGTTCACCGCCGACACGATCCCCCAGGACGCGGTGGCGCACACGGCGGTGCTCCCCTCCGGCGAGCGCGTGCCCATCCCGCCGCCGCGGGTAGGTGGTTTGCAGGGGCCCCCTGTTATGCACCAGGCGTTAACAAGGGGCCCCTCCTTACGCCGCACCCGGCGGGGGGCGCTGGGTGAGGTGGTGGGGGCGCGGTCGGGTGACAAGGGCGGGGACGCCAACCTCGGCGTCTGGGCCCGCACGGACGCCACCTGGGCCTGGCTGCGCGGCTGGCTCACCGTGGAACGGCTGGCCGAGCTGCTGCCGGAGACCGCCACGCTGACCGTCGAGCGGTACGAGCTGCCGAACCTGCGGGCGGTCAACTTCGTCATCCGGGGTCTGCTGGGGCAGGGCGTGGCCGCGTCCACCCGGTTCGACCCGCAGGCCAAGGCGCTCGGCGAGCTGCTGCGCGCCCGCGTGGTCGACCTGCCGGCCGAGGAGGTGCCGGCGTGACCATCGTGGACACCCCCGAGCGCCGGCAGCTCCGCGAGCTGACCCGCGCCTTCGTCACCCGGGAGGTGCTGCCGCACCTGTCGGACTGGGAGCGGGCCGGCGAGGTGCCCCGGTCGCTGCACGAGACCGCCGCCAAGGTCGGGCTGCTCGGCATCGGCTTCGGCGAGTCGGTCGGCGGCAGCGGCGGCGACCTGCTCGACTCGATCGTCGTCACCGAGGAGATCATCCGCTCGGGCGGCTCGTCCGGGCTGGTCGCCGCGTTGTTCACGCACGGCATCGCGCTCCCGCACATCATCGCGGCGCAGGACGCGCACCTGATCGACACGTACGTCCGGCCCACGCTGGCCGGGACGATGATCGGCGCGCTCGCGATCACCGAGCCGGACGGCGGTTCGGACGTGGCCGCCATCCGCACGTGCGCGGTACGCGACGGCGACCACTACGTGGTGAACGGGTCGAAGACGTACATCACCAGTGGCGTCCGGGCCGACTTCGTGACCACCGCGGTCTGCACCGACTTCCCCGGCTCGGGCTCGCTGAGCCTGCTGGTGGTCGACCGGGGCACGCCCGGGTTCACCGTGGGCCGGCGGCTGGAGAAGCTGGGCTGGCACTGCTCGGACACCGCCGAGCTGTCCTTCGTCGACGTCCGGGTACCGGTGGCGAACCGGGTCGGCCCGGAGGACACCGCCTTCCTGGCCGTCATGCAGCAGTTCGCCGCCGAGCGGCTCTCGCTCGCCACGCAGGCGTACGCGACCGCGCAGCGCTGCGTGGACCTGGCCGTGCGGTGGTGCCGGGACCGGTCCACGTTCGGCCGTCCGCTCGCCGGCCGGCAGCTCGTCCGGCACCGGCTGGCCGAGATGCACACCCGTGCCGAGGCGGCCCGGGCGTACGTGCACGAGGTGGCCGAGCGGGTCGCCGCCGGCCAGCCGGTGGTGACCGAGGTGGCGATGGCGAAGAACGTGGCGGTGGCCGCCTGCGACGTCGTGGTCGACGCCGCGCTGCAACTGCACGGCGGCTTCGGCTACCTGCGCGACGCCGAGGTGGAGCGGCACTACCGGGACGCCCGCATCCTCGGCATCGGCGGCGGCACCACCGAGATCATGAACGAGATCATCGCGAAGGGTATGGGCCTGTGAGCACGGTTCTCCAGAGCACGGTCGATCCGTCCGCGCCAGCGTTTCAGGCCAACCGCGACGCGCTGCTGGAACGCCTCGCCGAGCTGGACGCGGCGCTGGACCAGGCCCGCGCCGGCGGCGGCGAGAAGTACGTGACCCGGCACCACAAGCGCGGCAAGCTGCTCCCCCGGGAACGCATCGAGCTGCTGCTCGACCCGGACAGCCCGTTCCTGGAGCTGTCGCCGGTGGCCGCGTACGGCACGGACTTCCCGGTGGGCGCCAGCACCGTGACCGGCATCGGCGTGGTCGAGGGCGTGGAGTGCCTCGTCGTGGCGAACGACCCGACGGTACGCGGCGGCGCGATCAACCCGTGGTCGCTGGCGAAGACCCGGCGGGCGGGCGAGATCGCGCTGGCCAACCGGCTGCCGATGGTGAACCTGGTCGAGTCGGCCGGCGCCGACCTGCCCACCCAGGCCGAGATCTTCATCCCCGGCGGGCGGGTGTTCCGCGACCTGACCCGGCTCTCCGCCGCGAAGATCCCCACGGTGAGCGTGGTCTTCGGCAACGCCACCGCCGGCGGCGCGTACGTGCCGGGCATGTCGGACTTCACCATCATGATCCGGGAGCGGTCGCAGGTCTACCTGGCCGGGCCGCCGCTGGTGAAGATGGCCACCGGCGAGGTGACCGACGACGAGTCGCTGGGCGGCGCGAAGATGCACGCCGGCACGTCCGGTCTGGCCGACTTCCTCGCCGAGGACGAGCGGGACGCGGTCCGGCTGGCCCGGCAGTGCGTCCGCCGGCTCAACTGGCGCAAGGCCGGCCCGCCGCCGCGCAACCCGTCCCCCCGGCCACCCCGGTACGACCCGGAGGAGCTGCTCGGCATCGCCAGCGCCGACCTGAAGGTGCCGTTCGACCCGCGCGAGGTGCTGGCCCGGGTGCTCGACGACAGCGCGTTCGACGAGTTCAAGCCCGCCTACGGCAGCGCGCTGGTGACCGGTTGGGGCGAGCTGCACGGCTGGCCGGTGGGCGTGCTGGCGAACGCCCGGGGCGTGCTGTTCAGCGAGGAGGCCCAGAAGGCTGCGCAGTTCATCCAGCTCGCCAACGCGGCCGACACGCCGCTCGTCTTCCTGCAGAACACCACCGGCTACATGGTCGGCACCGAGTACGAGCAGCGCGGCATTATCAAGCACGGCGCCCTGATGATCAATGCGGTGTCGAACTCGACGGTGCCCCACCTGACGGTCAACCTGGGCGCCTCCTACGGCGCCGGCAACTACGGCATGTGCGGCCGGGCGTACGAGCCGAGGTTCCTGTTCACCTGGCCGAACGCGAAGTCGGCGGTGATGGGGCCGGCGCAGTTGGCAGGGGTGCTGTCGATCGTGGCCCGGCAGGCCGCCGCCGCCCGGGGACGCGAGTACGACGAGGACACCGACACCGCCATGCGGATGATGGTCGAGCAGCAGATCGAGTCGCAGTCCGGGGCGCTGTTCCTCTCCGGCCGGCTCTACGACGACGGGGTGATCGACCCCCGGGACACCCGTACCGTCCTCGGGCTCTGCCTGTCGGCGATCCACAACGGACCGGTGAGGGGCGCCGACGGTTTCGGCGTCTTCCGGATGTGACCTGTGAGCGCGAGGAACGCAGCGAAGCGGAGTCCCGCAGTCGCGAACGAAAGGCAGGCTCAGCGCGAATGATCACGAAGCTTCTGGTGGCGAACCGGGGGGAGATCGCCCGTCGGGTCTTCGCCACCTGCCGGGCGCTCGGCGTGGCCACGGTCGCCGTGCACTCCGACGCGGACGCCGACGCGCCGTTCGTGGCCGAGGCCGACCTGGCGGTCCGGTTGCCGGGCCACACGCCCGCCGAGACGTACCTGCGCATCGACCTGATCCTG
Organism: Micromonospora sp. NPDC051300; assembly: GCF_044455315.1. NCBI lineage: Bacteria > Bacillati > Actinomycetota > Actinomycetes > Micromonosporales > Micromonosporaceae > Micromonospora > Micromonospora sp. NPDC051300. The sequence continues at coordinate 8,786 of NZ_JBITEP010000013.1, read as the reverse complement.
GATGCGGCCCGCCGGTCCGGCGCGGACGCCGTGCACCCCGGCTACGGCTTCCTCGCCGAGAACGCCGAGTTCGCCGCCGCGGTGACCGACGCCGGCCTGACCTGGGTGGGGCCGCCGGCCAAGGCGATCGCCGCGATGGGCGACAAGATGGCCGCGAAGGCGCTGCTCGCCGACGCGGGCGTGCCGATGCTGCCCACCTGGACCGACCCGGAGCAGGTCACCGGCTTCCCGGTGCTGGTGAAGGCCAGCGCGGGCGGCGGCGGCCGGGGCATGCGGGTGGTCCGCGACGCGGCCGGGCTGGCCGAGGCCGTGGCGGGCGCGCGCCGCGAGGCGGCGGCGGCGTTCGGCGACGGCACCGTCTTCATCGAGCGGTACGTCGAGCGTGGCCGGCACGTCGAGGTGCAGATCTTCGGCGACACCCACGGCACGGTGGTGGCGCAGGGGGTACGCGACTGCTCCGTCCAGCGCCGGCACCAGAAGATCGTCGAGGAGGCGCCGGGCGTGCTCCCCGACGACGTGCGGACGCGGCTGCACTCCGCGGCGGTGGCGGCCGGCCGAGCGGTGGACTACGTGGGCGCCGGCACGGTGGAGTTCCTGCTGGCGCCGGACGGGCAGGTCCACTTCCTGGAGATGAACACCCGCCTTCAGGTGGAGCACCCGGTCACCGAGCTGACCACCGGGCTGGACCTGGTCCGGCTGCAACTGCTGGTGGCCGAGGGCGAACCGCTACCGGTGTCGGCGACCCCGGCCGCCGAGGGCCACGCCATCGAGGTGCGGCTCTGCGCCGAGGAACCGGCTGAGGGCTACCGCCCGGCCACCGGCACGCTGCACCGGTTCGCGATCCCCGGGGTGGACCGCGAGTTCGGGAACCTGGCCCGCGCCGGCCTGCGTCTCGACTCGGGCGTCGTGGACGGCTCGACGGTGGGCGTGCACTACGACTCGATGCTCGCCAAGCTGGTCGCCTGGGCGCCCACCCGCGCCGAGGCGGCCCGCGCCCTGGCCGGCGCGCTGGCCCGGGCCGAGCTGCACGGCGTGGCCACCAACCGGGACCTGCTGGTCCGGGTGCTGCGCAGCCCGGAGTTCGCCGCCGCCGACGTGGACACCGGCTTCCTGGACCGGCATCCCGAGGTCTTCGCGCCGCTGCTGCCGCCCGAGCGGCTCCCGCTGGCCGCGCTGGCCGCCGCGCTTGCCGGTGCCGCCGCGCGCCGGGCCGCCGCCCCGGTGCTCGCCGGCCTGCCGTCGGGCTGGCGCAACGTGCCCGCCGTCCCCCAGCTCACCCGCTTCACCGACATCGAGATCAGCTACCGCCTCACCCGCACCGGTGCGCTCGCCGAGTGGGAAAGCAGGGTCCCCCTGTTAACGCCTGAGGTAGAGCAGGGGGCCCCTCTTAACACCGAGCCGGAGCCGGCACCGGCGGCGCTGGTGGAGCTGGTGAGCGCCGCGCCGGACGGGGTGGTGCTCGACGTCGACGGGGTGCGGCACGCGTTCCGCGTACACCGGGTGGGGTCGGCGGTCTTCGTGGACGGCCCGGACGGGGCGGCGAGCCTCACCGAGCTGCCCCGGCTGCCCCGGCCCGCCGCGGCGCTGGCGGCCGGTTCGCTGCTCGCGCCGCTGCCCGGCGCCGTGGCCAAGGTGCACGTCGAGGTCGGTCAGCGGGTCGCCGCCGGTGACCTGCTGCTGACGCTGGAAGCGATGAAGCTCGAACACCCCGTGCTCGCCCCGGCCGACGGCGTGGTGGCGGAGCTGCCGGTGCCGCCCGGCGGCCAGGTGGAGACGGGCGCGGTACTGGCCGTGGTCGACCCCGAGGAGGACCCGCAGTGAACTTCGACCTCACGCCCGAACAGGACCAGCTCCGCGACGCCGTGCGCGCGCTGGGTCGCAGGTACGGCCACGACTACTTCGTCCGCAAGGCCAAGGCCGGTGAGCACACCACCGAGTTGTGGCACGAGGCCGGACGACTCGGCTACCTCGGCGTCAACATCCCCACCGAGTACGGCGGCGGGGGCGGCGGCATCACCGAACTGGCGCTGGTCTGCGAGGAGCTGGCCGCGGCGGGCTGCCCGCTGCTGCTGCTCGTCGTCTCCCCCGCCATCGCCGCCACCGTGATCACCAAGCACGGCACCGAGGAGCAGCGCAAGAAGCACCTGCCCGGGCTCGCCGACGGGTCACAGAAGATCGTCTTCGCGATCACCGAACCGGACGCCGGCTCGAACTTCCACCGGCTCGGCACGGTGGCCCGCCGCGACGGCGACGACTGGCTGCTCTCCGGCCGCAAGGTCTACATCTCCGGCGTGGACGAGGCCGACCACGTGCTGGTGGTCGCCAGGACCGAAGACTCCGCCACGGGGAAGCTCAAGCCCGCGTTGTTCATCGTGCCCACCGACGCGCCCGGGCTGGAGAAGTCCAAGCTCGACATGGAGATCCTCTCCCCGGAGAACCAGTTCCTGCTCTACCTGGACGACGTCCGGCTGCCCGCCGACGCGCTTGTCGGCGAGTCGCTGGACGCCGGCCTGCCGGCGCTGTTCGCCGGCCTCAACCCGGAGCGGATCACGGTCGCCGCGATGGGCGCCGGCACCGGCCGGTACGCGATCGAGAAGGCGTCCGACTACACCGCCACCCGCAAGGTCTGGGGCGGCCGGTCGATCGGCTCCCACCAGGGCGTGGCGCACCCGCTCGCGCACGCGGCCGTGCAGGTGGAGCTGGCCCGCCTGATGATCCAGAAGGCGGCGGCGCTCTACGACGCCGGCCGCGACCTGGAGGCCGGCGTCTCCGGCAACATGGCCAAGTACGCGGCCGGCGAGGCCGCCGCGCTCGCCGTGGACACCGCCGTCCAGGCGCTCGGCGGGGCCGGCATGACCACCGAGTACGGCGTGGCGACGCTGCTCGGCGCGGTGCGCGCCGGCCGGATCGCCCCGGTGAGCCGCGAGATGATCCTCAACTTCGTCGCCCAGCACGTGCTGGGCCAGGACAAGTCCTACTGAGTCGTCGGGTCCGCCCGCGACCGGAACTCAGGTGGCCGTGCGGCAGGCGGCGTCGATCCGGTGCACCGGGCGGACCCGGCGGCCCAGCCCCTCCAACAGCGAGTCCTCCACGTGGAAGTCGCGCACCCGCAGTTGCCGCCGGGGCAGTTCGTCCTCGCTCGGGCAGAGCACCTGCGCGCGTACCTGGCCGACCGGCAGGTAACGCACGCCGCCGCGCTCCTGGAGGAGCACCACGTCGACGTCGTCCACGGTGACCACGTGGCCACGGACGTCCTCCATGACGCCTGGTGACGACTCGACGGTGGTCACGGTCAGCGGCAGCACCGGCGTGGTGATCACCGGTAGCGCGGCCCAGACCAGCATGGCCAGCACCGCCGCCTCGGTGATCGAGGCGAGCGGCCGGATCACCGCCGCCGGCAGCGGGCCGGTCACGAAGAGCGCCAGCACCGGGGGTACGACCAGGAGCGTCAACGCGAGCGCCTCCCGCTGCCGGACGGCGTCGAGCAGGGTGGGCCCGAGCAGCCAGAGGTATCCGGCGAAGCCGGCGGCGAGCAGCAGCAGGCGGGGTGCCCGCTGTTCGTGCAGCCGTTCCGGGCTGAGCTGGAAGGCGGCCACGAACGCCGGGAGCAGCAGCGGCAGGTACAGCAGCGGCCAGGTGCCCAGCGCGAGCAGGAAGCTGGCCACCGCGAACCAGGCGGGGGTGCTGTCCACCCATCGGGCGAAGAGCGGGCGGCGGGTGCCGGGCGGCATCCGCTCCACGCTCACCCGCAGCACCGCGCCGAGCGCGAAGACCGCGACCAGGGCGGTGGAGAGCAGCGCGGCGGCCGTGGTGAGGAAGCCGGCCAGCAGGTTGACGGTGCCGACGTTGGCCACCAGCAGCAGCGTGGTCTGCAACTCGCCGCCCGCCTCGACGCCGAGCCGGAGCACCGAGAAGACCGCCGGCACGCCGACCACCGCGGTCCAGAACGACTGGGTGGCCCGGGCGCGGCGTTCGGCCGGGTCGGCCGGCGGCGGTACGGGTCGGGCGGGCGGCGCGCCGACCGACCCGGAACCGGTCGGGGTCCGACGGGGCGGCGGGGCGGCGCCCGGCACGTCGCCTTCGGGCGGGGCGGCCTCGGGCGGGGCGGTCATCGCCGGGGCGCCTTGTCGTCGAAGTCGACGAGCTTCGGCACGTTCAGCGGCTGCGGCTGGGACTTGTCCGCCTTCAGCCACGGCCCGAGCGTGCGGTTGTAGGCGGTCAGCCAGGGGCTGCTGATCCCGTCCCGACCCTCCAGGTAGCTCTTCTGCAGGGCGAACGCGACCAGGTCACGCAGCGCCGGGTCGCCGATCGGCACGCCGACGCCGAGCAGTTCGCTGGTGCCGAACGGCATGTCGACGATCTCGAACTCGGTCGGGTACTGCGACAGGAAGCCGGCCAGGATGGTCTCGTCGGAGCTGACCGCGTCGTAGCGCCCCTCCCGGATGCCCCGTACGCAGTCCCCGACGGTCTTCACCACGTACGCCCGGACCTGGTGCTTCTCCAGCTCCGCCTCGGTGGTGGAGCCGCCGCTGGTGCAGATCTTCAGCTCCGGCCGGCGCAGGTCCTCGATGGTGCGGACGCGGTCCCGCAGCCGCTTCGGCACCATCACCTCCTGGGTGGTGACGAAGTACGGCCCGGCGAAGCTGATCAGCTTCTCCCGCTCCTCGGTCATCGAGAAGCTGGACACGACCAGGTCGACGGTGCCGCCCTGGAGCGCGGGGATGCGGTCCTCGGTGTCCAGCGCCACCCACTGGATGCGCTGTTCGCCCTGGAAGCCGAGCGACGCGGCGATGTAGCGGGCGATCTCGACGTCGAAGCCGGTGTGCGCGCCGTCGCGCAGCTCGCCCATCAGCGGCTCGGTCTCGGAGATCCCGATCTTGATTTTCGCCTGGCCGTCGACGTGCGACTCGTGCAGCTTGTCGAGGACCGACGGCAGCGGGGGTTCGCGCCGGTTGTCGCAGCCCGCGGCGGCGGCCAGGGTGAGCGTGACCGCCACGGCCAGCGTGGTGGCGAGCGAGCGGAGCCGGTGGCGGGGCGGAACCTCGGGCATCGGGCACCTCGATCACGGACACGTCGACAGGGGCACCCAGAGTAGCGGTCGACACACAATGGGCAGTGTCGCTGCGGGCCCGGGGTGCGGCGGGCGCCCGATCGCCCGCCGTACCCCGGGGGTCCGTCAGCGGACGGTCAGCGTGCCGACCGCGGGCCGCGGGGTGGCCACCGGCGGCAGCCGCTTCGGCTCGCCCCGGCCCGGCTCGCCGGCACGGGCCAGCTCGCTCTTGGACGCGTCCGCCCGCTCGGCCGACGGGTCGTCCTGGAACGGCTGGGAGTCACCGACGCAGCGCGTGCCCTTGGCCGGCGGCTTGCCGGTGAGCAGGTACGCGTCGACCTTGCCGGTCACGCACGCCGAGGTGCCGTACGCGGTGTGGCCCCAGCTGTCGCTGCTCAGCAGCCGGCTGTTCGGCAGCAGTCGGGCCGAGCCGACCGCGCCCTGGTAGTTGGTCGCCGGGTCCCAGTAGTTGCCGACCACCAGCACCGGGGCTGCGGTGGTGCGGTTGAACGGGCCGGTGTAGGCGTCCTCGTCGCGCACCGTCCAGGTGTTGCGGGCGCAGGGCGAGGTGCCCCAGGCCCAGGCCCGCCCGAAGTAGGGCGCCCGCTGGTCCTCCTTGGCCGACAGCGCCGGCCAGGCGTCCGCGCTCTTCGGGTGGTAGGCGTCGGTGCAGTCGACGGTCAGGAACGTCTCCAGCCCGTTGTTGTAGGGGAAGTCGTAGCCCCGCTGCTGCCGGGCCTGGGCGGCGCGGGCGGCGAGCGCCTTGCGGGCCGAGGCGGTGGCGGCCTTGCCGGCGGCCGGGTCGGTGGCGGCCAGCAATTGCACGGTGATCTCCACGACCGACGACCAGCCGTACGGGTCGTAGAGCGCGCCGAGCGTGGCGCCGACGAAGTCGGCGTAGCTGACGGTGTAGGAGCCGTAGTCCGGGTCGTCGATCACCACCGGCTTCTTGCGCAGCCGCTTCGCGACCGTCTCGTAGGCGGCGACCGGGTCGCCCTTGGCGGCCAGCTCGCACTTGTCGGCGCCGACCTTGCCGCACCGGACCAGGATCTCGTGCAGCGCCTTGTAGGCGCCGTCGGCGCTGCGCAGCCGGGTCTCCTGGAGCTGGTCGCGGGCCTTGCCCTGACCGACCCAGGCGTTCGGGTTGAGCACGCCGTCCACGACGAGCGCGCGGAACCGGTCCGGGAACATGTTGGCGTAGTACTGCCCGAGCGCGGTGCCGTAGCTGAAGCCCAGGTAGCTGAGCTTCTTGTCGCCTACCGCCCGGCGCAGCACGTCCATGTCGCGGGCCACCTCGGCGGTGGACGCCGCGCCGGTCAGCGGCTTGCCGGTGGTCGAGCACGCCCTGCCGACCGCCTTGGACGAGGCGACGTACGCCTTCTCCTCGGCCTTCGTCCACGGGAAGGCGACGTTCAGCCCGGCGTACGCCTTGGCCTGGTCCTTCACGGACGGGAAGCACTTGATGTTGTCGCTGGCCGCCACGCCGCGCGGGTCGACGCCGACGACGTCGAAGCGGTCGAGCAGGTCGTCGCCGAGGAAGTAGGGCGCGGCGAGCGCGATGTCCGTGCCGGAGCCGCCCGGGCCGCCCGGGTTGAGGAACAGGCTGCCGACCTTGTGCTGCTGGTCGCGGGCCTTGACCCGGAGCAGCGCCACCTCGGTGGTGGCGCCCTTGGGCTGGTCGTAGTCCAGCGGCAGCCGGACCGTGGCGCACTCGGCGTAGTCGTAGCAGGCGTACCAGTCGAGCTTCGGCGTCGGCACGCGATCCACCCGGCGCGCCTCGGCCGCGCTGGTGCGGTCGTAGGTCGGCGGCTGCGGGGTGGCGGCCGCGGCGGGCGCGACCGCCGATCCGGCGAGGAGGATCCCGGCGATCCCTGTTGCGGCGAGGGACCGGACTACTCGGGGCATGTGGCTGCCTTCCGGTGGGGAACAGATCCGTCGAGGACACCTCGACCCCCGCCACTTTAGGGATTGTCGGCCATCCGAGGTGGCCCCCGAACACGGACCAACACGGCAAAAGACCAAGCGATGTAACGATTTTTCTCGATCGACGCTTTTGGCGCTCCGAAGTGGAGCACGCGTGTGACGGGAAGCCGTCGCATGCCGGCGGTTGACAGGTCGACGCGCTCAGCCATGCTTGTCGGGTGAGTTCGTTCCCGAGGTCGAGTGCGCGGACGAAGGCCGTCGTCGCGTCCGTGGCGACGCTTGCCGCGCTGGTGACGCTGGCGGTCTGGCGGCCGCCCGGCATCCTGTCGGTCGTGCTGGCCCTGGTCTGCGTCGTGCTCGGCATGATCGCCGGCGTGACCGTCACCTCCGCCCGACAGTCCGGCGGCGCCGAACCCCCGCGAGCCGAGGGCTGGCCGGTCTCCGACCCGGGCCTCGGGGTGGACGCGGACACGCTCCAGGCGATCGACCCGCGCGCGGTGCGGAACCTGCGCGCCCCGGCCGGTCACCCGGTCGACGCGGACACGCTGGAGACGCTCGACCCGAGGTCGGTACGCCAGCAGCAGCGGGCCGGGAACGGGCTCAGCGACCGGTGAGGGTGGGGCGGGCGAGCGCGTTCACGCCCTGCCCGGCCAGGCAGCGGTAGGTGCGGTCGGCCTCGGTCGCGGCCGGCGGCAACACCTCCAGGTTCCACCCGGTCGCCTTCTTGACGCCGCTGACCAGCCGGAACGTGCCGGTGTTGCAGATCCTGCGGACGCCCGGGTCGGCGGTGACCGCGTCGTGCGCCGCCCCGGCCAGCGAGGCCGGCAGGTCGCCCGCGGCGTACGTCTCCCAGGTGTGCTGCCCGTCGCACGGCACCCGGCTCGCCTCGGCCCGGTCGCGGCGCAGCCGCACCGGGCCGTAGCACTCCAACTCGGACCCGCAGCGCGCGCCGGTCGGGAGCCGGACGTCGGCGGACGCGCACCCGGGCAGCGTCGTCGCCCCGGCCACGCCGGTGGCCAGCACGGTCGGCGAGACCGCCGGTGGTGAACCGCCGGCCAGCCAGGCGCCACCGCCGGCGGAGGCGGCCAGCGCGAGCACGCCGGCCCCGCCGAGGAACCAGCGCCTCGGCCAGCGCCGGCTCCGGGCCGGCACGGTCGGGTGGTCGTCCTTGACCGGCTGCCGCGGGCTCGGCCCACCGGGGCGGCCGTACGGGCCGCCGGTGCCGACGAACGGGGCCGCCGGGGTGCCCGGGTCGAGCGGGAGCGCGGCGAGCATGCCGCGCAGTTCCACCGCGGAGGGACGCTCGCCCGGGTCGTTGGACATGCCCAGACGCAGCACGTCGATCAGTTCCTCGGGCACCCCGGGCAGGCCGGGGATCGGGTGCTGGAACATCTCCAGCACGGTGACCAGGCTCGGATTGCGCTCGGACTGCCAGCGCGGCGGCCGGCCGTGCATCACCGCGTAGAGCGTGGCGCAGAGCGCGTAGACGTCCACGGCGGGGCTGGGCGGGCTGTGGCTGAACATCTCCGGCGGCGCGTACGCGGGGGTGAGCACCTCAAGCGTGACCGAGGCGTCGCGCACCTCGGCCAGCACCGCCAGCCCGAAGTCGGCGAGCACCGCCGAGTTGAACTCGGAGTGCAGGATGTTCGCGGGCTTGACGTCGCGGTGCAGCACTCCTGCGGCGTGCGAGTGGGCCAGCGCGTCGGCGATCTTCACGCCGAGGTCGCGGGTCTCCGCCGGGCCGAGCGGCGAGGTGCGCATCCGTTCCGCGTACGAGCCGTCGCAGAGTTCCATGATCAGATAGGGGTGCTGG
>NZ_JBITEP010000012.1:3981-186981 GCF_044455315.1 Micromonospora sp. NPDC051300 | reverse complement strand
GACCCACTTCACCGGCGGCAGTTCGCTGCCGAGCAACTTCCAGACCACGCTGTCCAGCTTCGCCGCCCTCGGCGTCGACGTCGCACTCACCGAGGTCGACGTCACCAACTCGTCGACCTCGCAATACCAGGGCCTGACGCAGGCGTGTCTGAACGTGCCGCGCTGCATCGGCATCACCGTGTGGGGCGTCCGGGACAGCGACTCGTGGCGCTCCAACGAGAGCCCGCTGCTCTTCGACGGCGGCGGCAACAAGAAGGCCGCGTACACCTCGGTCCTCAACGCCCTCAACGCCGCCGGCCCCGGGCCGACCACCTCGCCGACCACCTCGCCGACCGCGACGCCCACCTCCGGGCCGACCACGCCGCCGCCGTCCGGCGGCGCCAGCCGGATCGTCGGCAGCCAGTCCGGCCGGTGCGTGGACGTGCCCAACTCGTCGCAGACCAACGGCACCCGGGTGCAGCTCTACGACTGCCACGGGCAGACCAACCAGCAGTGGACCGCCACGTCGAGCCGGCAACTGACCATCTACGGCGGCGCCCGCTGCCTGGACGCCGCCGGCTCCGGAAACGGCGCGGCGGTGCAGATCTACAGCTGCAACGGGCAGAGCAACCAGCAGTGGAACGTCAACTCCAACGGCACCATCACCGGCGTCCAGTCCGGCCGCTGCCTCGACGTCTGGGGCACCGGCAACGGCCAGCAGATCCAGCTCTACGACTGCAACGGCCAGGCCAACCAGCAGTTCCGACTCGTCGCCAACTGACGACGCGTGGTGGCTCACCGTCCCGGCGGTGGGCCACCACAGTCGTCGGGCAGGTCGTCGTCCTCACAGGTGCGGCCGTGCGCCATCAGGTCACGGAAGTCCGCCATCTTGTGCCGCATCACCCGCAGGTCCTCGTCCAGCTCGGCGCGCCGCCGATGCAGCCGCTCCTCCTGCTCCTGGAGGATCCGCAGCCGCTGCGCGGAGTGCTCCGGCGTCCCGGGGCCGAGCCTGACGAAATGGCGGATCTCGGCGACCGGCATGCCGGTGCGGCGCAACGCCTGCACCAGCCGGACGAAACGGACGGCCGCCGGCCCGTACCGGCGGCGGCCGTCCGAGGACCGCTTCACCAGCGGGATCAGGCCCTCCCGCTCATACCAGCGCAGCGTGTCGAGGGTCAGGCCGGTCAGCTCCGACACCTCACGGATGCCGAGCGCTGTCGCAGTCGCGTTCACCGGCCAACCGTACGTCGGTCAGCCCAGGTCGGAGACGTCCAGCACGAACCGCCAGCGCACGTCGTTGCGGGCCAGCCGGTCGAGCGCGTCACCCACCGCCCGCGCCGGAACCCGCTCCACGTCGGCGACGATGCCGTGCCGCGCCGCGAACTCCAACATCTCCCGGGTACGTGGCCGCCCGGCGCTGCCGGACGCCGCCAGCCGCTTGTAGCCGAGCAGCAGCGCCAGCGCCTCCGGTTCGTAGCGGTCCGGGATGCCCAGCATGCACAGGGTGCCGTCCATCCGCAGCGCCCGCAGGTAGGGCGACGGGTCATGCTTGGCCGACGCGGTGTCGAGGATGAAGTCGAACCGTCCGGCCTGCGCCGCCATCGCCTCCGCGTCCCCGGAGACCACCACCTCGTCGGCGCCCAGCGCACGGGCCCCCGCCTCCTTGCCCGGCGACGTGGTGAACACCGTCACGCGCGCGCCCAGCGCCTTCGCGAACTTCACCGCCAGGTGGCCGAGCCCACCCAGCCCCACCACGCCGACGAGCTGACCGGCGCCGACGTCCCAGCGGCGCAGCGGCTCGAACACGGTCGCCCCGGCGCACATCAACGGCGCGACCCCCGCCGGATCCAGGCCCTCCGGCAGCGGGTACGCGAACGCCTCCCGCACCACGTAGTCCCGCGCGTAGGCGCCGAGCGTCACACTGCCGTCCACCCGGTCCCGGCCGCCGTAGGTGAGCGTGGGGAAGTCCACGCAGAACTGCTCCTCGCCGGCCCGGCACGCGCCGCACGTACCGCAGGAGTCGACAATGTTGCCCACCGCGACCGCGTCGCCGACCGCGAACCCGGTGACGGCACCGCCCACGGCCGTGACCTCGCCGACGAACTCGTGCCCGGGCACCAGCGGCGCGGCGCCGGCGGTCAGGGCCTCGGCCGCGTGCAGGTCGGTGTGGCAGACCCCGCACCAGGTGACGCGGACCGCGATGTCGTCCGGGCGCAGGGCCCGGCGCTCGAAGGTGTACTGCTCCCAGTTGCCGCCGGGAGCCGTCAGTGCCATGCCTGTCGTCTGTGCCATGGCGGCGACGCTAGGCGCTGGAGTTCACTCCAGCGCAAGCGTCGGGTCCGCCGACGAGCGGTCCGGCCCGGCCGTGCGGGGCCGGACCGGACGTCAGGCGCCGTTGGCGACGTAGATCGAGTAGCGGGTGGTGTCGGTGTCCGTGCCGTCCGCCTTGTGGCCGGTCACCGACAGGGTGCGCGTCTCGTAGTTCTGCGTCGGCGTCCAGGTGATCGACGCCTTCCCCTCGCTGTCGGCCGGCACGTCCGTCGACGGGCCGTCGTCGATCTGCCAGGAGAAGGACGTGATTCCCGCCGTGCCGCCGCTGAACTCGAAGGTGCCGGTAACGCCGCCGCCGCCCGACCACGTGCCGTCCGGATACTGGGCGCTCACCACGTAGGGCGCGGTGCCGACCGTGAAGTCGTAGTCCGTCACCGGCGAGAGTTCACCGCCCGACGTCAGGCTCCGGACGTGCAGCGTGTTCGTGCCGCTGCGGTCGAACGGCACCGCGACAAGCGTCGACGTGCCGTCGGTGCTCGCCGGAATCACCTGCTCCGGGCCGTCGTTGACGCGGTAGTGGTACTCGGTCACCTCGCCGAACAGCTGGGTGTGGAAGAAGAAGTAGCCGGTCCAACCGATCCCCCTCCGCGACCAGTCGTAGGTGCTGTACACGTCGACCCGGTTGTCCCGGACGCTGAACGCCTCGATCCGCAGCTCCGACTCGGTGCCGTCCGCGCCGACGCTGGTGACCCGCACGTCGTTGTAGCCCCACGAGGTCGGCGTGTACGTGACCGACGCGGTGCCGTCGGGACCGGCGGCGATGGTCTGCTCGTCGGCGCCGTACAGCGAGTAGCGGTAGGAGGCCACGTTCGGCAGCCCCGGGTGGAACGTGAACGTCACCGGCCGGCCGACGGTGCCACTGCCCTCGGGCGTCTGCGTGACCACGGGACCGGACCAGATGCCGAACGTGTAGGTGGTGGCGGGCGATCGCGTACCGTCCGACAACAGCGCCTGGACGACCACCGTGTTGTCGCCGGCGTGCGTGGGCGTGACGTCGACGTAGGCGTACGGGTTGCCCCCGGTGGAGACGGTCTGCTCGGCGCCGCCGTCGAACCGGTAGACGAACCCGGTCAGGTTCGGCAACTGGCTCTGGAACTCGACGCGCAACGGCACGCCGACCCCGTCCCGGCGCGGCCAGTTGCTCAGGTCGCTGGCGTAGGCGTTCGGACGCGTGTCGATGATGTTGAACGGGTAGTCCGTCTCCATCGACGTGGAGCCGTCCGCCCGGACCGACCGGACGACCATCGAGTGCCAGCCCGGCGTCGCCGTCCAGGACAGCACCGCGGTGTCGTCGTCCGCCGCCGTAACGGTCTTCCACTCACCGTCGAGGTTGTACTCGTAGGCGGTGACGTCGTCGCTGTGCGGGGTGAAGCGGAACGATCCGACAGTGCCGGCGACCTGGTCGTGGTCGAAGTTGAACTCCGCCGACTCGACGCCGGGCGCGTCGGTCACCCACACCTGAACCGTCTCCTGCCCGATCAGCTTGTTCTTCACGTAGCTCCGCACCGCCACGTCGACCTGGCCGGTGGCGGTGAACGTGATCGAACCGGTGGCCCTGCCGTCGATGGCCGGGAGGCGAACCTCCGAGCCGTCCTTGAGCTGGTAACCGAACGCGGTGGTCTCCGCCTTGCGCGCCAGGAACGTGATCGTGCTGGGCAGGCCGACGCCGTTCACCACGACATCGGCGTACGGCGCCGTCTCGGCGACCCGGAACCGGTAGTCGCGCTCGGGCCCGCGGTTGCCCGCCGCGTCGACGGACGCGACGTAGAGGTCGGTGCTGAACCGCAGCTTCGGGGTGTACTTCAGGATGGCCGAGCCGCCCGGGCGCTTGGCCGCGAGCTGCCCCGAATATCCCATCGAGTCACGCCAGACGAACCCGACCACGTCCCGGTCGCCGGCCCCGTCGAAGCGGAACGTCCCCTCGATGCCGTTGCCGCCACCCGGGGAATCACCCTCGGGGTACGTCCGCGACGACACCACCGGCGGATTCGCCGGGGCGGTCCGGTCCATGACGAGGTAGCAGGTCTTGCTCCACGGGCCCTGGTCGTCGTAGTCACTGGCCTGCGCCTGCCAGGCGAGGACCGTGCCGTCGGCGTACTCGCTCAGGTCGGTGCCGTAGTAGTCGTAGAACTCGCGACGCTGGTCGGGATGGTCGACCGGCCAGATCGCGTACCGCACGGTCGTGTACTGGCCCTCGTCCGCGTCACTGGCGGTGGCGGCGAACACCGTGTTCCGTGCCGCCGGTGACGGCTTCGCCAGGGTGCCGCACGGCCGGTCCGGATACTTCAGCTGGAGACCCGTGATGGTGGGCGGGTGGTTCGCGGTCGCGCTGAGCAGTGGCTTCACGAACGTACGACCGGTCCGCGCGTCGGCCTCCTGGCCGGCGGTGACCCGGTATTCCAGGGTGATGCTCTTCTCGCGCCGGGCCAACGCCTCGTTGAGCTGGGCGGCCATGTCGACGCCCAGGTAGCCCGGGCAGTAGGCGCCCGCGCCCCGCTCGGCGGTCGACAGCTTCTCGATCTCGGCCGGCGGACGCAGCCAGGTGGTGGTGTCCCTGACCGGGCCGGTCCGCCACACCTCGATGGCGGCCGGGGCCGAGCAGTCGGTGACCGTCTTCTCGTTCGTCCACACGTAGGAGCTGTGGACCACCGTCCCCTTCAACGAGGTCAGGTCATAGGTGAAGTAGGACCGGTAGGTGTGCGTCCGGCCGGCGTCGTCCCGGGACGTACCGACCGGCGGCGTCACGTCCGCGTCGACGAACTTCGTCTTCGGGCTCTGCGAGTCGAGATAGGTCCAACTCTTCAGGGGTATGTCGTACGAATCGGCGGCCGAGGCCGGAGAACCGGTGGTCAGCACCGCGGCCACGACGGCGAGAACCGTTATCGGGGCAGCCGATCTGAGGGGTTTCATGTGGGTGTCTACCTCCCCGCGGCGGCGTCTCGATCGACGCCGGCGGCGTCATCGTAGCGACGGGGACGCGATCCGGATGACCCCTTTTCCGATGCCGTTCGCGCCGGTCGGACACGGTGACCATGGCCATCCGGATCCGCCGTCGAGTGTGGAGCGCGGGGAGCGATCAGGAGCGGTAGACATCCCGCCGGTGATCGACGTCCACAACGGTCACCAAGTGGTTGTCGTCGTCGATCCGGTAGATGATTCGATAGGTGCCTCGGCGGGCGCTGAACCGGTCCGACAGCGGCGGCAGCAGGCGCTTCCCGACCCGATAGGGCTCTCGCACCAGCGGCCCGGTCATGAACTCGTACGCGGCGACCGCGACCGCCTCGGGCAGCCGTTCGGCGAGCGCGCGACGGACACTCGGCGAGGTGCGTAGCGTGTACGGATTCTTCGGCGGGCGCTGGCTCACGCGGCCGAGGCGCGACGGGCGCGGATGGTCTCCGCGAGCTGGTCGGCGGAAACCTCTTCACCTCGGGCCAGCTCCGCGTCGGAGTCGGCCAGTCGTCTCAGAGTGTCGGCGTCCCCGAGGACCGCAACGGTCTCCTCGAGTCGCTCCAGATCCTCCACCGAGACCAGCACGGCGGACGGTCGGCCGTGCACCGTCACGGTCACTCGCTCATGGTGGTCGTGCACCCGCCCCACCAACTCGGAGAGCCGGGCCTTCGCTTCCCCCAACGGCAGCGTCGTCATGGTCATAAGTATGACTAAAAACCTGCGCGGCGTCCACCGTTCGTGCAGGCGCCACGCAGGCGCATCGCGGTGATGAGATCACGCCAATTGGCGGGTCGCGGAGGCGTCTGGGAGTGGGCCGCCAGGGACTCGAACCCTGAACCTATGGATTAAAAGTCCACAGCTCTGCCATTGAGCTAGCGGCCCGCCCGCCCAGGCTACCGGAACCTCCCCGCGCGGGCCTTCCGGCTTCCACCGCCACCGGCCCCGATCCGCCCTCACGGCGCGCTGACCTGCCGCCGGACCCACACGCATCCATCGGTCGCCTCCTGTTGTGGAGGTGACGGAACGGGTCTACTCTCCGTTGCTTAAACCGGTTTAGTAACGCGAGGGGGTGCCGGGTGACCCGGCCAGGTCGACCGACGATCCGCGATGTCGCCCAGGCGGCCGGCGTCTCGAAGGGTCTGGTGTCCTTCGCGCTCAACGGCCGGCCCGGGGTGGCCGACGAGACGCGGGAGCGGATCCTCACCGCCGCCCGCGCGCTGGGTTGGGAGCCGAGCCATCGCGCCCGCGCCCTGTCCGCCTCGCGGGCGTTCGCGGTCGGCCTGGTGATCGCCCGCCCGCCCGAGCTGCTCGGCGCGGACCCGTTCTTTCCCGCCTTCATCGCCGGCGTGGAGCGGACCCTGTCCGACCGGGGCCAGGCACTGGTTCTCCAGGTGGTGCCGGAGGAGACCGAGGAAGCGGGCTACCGACGGCTGGCCGCCGACGGCCGGGTGGACGGGGTCTTCCTGCTCGACCTGCGGGTGGACGACCCACGGCTCGCCCTGCTGGAGAAGCTCGGGCTGCCGGCGGTGACGATCGCCAGGCCAATGACACCCAGCCGCTGGCCGGCGCTGCTGATCGACGACCGGCCGGGCATCGTCGCGGCGGTCGCCCACCTGGTCGAGCTGGGGCACCGCCGGATCGCGCACGTCGCCGGGCCGGACCACTTCCTGCACGGCCGGGTCCGCAGGCTGGCCTGGGAGCGGGCGCTGGCGGACGCCGACCTGCCCGCCGACCTGTGCGTGACGTCGGACTTCTCGGCGGCCGGTGGCGCGCAGGCCACCCGCGCGTTGCTCGACCGGGCCGAGCCGCCGACCGCGATCGTGTACGCGAACGACCTGATGGCCATCGCCGGCCTCGCGGTGGCCCGGGAACTCGGTGTCGACGTGCCCGGCCAGTTGTCGGTGACCGGGTTCGACGACGCCGAGCTGGCCGGCTACGTCAGCCCACCGCTGACCACCGTGCGCACCGACCCGTTCGAGTGGGGTCGGGCGGCCGCGCACGCCCTGCTCCAACTCATCGACGGCGAGCCCGTGGCCGACGTGACCACGCCGCCCGCGCCGCTCGTCGTCCGTGCCTCCACCGCACCACCACCGGCACCACCCGCCCCGCGGCGCCGTCCGCCCGCACCGTCCCGATCGGAGCAGACATGAAACGTACTCTCCCGGCCCTGCTGCTGACCGCCGCGCTCGCCGTCACCGCGGGCTGCGACGGCAGCGGCGGTGGTGGCGGCGACGCCGCGAAGGCCAACGCCGCGCGCGGGCCGATCGACGTCTGGCTCTCCAACAACCAGGAGGAACTGGCCTGGGGCAAGGCGATGGTCGAGGCGTGGAACGCGCAGCACGCCGACCAGAAGATCAACGCCCAGGAGATCCCGGCGGGCACCAGCTCGGAAGAGGTGATCGGGGCCGCCATCACCGCCGGCAACGCGCCGTGCCTCATCTTCAACACCGCGCCGGCGGCCGTGCCGCAGTTCCAGAAGCAGGGCGGCCTGGTCGCCCTGGACTCGTTCGACGGCGGCGCCGCCTACATCGCCGAGCGCACCGGCCAGACGGCGGATCAGTACAAGTCGCCGGACGGCAAGTTCTACCAGCTCCCCTGGAAGTCCAACCCGGTGATGATCTTCTACAACAAGGAGATCTTCGCCAAGGCCGGCCTCGACCCGGAGCAGCCCCCGCTGGCGACGTACGACCAGTTCCTCGCCGCCGCTCGGAAGATCAAGTCCTCGGGCGCCGCCCAGGCCGCCATCTACCCGGCACCGACAAGCGAGTTCTTCCAGTCCTGGTTCGACTTCTACCCGCTGTTCGCCGCGGAGACCGGAGGTAAGCAACTGGTCGAGGGGGGCAAGGCCCAGTTCGACTCGCCGGAGGGTCAGCGGGTCGCGGAGTTCTGGAAGACGCTCTACGCCGAAGGGCTCGCCCCGAAGGAGAAGTACAACGGCGACTCGTTCGCCGACGGCAAGGCCGCCATGGCCATCGTCGGCCCGTGGGCGATCTCGGTGTACGGCAGCAAGGTGAAGTGGGGCGCGGTGCCGGTGCCGACGTCCACCGGCAAGCCGGCCGACCAGATCCGCACCTTCAGCGACGCGAAGAACGTCGCGATGTACTCCGCCTGCCAGAACCGCGCCACCGCCTGGGACGTGATGCGCTTCGCCACCAGCAAGGAGCAGGACGGCGCGCTGCTGGCCAAGACCGGCCAGATGCCGCTGCGCACCGACCTGGCGGCCGCGTACCCGGACCACTTCGCCAAGAACCCGGCCTACCAGGCGTTCGCCGACCAGGCGGCCCGGACGGTCGAGGTGCCGAACGTGCCGAACTCGGTGGCCGTCTGGCAGGCGTTCCGCGACGCGTACTCCGAGTCGGTGATCTTCGGTAAGAAGCCGGTGCCCGACGCCCTCGGCGCCGCGGCGGACAAGGTCGGCCAGCTCGCCGCCGGCTCCTGATGTCCACCGCCGACACCGTGGCGGCCCCGGCCACCGGGGCCGCCACCCGGGGCCCGCGACCGGCGGGTCGGGGCCGGGTGACGGCCGTGCTGGGACGCCACCCGGTGGGCATGGTGCTGGCCGCGCCGTACGCCGTGTTCGTCGCCGTGGTGTTCGCCTACCCGCTGGGCTTCGCGGTCTGGATGAGCTTCCACGACTACTTCTTCGCCGCGCCCGGCGCGGCGGTGGACCGGCCGTTCGTGGGGCTGGACAACTACCGCGCCGTGCTCGCCGACCCCGGCGTCCGCCAGTCGTTCCGCAACATCGGGGTCTTCCTGGTCATCAACGTGCCGCTGACCACGGTGCTGGCGCTGCTGCTGGCGGTCGCGCTGAACCGGGTGGTGCACGCCCGGACGTTCCTGCGGGTCGCGTTCTACGTGCCGTACGTGACCGCGAGCGTGGCGGTGGTCGGCGTGTGGCTGTTCCTGTTCAACGCCGACGGCCTGGTCAACTCCGTGCTCGGCCCGCTGGCCCCCGACCCGTCCTGGCTGGTGAACGCCGGCCTGGCGATGCCGGTGATCGCGGTGTTCGTGGTCTGGAAGCAGCTCGGCTTCTTCATCCTGCTCTACCTGGCCGCGCTGCAGAACGTGCCGAAGGAGCTGTACGAGTCGGCGTCGGTCGACGGCGCGGGATGGTGGCGGCGGTTCCGGTCGGTGACCGTGCCGGCGGTACGCCCGGCGACCGCCCTGGTGGTCATCCTGGCCACCATCACCGGCGCCAACCTGTTCACCGAGCCCTACCTGCTCACCGGCGGGGGCGGCCCGAACGGCGCGTCCGCCTCGCCGGTGCTGGTGATGTACCAGCGCGGCATCCAGCAGGGCCAGCCGGACGTGGCCGCCGCCATCGGCGTGCTGCTGGTGATCGGGGTGCTGATCATCTCGTTGGTCAACCGCCGGCTGATCGAGAGGGACTGACGTGACACCGACCTCCACCGCCCGGTGGCCCGGGCTGCTGCGCTACGTGGCGCTGTTCGCCGGCGCCCTGCTGTTCCTCTTCCCCTTCTACTACATGCTGATCGGCAGCCTCCAGTCCGAACCGGACACCTCGGTCGCCGGGCCGTTCCCCACCTCCGGCCTCACCCTGGACAACTACCGGGACATCAACTCCCGGGTCGACCTGCTCGGCTCGCTCGTCAACTCCGGCGTCTTCACCGGCGGCGTCATCCTCGGCACGGTGGTCTTCGGGGTGCTCGCCGGCTATGCGCTGGCCCGGCTGCGGTTCCGCGGCCGGGGCACGCTGTTCGCCCTGGTGCTGCTGGTCCAGGTGATCCCCTTCCAGCTCCTGCTGATTCCGCTCTACGTGCTGATCGTGCGCGGGTACGGGCTGGCCGACTCCTACCTCGGGATGATCCTGCCGTTCGCCATCAACACCACGGCGGTCTTCGTCTTCCGGCAGTTCTTCCTGCAACTGCCGGACGACCTGTTCGCCGCCGCCCGGATCGACGGCGCCGGGGAGCTGCGGGTGCTCTGGTCGGTGGCGTTGCCCCTGGTCCGTCCGGCGCTGCTGACCGCGGTGCTGCTCACCTTCATCGGCCCGTGGAACGAGTTCCTCTGGCCGTTCCTCATCACCAAGCAGGCGGACATGCAGCCGCTCGCGGTCTCCCTGGCCAACTACATCAGCAACGTGGCGGCCCGCGCCGCCAACCCGTACGGGGCCGTGCTGGCCGGCGCCTGCGTGCTCGCCGCGCCGGCCGTCGGCCTCTTCGTGGCCTTCCAACGTCACTTCATCTCCACCGACATCGGCTCCGGTGTGAAAGGTTGACATGCCTGTATCGACCACTGTCCCGTACACGCTGACCCGGCTGGGTGTGCTGATGGCGCCCGACCCGGCCGAGCCGTTCGAGGTCGCCGGGGTGCTCAACCCGGCGAGCGGGCGTACCCCGGACGGCCGGTTGCACCTGCTGCCCCGGCTGGTCGCCGACGGCAACGTGTCCCGGGTGGGGCTCGCCGAGGTCGAGCTCCGCGACGGCGTACCGGTCGGCGTGCGCCGGCACGGCGTCGTGCTGGCCCCGGACGAGGGCTGGGAGCGCGGCCTCAACAACGCCGGGGTGGAGGACCCCCGCACCACCTGGGTCCCGGGTCTCGGCCGGCACCTGATGACCTACGTCGCGTACGGGCCGCTCGGCCCCCGCCTCGCGTTGGCCGTCTCCACCGACCTGCGCTCCTGGCGGCGGCTGGGGCCGGTGCAGTTCGCCTACCAGCCCGACCTGGACACCGACCTCAACCTGTTCCCCAACAAGGACGCGGTGTTCTTCCCCGAGCCGGTGCCCGGCCCGGACGGTCGGCCCTGCTACGCGATGCTGCACCGGCCGATGTGGGACCTGGGCTGGTTCCGCCCCGGCGAGGGCGTGCACCTGCCCGCCGGCACCACCGACGAACGGCCCGGCATCTGGATCTCGTACGTGCCGGCGGACGAGGTGCACGCCGACGTCACCGCGCTGGCCCGGCCCCGGGACCACCGCGTCGTGGCGCTGTCCGAGTTTCCCTACGAGGAGCTGAAGATCGGCGCCGGCCCGCCGCCGCTGCGGGTGCCCGAGGGCTGGCTGCTCATCCACCACGGCGTGACCGGATACGCCCCCAGCGGCTGGGACCCCACCACCCAACGCGTCGAGTACGCCGCCGGGGCGATGCTGCTGGACCCGGCCGACCCGGCCCGCGTGCTGGCCCGCACCGCCGAGCCCATCCTCGCCCCCGACACCGAGGACGAGAAGGCCGGCACCGTGCCCAACGTCGTCTTCCCCACCGCGATCGAGGAGGTCGACGGCGTGCGCTTCGTGTTCTACGGAATGGCGGACACCAAGATCGGCGTCGCCCGGCTCGACCACACTCCCTGAGCCACCGAGGAGACCACCATGAAACGTCGATCGCTCCTGCTGGGTGGCAGTCTCGCGCTGACCGCACCGCTGCTGGCGCCGACCGCCGCGGGGGCCGCCACCGGCACCGCCGCGCTGACGAACCTGTCCCACCTGACCTTCCTGGTCGACTCGGCCACGCCGCCCGAGCAGGCCGGACACACCACCTACCGGCTCGCCGACGCGCCGACGGTCGGGGTGCTGTGGACGTACGCCGAGCCGAACCCGGACGGCTCCTTCCGCCGGGTCGGCGGCGGGGCGTACCACCCGGAGACGGACACCTGGGGGCAGGGGGCCTTCAACGCCGACGACATCGCCCGCGCCGCCGTGGTCCACCTGCGGCACTGGCGGGCCACCGGCGCCACCACCAGCCGGGACGCCTCGTACGCCCTGCTGCGCGGACTGACCTATCTGCAGACCGCGACCGGGCCGAACGCCGGCAACGTGGTGCTTTGGATGCAGCCGGACGGCACGCTCAACCCGAGCGCCGAGCCGGTCGAACTGCCCGACCCGTCCGACAGCGGCCCGTCGTACTGGCTGGCCCGCACGATCTGGGCGTTGGGCGAGGGGTACGCCGCCTGGCGTACCGCCGATCCCGGGTTCGCGTCGTTCCTGCGGGACCGGCTCGACCTCGCCGTCCGGGCGGTGGAGCGTCAGGTGCTCGTCCGGTACGGCAGGTGGCAGGTGGTCGACGGCGAGCGTGCGCCCGCGTGGCTGATCGCGGACGGCGCGGACGCCACCGCGGAGGCCGTCCTGGGGCTGGCCGCGTACGTCCGGGCCGGTGGTGGCGCCCGCGCCCGGCGGGCGTTGGGCCGGCTCGCCGAGGGCATCGCCGCCCTCGCCGACGGCGGTGTCCGGGAATGGCCGTTCGGTGCGGTACGCCCCTGGGCGCTGTCCCGGTCGGTGTGGCACGCCTGGGGCTCCCAGATGCCCGCCGCGCTGGCCCGGGCCGCCCGGGTGCTCGGCGACCGGCGGCTGCTGTCGCCGGCGGTGGCCGACTCGGCGGTCTTCACGCCGTGGCTGCTCACCTCCGGCGGCCCGGACAACGGACGCCAGCCGACCGCGACGGACCGCTCGCAGATCTCCTACGGCGTGGACTCGCGGGTGCAGTCGCTGCTCGCCGTCGCCGACGCCACCGGGCGCGCCGGGTTCCGACAGCTCGCCGGGATGACTGCGGCCTGGTATTTCGGCGCCAACGCGGCCGGGGTGCCCGGGTACGACCCGGCGACCGGGCGCACCGTCGACGGCATCGCCGGCGACGGGACGGTCAACCGCAACGCCGGCGCGGAGTCGACCATCCACGGCCTGCTGAGCATGCTGGCGCTGGACGCCCACCCCGAGGTGGCGGCGCTGGCCCGGCAGGGCCGGATCGTGGCGCGGGTCGGCGGCACCACGGTGGAGGCCGAACAGGCCACGCTGACCGGTGGCGCGAGCGTGGTCACCCCCGACTCGGCGTGGACCGGCGAGTCCGCGTTCAGCGGCGCGTACGCCCTGCTGCCGGCCGGTGCCACCGCCCGCTGGCGGCTGCCGGCGGCGGACCAGCCCCGACTGGTGCTCCCGGTGGTCGAGTTGCGGCCGGACAGCCGGGCCGTCACCCGGTGGTCCACGTCGGCCGCCGGCCGGGAGCGGCCCGTGGGCGCCGTCCGGCACGGGCGGGTCGGCGCGCAGGGGACGTCCCCGGCGCCCGGCGCGCTGCTCCCGGTCACCCCGAGCGGCCCGGCGGAGGCGCCGGCCGACGCCACCGACCTGGTCGCCGTCTCGACCGGCGGTGACGCCGTGGTCGACGCGGTCCTGCTCGAACCGCTGGTCTCCCGATACGTGATCGGCGGCGCCGGGTCGACGACGGCGCTGTTGCGCAGTGCCGCCCACACCCCCAGAACCGTCACGGTGACCGTGCCCGGCTCGGGGACGGCGACCGTCGAGACGTACGACGCGCGGGGCGTGCGACGGTCCCGGGCGCAGGCCCGGGGTGGCACGGTGCCGGCGGTGGTGCTGCCGGGCGGCTTCACGCTCGTCCGGCGCTGACGGGCGCGGCCCGGGCGGTCTCCCGCCCGGGCCGGAAGCCGCGCTCGTGCGCGGTTGCTGTCCCGTTCAGCGGGTACCGCACCACCATGCGCATCGTGATCGTGGGGGCGACCGGGAACGTGGGGACCGCCGTGCTCCGCCGGCTGCGGCGGGAGCCGGAGGTCGAACTGGTCGGGGTGGCCCGTCGGCTGCCCGGAGCGGACGCCGGCGAGCCGTACGACGACGTCCGGTGGCACTCCTGCGACATCGGCGCGCCCGGCGCGGCCGACGAGCTGGTGCGGATCTTCGCCGGGGCGCGGGCGGTCGTGCACCTGGCCTGGCAGATCCAGCCCAGCCACGACCGGCGCACGCTCCACCGGACCAACGTCGGCGGCAGCCGGGCGGTCGTCGAGGCCACCGTCCGGGCCGGCGTTCCCGCCCTGGTGTACGCGTCGTCGGTAGGCACCTACGCGCCCGGCCCGAAGGACCACCCGGTCAGCGAGAACTGGCCGGCGACCGGGGTGGAGACGTCCTCGTACAGCCGGGACAAGGCGACGGTGGAGGCGCTGCTGGACGGCGTGCAGCGGGAGCACCCGGAGCTGCGGATCGTGCGGCTGCGGCCGGGGCTGATCTTCCAGCGCGACGCCGGTACGGAGATCAGCCGCTACTTCCTCGGCCCGCTGGCGCCGGTGCGGCTGCTGCGCTACGGCCGGATCCCGCTGGTGCCGTCGCACCGGCGACTGCGGATGCAGGCGGTGCACGCCGACGACGTGGCCGACGCGTACGCCCGGGCGGTCCTGGGCGACGCGCGCGGCGCGTTCAACGTGGCGACCGACCCGGTGCTGACGCCGGAGCTGGTGGCGCGGCACTTCCACGGCTGGACCGTGCCGGTGGCGGTGCCGGTGCTGCGTGGCGCGGCGGCGGTGACCTGGCGGGCGCGCCTGCAACCGGTGGACACCGGCTGGGTCGACCTGGCGTTGAACGTGCCGCTGATGTCCACCTCCCGCGCCGAGACGGAACTCGGCTGGGCGTCCACCATCGACACGGTCACCGCGCTGCGGGACCTGATCGCCGGCATGGCGACGAGGGCCGGCACGAACTCCCCGCCGCTGTCCACGGACCCGACCCTTCCCGGTCGCCCCGCCGCCCTCCCGAAGGGCCGCCTCCCCGGCCACCCCAACCCCTACTGATCGCGATCCCGCCCCGCGTTCCCTCCCCGCGTGCCCGTTCGGCGGGGCGTGAGAAGGGGACCCTTCTCTACCGGAGGCGTTAAGAAGGGGCCCCTCCTTACCCCACCGACGGGGGGCGGGCACCGAGGAAGAAGATGCCCGGGAAGCCCTTCGTCTCGAATCCCTTGCTCGGGTTCCGCCGCAGGGTCGAGCCGGAGATCGTCATGGTGCCGGTGCGGTTGTTGCTGACGAAGAAGATCGCGCCGCCGCCCTCGTTGGCGCGGTTGTCCTCGATGATCGTGCCGGCGATCTTCACCGTGAACTCGTTGCCGTCGCAGTAGATCGCGCCGCCGCTGCCGCCGCCGGGTGTGCCGCCCCGGGCCGGGTTCGCGCCGGAGCCGACCGCCTGGTTGTCGCGGAAGACGCTGTTCAGCACCGTCCACGAGACGCCGATGCTGCTCAGCGCCGCGCCGTTGGCGCACACGCCGCCGGTGAACGTGCTGCTCACCACGTACACCGGCTTGTTGTCGAACTGGCTGAGCACCCGCAGCGCCGCGCCGCCCAGGTCCGGGCCGGTGCGGTCGCAGCGGTTGTCGACGAACCGCGAGTTGACCACCTTGACCCGCCCGCCGCGCACGAAGATCGCACCGCCCCCGCCGCCCTCGGTCCGCTCGCCCGTCGAGTTGCCGTCGGCGAACGTCAGGTTCTGCACGGTGAGCTGCGGGTGGTCCTGGTTCTGGCAGTGCGAGGTGGTGAAGCCCTGGGCCTGGTCGCAGGTGTTCATGTAGAGGATCCGGCGGGCGCCGCCGCCGCTCAGCGTCACCCTGCCGCCGCCGTCCAGCACGATGCGCGGGCCGTGCGAGTTCACCACCTTGGCGGTGGCCTTCATGGTGATGGTCACCGGCGCCGGGCCGCAGTCGAACGTGATGATCCCGCCGGCCGCGACCGCCTTCACCACCGCCGCCGAGGTGCAGCTCGACGGCGTGCCGGTGCCGACCGTACGGGTCGGGCGGGAGGTGTCCACCGCGCGTGCCTCGGCCGGTACGGCGGCCCGCCCGGCGGGGTTGCCGGCGCGCGACGGGGCGGTGGTCGGGGTGGGGCCGGGCTTGGCGCTGCCGAAGCCGGCGCGGGCGCTCGGCGAGGCCGCCGGGGCGTCGGCCGCCGGGCCGGCGGGTGTGCCGGTCGGGGCGCCGGTGGCGGCGGCCGGGGCGGGCCGGTCGGACACGTCGCCGCCGCAGCCGGGCAGCGTGGCGGTGGCCAGGGCGAGGGCGAGCAGGCAGACAGCGGACTTCACGCGCACCCGCCGATGCTAGGAGGACTTGCCCTCCGGGCACGACTCGGCCGGCGATCCTTAACCCGCCGCTAAGCCACCCGCCCGGACGGTCACATGTGCGAGAGGGCGAACGCGACCAGGAAACCGAGCACGGTGATCAGGCCGACCAGCAGGTGCGCGTCCTCGAACGCCTCCGGGACCATGGTGTCGGTGATCATCGCCAGGATCGCGCCGCCGGCGAGCGCGGTGATGGTGGCCAGCACCTCCGGCGGGGCGCCGCCGAGCAGCGTGTACCCGGCCAGCGACGCGGCGCCGGAGATCAACGCGATGGCGATCCAGAGGCCGAAGACGTAGCGCCGGGTCCGCCCGGCCTGCCGCATGCCGGCCGCGCTGGACAGCCCCTCCGGCACGTTGCTGAGGAAGACCGCGATCACCGTGACGAAGCTGACCGGGCCGCCGGCCAGCAGGCTCGTGCCGATCACCACCGATTCCGGTACGCCGTCGAGCAGCGCGCCGACCGCTATCGCGTTGCCCGAACCGGGCTGCTCCTGCTCGGAGGGCTGCTCGTCGCCGGAGCGCTTGCGATGCCGCGCCCCGTGCCGGGCCAGCAGCACGTTCGCCCCGGTGTACGCGAGCGCGCCGGCCGCCGCGCCGATCGCCACCGGCAGCAGGCCACCCTGCTCGTGCGCCTCGTCGATCAGCTCGAACGAGACGGCGGAGAGCAGCACGCCGGCCCCGAACGCCATCACCGACGCGGTGGCCCGGCGCGGCACCCGCGCGAAGAACCCGACGGCCGCCCCGATCAACAGGGCGGACCCGGCGAGCAGGCCCCAGAATCCCGCTTCCAACCATCCCGGCACGCGCAGGACCCTACCCCCGGCACGCCGCCGTCAACCGGTCAGAAGTCGGCGAACAGGTAGGGCAGTTCCCGGGGGAAGAGTCGACGCAGCTCGGTGGCCGCCTCCGCCGGCACCTCGCCCAGCCCGCGCACGGCCACCTCGGCCGGGTCGAGCACCCCGTAGGCCAGGGCGGAGAGCCCGGCGGCGGTGAGCCGCGCGCACGGCAGGCGGCCTTCGGTGGCGCCGTCGGCCGGCAGCACGGCCAGCTTGCCGGTGGTGCCGTCGAGCAGGTGCCGGCCGGCGAGCCAGCGGTCACCGACCAGCTCGACGACCACCCGTCCGACGCCGACCGGCTGGTCGGCGAGCGCCTCCAGGCTGAGCAGCCGGGCCATCGGCGCGGTCGGGTCGGGTCGGGCCACCCGCGCCTCCACCCGCACGTCCAGGTCGGTGAGCCACAGCTCGGGCAGCTCCTCGGGCGGCAACTCGACGCTGACCCGGGCCACCTGGTCGACGTGCCGGGCGAAGAACTGCAGCAGCGACGCCCGCGCGTACGCGTCGTCGAAGAGCAGGTCGTCGGCGAGCAGCGTGCCGGCGTGGTCGTCGATCCGGTAGGTGACCGCGCCGACCGTCTCGCCGCCGCGCACCACGCTGACCAACCAGCGGTCGTCCCGCTCGCGCAGGCCCACGGCCCGGAAGTCGGGGAAGGCCGCGAAGCCGTGCCGCTCGCGCAGGCACCTGTCGGTGTAGGCGCGCCAGCGCGGGTAGCCCGCGCCGATCCGCTCCCACACCAGCTCGTCGGGCAGCTCGGCCCGCAGCAGCGACGCCAGGTCCGCCGGGGCGAAGACCGCGGTACGCCGCCGGGGCAGCCCGACGTAGCCGAAGCGCTCGTAGAACGAGGCGCGGAACGGGTGCAGCGCGCTGAGCTGGTGGCCCTCGTCCCGCATCCCGTCGAGGAGCCGGTGCATCAGCGTCCGCACGTGCCCGCGCCGGCGGGCCAGCGGGTGGGTGGCCACTCCGGCGACACCGGCCATCGGCAGCACCGCGCCGCGCAGGTTCTGCCGCATCGGGATCGCCGACGCCGCCGCGGCGGTGACGCCGTCCTCCTCGACCACGAGCGTCGTGTTCCCGGCGTTGTACGGCAGGTAGGTCCGGAACTCGTCGGTCCGGGCCGCCGTCATCGGCGACGCCTCGAACGCGTACGCCTGGAGGGGAAAGCTCGTGGTCAGGCGGTCCTCGGCGGTCAGCCGGCGAATGTGCATCCGTTCATCCCAGCGTGCCCGGGCGGGGGTCG
This sequence comes from Micromonospora sp. NPDC051300, assembly GCF_044455315.1. Taxonomy (NCBI): domain Bacteria; kingdom Bacillati; phylum Actinomycetota; class Actinomycetes; order Micromonosporales; family Micromonosporaceae; genus Micromonospora; species Micromonospora sp. NPDC051300. The sequence goes on along the minus strand of NZ_JBITEP010000012.1, from coordinate 168,817 downwards.
CAACCCGAATGGGGCCGGATCAGGCCTCGGCGACGTCGGAGATGACGACCGTGACGTTGTCCGGCGCGCCGGCCTGGTGGGCCAGCTTCACGAGCTGCTCTCCGCACTGCTGACGGTCGCCGTAGGTGGCCAGCGCGGCGGCGATCGCCGCGTCCTCCACGTAGTCGGAGAGGCCGTCGCTGCACAGCAGCAGCCGGTCACCGGGGAAGACGGTGAGCGCGCCGACCGCCGGGGGCGCGTCCGAGCCCTGCACCGCGCGGGTGACGAGCGAGCGCTGCGGGTGGTGGCGCGCCTGGTCGCGGGAGAGCGCGCCCTGGTCGACGAGCGCCTGCACGAACGTGTCGTCGCGGGTGAGCTGGGTCAGCTCGTGGTCGCGCAGCAGGTAGCACCGGGAGTCGCCGACCTGGGCGAGGACGAGCCGGTCGCCGGCCAGCAGGGCGGCGGTCAGCGTCGTGCCCATGCCGTCGCGGGCCGGGTCGACGGTGATGGCCGCGCGGATGCGCTGGTTCGCGGTGCTGACCACGGCGCGCAGCGCGTCGGCCGCCTCGTCGGCGCCGGTGGGCGGGGTCAGCTCGTCCAGGATCCGGATGACGATCTCGCTGGCCACCTCGCCGGCCGGCAGGCCGCCCATGCCGTCGGCCACCGCCACCAGGCGGTCACCCGCGAGGGCGGAGTCCTCGTTGTTGGTCCGGACGAGGCCGACGTCGTTGAGGATCGCCGAGCGGAGGATGAGCGTCATGGGGTCAAGCTTGCCAAGAACAGTGCCCCCGCGTCTCTACGCGTTGCCGGGTCGGCGGAAAGAAATGTCATCCGCTTGCATCCTGGGTATGTGTCAATTGTCCTCATCGGACGGTCGCGGATAGCGCAGCAGCAGGCTGGCCCGGACCTGCTCGTCGCCCACCGCGGCGTAGCTGTGCGGCACGTCGGAGGTCCAGCGCAGGTACTCGCCCGGACCGGCGGTGCGCGGGGTGTCCACCGGCCCGGCGCGCAGCACGCCGGAGAAGACCGTCACGTGTTCGGTCACGCCGGCCTGGTGGGCCGGGGAGAGCTGGGCCGGCCCCGGGCTGACCCGCATCCGGTACAGCTCGTAGGTCGCGTCGCGGTCGTGGAACACCTCCAGCAGCGTGGCGCCCACCGCGACCCCGCGTACGGTCGGCGTCTCCTCGGGGGCGGACAGCACGGCGGTCAGCGGCACGCCGAGCTGCGCGGTGATCGCGTACAGCGTCTCCAGGGTGGGGTTGCGGACGCCGTTCTCCAGGCCGGAGAGCGTGGCCTTGCCGACGCCGGCCAGTCGGGCCAGCTCGGAGAGGGAGATCCCCCGTGCGGTCCGGAGGGCGCGGATGCGTGGGCCGACGTCCATGGGGCTATCGTGCTACATCATGTCGTTCCGTAAACGGAACATCCGAGGGGGAAGCGTGGCCGGTCGACTCCAACCCGTACTGGCCGGCGTGGTGACCGCCCTGGTCGGCTTCGCCAGCTCGTTCACCGTCGTCTTGGCCGGGCTGCGCGCGGTCGGCGCCGACCACGCCCAGGCGGCCTCCGGCCTGCTCGCGCTCTGCGTGGCCAGCGGCGCCTGCGCGGTCTGGCTCGGCCTGCGACACCGGCTGCCGCTCGCCATCGCCTGGTCCACGCCGGGCGCGGCGCTGCTCGTCGCCACCGGGCCGGTCCCCGGCGGCTGGCCCGCCGCGGTGGGCGCCTTCCTGCTCACCGGCCTGCTGATCGTCGCGGCCGGGCTGATCCCCGCGCTCGGTCGCGCGGTCGCCGCCATCCCCGCCCCGATCGCCGCCGCCATGCTCGCCGGGGTGCTGCTGCCGCTCTGCACCGCGCCGGTACGCGCCCTGGTGGAGGTGCCCCGACTGGCCGGACCGGTGGTGCTCGTCTGGCTGCTGCTGCACCGGTTCGCCCGCCGCTGGGCGGTGCCCGGCGCGCTCGCCGTGGCCGTGGTGGCGATCGCGCTCACCACCACCGGCCCGGCCCGGCTGGACGTTGCCCCGGTGATCGCGCTGACCGCGCCCACCTGGACGCTGCCCGCGATCGTCGGGCTCGCGCTGCCGCTGTTCCTGGTCACCATGGCCGCGCAGAACGTGCCCGGCACCGCCGTGCTCGCCGGCTTCGGCTACCGCGCCCCGCTCGGCTCCGCGCTGCGTGTCACCGGGCTGGCCACCGTGCTCGGCGCGCCGGCCGGCGGCCACGCGGTGAACCTGGCCGCGATCACCGCCGCGCTCGCCGCCGGCCCGGACGCCCACCCCGACCCGGACCGGCGCTGGATCGCCTCGGTCACCGCCGGGATCGGGTTGGCCCTGCTCGGCCTCGGCGCCGGCGTGGCAACCGCGCTGGTGCTGCTCTCCCCGCCGGTGCTGGTCGAGGCGGTCGCCGGGCTGGCCCTGCTCGCCGCGCTGGCCGGCGCGGTGTCGGCGGCGGTCGCCGAGCCGTACGCCCGGGAGGCCGCCGTGGTCACGCTTGTGGTCACCGCGTCCGGGGTCAGCCTGCTCGGGATCGGTGGCGCGTTCTGGGGCCTGGCGGCCGGCTGCCTGATGCTCCTGCTCTTCCGCCGGCGGGCCGCCCCGGCTGAAGTGCCGCGAGAGCGAGGCGAGGAGGACACCGCGACTTCGCTTCCCGTCCGTTCTGTGCGGTGAACTGCTACTCTGGGAGACGCAGGAGGCCCGCGAGGGTTCCCGCAGCCGCCTTAGGGCCCGCCTTCAAGCGGGCCCTTCGTGCATCGGGCGACCGGTCGGGTGCCAGCACCAGGAGTGGTATCTGCGGGCCTCGACCCAGGACCACAACCGTTGGTTGGTCGTCAACTCCCGAGGTTCTACCCCCGCACCGCTCGCCATCCTCCGGAAGAGGAAGGTGACGAGGTCTGCGGCTTGGACCAGCCGTGAGGCGTACGACGGGGCGAAGTGCAGCGTGTCGACGATCCTGTTGAGCCGCCGGGAACGGTAGCCGCCAGTGCCGTCGACCCGGTAGCGAGTGAGGTCGGAGCGGTGGGTAGCCGGATTGTCGACCTCGTCGGCGATTACCAGGGCGAGTTCGTCTCGCATCGCTGCATACCCGTCGACCCGTTCGAGGAGGTGTGAGAGCACCACCTCGTGAGCTGGCCGAGTCGGGCCGTAGCGCTGCACGAGACCGTGACGGTCGACGCCGCGTAGAATGATCGTAACGTCGTATGTCCCGATTGCCTTGAGCGCGGCGTTGTAAACGGCGATCCGGGCACGGGGCGGCACGCCGCTCCACGCCGCGCGCCCCTGGAACAGGTCGTACCCATGAAGTTCGACGGTCCTGTCGGTGCCGTAGGCCTTTGCCGCGTCCGTCATCACCTCGTCCAGGGCGGTGCTGAGCGGAATGGCCACGCTGTCCGGAACCATAAGTGCGCCGATCCAGTACCAGCGATCGGTGTACGACTCGTCCACATAGGTCAGCAGCACCTGGCGAGCCTAGGTTGTCGCCTGCCCCGGAGTGGTTGACGACGCGCAGGTCGTGGTGCTCACTCCTCGGCGGGCAGCTCCGCGACGGGGACGGTGAGGCGGACCGCGCCGTCGGCTACCGTCGCGATCCGGTCGGCCAGCACGTATACCGCGCCGGTGTCGGCCAGCTCGGTGCAGACCTTGAGGTAGCCCTCGCGCAGCAGCCGGGCGGCCAGGTCGGCCGGCACGTCCGGCTCCTCGGCGGCGGCCGACTCGATCAGCTCGTCGAGGCTGCTGCCCGGGTCCACCGGGGCGGGGGCCTCCACGGTCACCGCGGCCGGGTCGCCGCGCTGGACGAGATCGACGGTGCCGATCTCGACGCCTGTGGAGTCGACCACCCGCATGCCTGTGGTGACCCGGGAGACGGTGTCCTGCTGCTGGCTCATACCGGAGCGGTTCCCAGGGTGCGCGGGCGCTAAACGGAGGGGGCCCAGCCGCCCGGCGGGCGGGGTGACAGCTCGCGCCAGGTGTCCGGCCCGTCGAGCAGCGACCGGACCGTCTCCTCGGCCTCCTCGACGCTGGCGTGCTCGTAGAAACGGGAGACCCCCTCGGCGCCGCCGGCGCGCTGCTCCACGTGCCAGCGGTCGCCGTCCACCCGGAGGAAGACGTCCCGCCGGGCGAGCCGCCCCCATTTCCCGTTCCACCAGTGCCTACGCTGCTCCATGGCCGGACTCTATCGAACATGTGTTCGATTCTCGTCGGCCCCCGCGAAATCTCCGCGGGGGCCGATGAGCTATGGCGTCAGCGCGGGGCCGGCGGCTCCTGCCGGCGGCCGAGCACGTCGTCGAGCGCGCCGCGCTGGGCGGGCGTGCCCTGCCCGCCGGCGAGCAGCGCGTCCCGGATCTCGGTGAGCAGCTTGACCTCCTCGCTGGGCGCCGACGGCGGCGGCTCCTCGCCGCGCTTGCGCCGCTCGGCGAGCTTGTTCATGGGGTAGACGACCAGGAAGTAGAGCGCCGCGGCGGTGAGCGCGAACGTGATCACCGCGTTGACGAACGCCACCCAGTCGAACGGGATGCCCCGGAACTTGGGCGTCGAGCCGGTGAGCCCGTTCTTGTTGCCGGTGATCAACACGATGACCACCCGCACCAGCGGTTCCAGGAACGACTTGGTCAACTGCGTGACCACGCCGGTGAACGCTGCGCCGATGACGACACCGACCGCCAGGTCGACGACGTTGCCGCGCATGATGAAGTCTTTGAAGCCCTTGAGCATTCGCACTCCCGTGCCGTCCGATTCTCGGTCCGGCAGACCCTATGCCCCGGAGGGCCCCTCGAGAAAAGCACCGGCCTCGATCGCTGCCCGCTCCGGATCGCCCGCCCGGATCGCCGCCACGAGTCGAGAGTGGTCGACGTAGCGCTCGTCGGTGAGCGCCGGGCCCATGGCCTGGGCGACGGTGCTGCGCAGCGCCGCGCCGACCGAGGCGTACAGCTCGGCGAGCATGGCGTTGTGCGCGGCGGCCATCACCACCGTGTGCAGCGCGGCGTCCGCCTCCACGAACTCGTCCACCCGGCCGGATCGCCAGGCGGCCTCCCGGGCGTCGAGCGCGCCGTCGAGCGCCGCCAGGTCGTCGGGGGTACGCCGCAGCGCGGCCAGCCGGGCGGCCTCCACCTCGAACGCGCGCCGGACTTCGATCACCTCGGCCATCCGGTCGTCGGTGAGCCGGCGGGCCACCACCGGCGCCAGCTCGTCGGTCGACACCACGTAGGTGCCGGAGCCCTGCCGGCACTCCAGCACTCCGGCGTGCACCAGCGCGCGGACCGCCTCCCGGACCGTGTTGCGGCCCACGCCGAGCGCGGCGACCAGTTGCGGCTCGGTGGGGATGCGTCCGCCGAGCGGCCACTCGCCGCCCAGGATGCGGGCCCGGAGCTGCTCGATCGTCTGGCGCACCCGGTGGCCGCGCGGCGGCACGGCGACGGAATCCACCACGGGTGTCACCGGTTACACCTGCTGCCGAAATTCATCCCATGATTGTAGGTTCGAGGTCATGACCCCGCCACCCCCGCCCACCGCGACCGCGCCCACCGCCGACGTCACGCCCGGCCCCGCGCCCGCGGCCGGCCCCACCCCGGCGGCCGGGCCGGCGGCGCTCACCCCCGTGCGGGGCGGCCTGCTGGTGCTGGTCGGGATGCTGCTTGTCGCGCTGAACCTGCGCGCCGCGGTGACCAGCCTGGGCGCGCTGCTCGACGAGATCCGCGTCGGGCTGGGCCTCTCCGGCGCCATGGCCGGCGTGGTCACCACGCTGCCCACCGTCGCGTTCGCCGGACTGGGCGCGCTCACCCCGTGGCTGGTCCGCCGCTGGCCGGCGCCCCGGGTGCTGGTGCTGGCCATGATCGCGCTGACCGTCGGGCAGGTGCTGCGCGCGGTCACCGCCTCGGCGGCCGTCTTCGTGCTCACCAGCGCGCTCGCGCTGGCCGGCATCGCGGTGGCGAACATCCTGCTGCCGATGCTCGTCAAGCAGCACTTCCCGCACCGCACCGGGCTGGTCACCGGGGCGTACACGATGGCCCTGACGGTGGGCACGACGGTGGCCGCCGCGTCCGCCGTGCCGGTGGCCCACGCCTTCGGGTCCTGGCGGGCCGGGCTCGGCGTGTGGGCCGGGCTGGCCGCGCTGGCGGTGATCCCGTGGGTGCCGCTGGCGCTGCGGGCGCGCGCCGCCCGGTGGGCCGCCGACCGGGCCGCCACCCGGGCGGCGGCGGTGGCCGCCCCGGCGCGGGTGCGGCCGGGCCGGACCCGTCTCGGCTGGGCCATGGCGGTCTACTTCGGGGCGCAGTCGCTCAGCGGTTACGCGATCATGGGCTGGCTGGCCCAGCTCTTCCGGGACGCCGGCTACCGGCCCGAGGCCGCCGGCCTGCTGCTCGCCGGCGTGACCGCGCTGGGCGTGCCGGTGGCGCTGATGATGCCGACGCTTGCCGGCCGGCTGGCCACGCTGCGCCCGCTGGTGCTGTCGCTCACCGCGTTCTCCGCCGCCGCGTACCTCGGTCTGGCGCTCGCGCCGCGCGGCCTGGCGCCGCTGTGGGTGCTGTTGCTCGCGCTCGGCCAGGGCGCGTTCCCGCTCATCCTGACCACGATCGGGCTGCGCGCCCGTACCGCCGAGGGCACGGTGGCGTTGTCCGCGTTCGCGCAGAGCACCGGGTACGTCATCGCCGCACTCGGCCCGCTGCTGGTCGGCATCCTCTACGGCGCGACAGGCGGCTGGACCGCCCCGATCGGCTTCCTGCTGCTGGCACTCGCCGTGCAGACGACCGCGGGCATGGCGATCGCTCGTCCCCGTTACATCGAGGACGAGCGCTGAGCGGGGAGCGTCAGGAGGAGGCGGGGGTGGGGTCGCCCGCGACGGCCTCGTCCACCGTCGGGTAGGTGTGCAGCACCTCGACCAGGCCACTGACCTCGAGGATGCGCAGCACACCGCGCTGCGGGGCGGCCAGCCGGACCACGCCGCCGGCCTCGTCGCAGCTGTTCTTGGCGCGGACGAACACCGACAGCCCGGTCGAGTCGCAGAACGACACCTCGGCCAGGTCGAACACGAGGCGGCTGCGCCCCTTGTCCAGCAGGTCCGTGATCTGGTCCTGGAGCTGCGGTGCGGTGGCCATGTCCAGCTCACCCGCGACCGACACCACGACCACGTCGCCGCGCTGTTCCGTGTGCACCGTCAGGGACATTCGTCGACCTCCTGTGTTCGGTGGAACGGTATCCCACGATGGGCGCGCCGCGCAGAACGGGAGCCGGCACAGGTGCTGTCGATCATTTCTTTGTCCCGCGGCAAGTAGTGCGACGGACCCCGGTGATAGAGTCCGCCCGTCCAGATCTGGGAGGTCAACGTGGCATTGAGCGCGGAACAGGGTGGGCGGCTCGCCGAACTGCTGAGTCGGCACGCGGACCGGTTGACCAACCGCTGGATCGAGATCGTCGCCGGATCGTTGCGCGGTCGGCTGAGCCGGGCCGAACTGGCCCGCCAGGTGCAGGAGCTGCACCGCGCCCTGGTCGACGCCGGCCGGCAGGGCCTCGGTGGCCTGGCCGACGAGCACGGCGGTGAGCTGCGGGCGGTGCTCGCGGAGCTCTCCACCACCCGCGCCCGCCAGGGGTTCAGCGCCACCGAGACCGCGATCAGCGTGTTCGCGATCAAGGACGCCGTGCTGGAGCTGATGGAGGAGGACCAGGGCGAGAGCACCCTGCGGGACTTCGTCGCCTTCTCCGCGCTCGTCGACCAGATGGGGCTGTTCACCTTCGAGACGTTCGTCCGGGCCCGGGAGAGCCTGATCGCCGACCAGGCGGAGCAGTTGCTGGAGCTGTCCACGCCGGTGGTCAAGCTCTGGGAGGGCGTGGTCGCCGTCCCGCTGGTCGGCACGCTCGACTCGGCCCGCGCCCAGGTGGTGATGGAGCGGCTGCTCCAGACGCTCGTCGACACCGGCTCGCCGTACGCGATCATCGACATCACCGGCGTGCCGGCGGTGGACACCCAGGTCGCCCAGCACATCCTCAAGACCGTGGTGGCCGCCCGGCTGATGGGCGCCGACTGCATCATCTCCGGCATCCGGCCGCAGATCGCCCAGACGATCGTCGCCCTCGGCATCGAGTTCGGTGACATCGCGACCAAGGCGAGTCTGGCCGACGCGCTGCGTCACGTGCTGCGCCTGACCGGCGTCGAGACCGCCTCCCGCCGCGCCCGCCGGGAGGCGTGATGGAGCGGGTGCCGATCCTCAAGATCGGCGACATCCTGCTGGTCTCCATCCAGGTCGACATGTCCGACCAGACGGCGGTCCAGCTCCAGGAGGATCTGGCCGAGCGGATCGTCGCCACCGGGTGCCACGGCGTCATCATCGACATCACGGCGCTGGACATCGTCGACTCCTTCGTCGGCCGGATGCTCTCCACCATCGCGTCGATCTCGAAGGTGCTGGACGCCGAGACGGTGGTCGTCGGGATGCGTCCCGCCGTCGCCATCACCCTGGTCGAGCTGGGGCTCTCGCTCAACGGCATCCGCACCGCGCTGAACGTCGAGCGGGGCATGGAACTGATCGCGGCGACCCGCGCCGACGACGGGGACCTGGCGCTCGGCGACGACGAGGACGCCGACGTCACGGCGAAGCCATGACCACCGGCCTCGAGCTGGGGACGCCGGCGACGCAGGCGATCCGTAGCGACGAGGACGTGGTGCGGGTCCGGCAGTTGGTGCGTACCACCGCGGTCGCGGCCCGGCTCTCCCTGGTCGACCAGACCAAGCTGGTCACCGCCGCCAGCGAACTGGCCCGCAACACGCTGATCTACGGCGGCGGGGGCAGCGCCGAGGTGGCCACCGTCTCCGACGGCCGGCGCCGCGGCATCCGCATCGTCTTCGCCGACCAGGGGCCCGGCATCCCCGACCTCGACCTGGCGCTCACCGACGGTTACACCACCGGCGGCGGGCTGGGCCTCGGGCTCAGCGGCGCCCGCCGGCTCGTCGACGACTTCGACATCAAGACCGCGGTCGGCGAGGGCACGACGATCACCATCACCAAGTGGTCGCGATGATCGCCGACGTGGTCCCCGACCACGGCATGTGGTTCCGCGTGGACAACGGCGCGACCGCGGGCGGCGTTCGCCGGGTGGCCGAGCGGCTCGGGCGGCAGCTCGAACTGAGCCCGACGCGCGTCGCGGACCTGGCCATCGTCACCGCCGAGATCACCAGCAACCTGGTCAAGCACGCCCGCGAGGGCGCCCTGCTGCTGCGGCCGGCCCGGCGCGACGGGCGAGCCGGGGTGGAGCTGGTGGCCATCGACTCCGGCCCCGGCATGGCGGACCTCACGCTCTCCTCGGCCGACGGGCACTCCACCTCCGGCACGCTCGGCATCGGCCTCGGCGCGATCACCCGCCAGGCGAGCCGGTTCGACGGCTACTCGGTGCCCGGCCGGGGCACGGTCCTGACCGTGCAGGTGTGGGACGGCCCGCCGCCCGCGCCGGACTGGGCCGGCGGGCTGGCCCGACCGATCACCGGTGAGCAGGACAGCGGCGACGGCTACGCGGTGCGGATCGTCGACGGGCGCCGGCAGGTGCTGGTCTGCGACGGGCTGGGGCACGGGCCGCTGGCCGCCGCCGCCACCGGGTCGGCGGTCGCCGCGTTCCGCTCGGCGCCGGCCGGTCCGCCGGACGTGGTGGTGCGGCACCTGCACGCCGCCATCTCGCACACCCGGGGCGCGGCGCTCGCGGTGGCCGAGCTGGACTCCGCGGCCGGGCAGCTCCACTTCGCCGGCCTGGGCAACATCGCCGCCATGATCGTGGCCACCGGCGAGCGACGCCGCGGCCTGGTCTCGCTGCCCGGCATCGCCGGGCACCAGCGCCCGGCCATCCGCGGGTACGACTACCCGTTCCCGCCCGGCGCGACGCTGGTCATGCACAGCGACGGCGTGGTGGACCGCTGGAACCTGGACGACTATCCCGGGCTGGCCGGTCGCCCCCCGCTGCTGACCGCCGCGACGCTGCTGCGCGACGCCGGGGTCCGCCGTGACGACGCGTGCGTCCTGGTCGCCCAGGTGTCCCCATGAGTGAGCGCACCGAGCCGCTGCTGCACCTGGCGCTCCGGGTCGAGCAGGACATCTTCCTGGTCCGCCAGCGTGGCCGGGAGGTCGCCGCCGCGGTCGGGCTGGAACACCAGGACCAGGTCCGGATCGCCACCGCGCTCAGCGAGGTCGCGCGGGAACTGCTGCGCGGCGTCGACGGCGCGGACGTCACGTTCGCCGTCGACCGGGACGCCGCCGCCGGCCGCACCCAGCTCCGGGTCGACCTGTCGCCGGTGCGTCCGCTGCCCGACGGCCGGTACGAGCCGCAGTCCGGCGCGGTGGCGCGTCTGGTGGACTCGTTGCAGGTGATCATGGCCGAGGGCGATACCGTCGTGAGGATGTCCCGACGAGTACCGGAGCACGCCGAGGAGCTGACACCGGAACGCGCCGCCCGGCTCCGTGACGAGCTTGCCGAGCGCGCTCCGGGTTCCGCGCTGGACGAGTTGACCACGCAGAACGCCCAGCTCATCTCCGCGCTCGACGAGGTGCGTTCGCAGCGGGACGAGCTTGCGGTGCTCAACTCCGAGCTGGCGGAGACCAACCGGGGCGTGATGGCGCTCTACAACCAGCTCACCGAGGAGCTGGAGGAGACCAACCGCGGCGTGGTGGCGCTCTACGCCGAGCTGGACGAGAAGTCCGCCCAGTTGCGGGCCGCCAGCGAGTCGAAGAGCCGGTTCCTGGCCAACGTCAGCCACGAGCTGCGCGCCCCGGTCACCGCGATCATCGGGCTCGGGCGGCTGCTGGCCGACTCCGCGTCCGATCCGCTCACCGGCGAGCAGGCCCGCCAGGTGGGGCTCATCCGGTCGTCCGCCGGTGACCTGCTGGCGCTGGTGAACGAGCTGCTCGACCTGGCTAAGGCCGAGTCGGGGCGGATCGAGCCGGACTGGTCGGAGGTCGACCTGCGCGCGGTGTTCGGGCAACTGCGCGGCACGCTCCGGGCGTTGGCCACCCGCCCGGAGGTGGAGCTGGTGGTCGAGGAGCCGCCCGCGCCGGCCAGGGTGCGCTCGGACGAGGTGCTGCTCGCCCAGGTGCTGCGCAACCTGCTGCACAACGGGCTGAAGTTCACCGAGCGGGGCGAGGTGCGGTTGCGCGCCGAGCGCCGCGGCGAGATGTGGTCGCTCTCGGTCACCGACACCGGGGCCGGCATCCCGGCGGAGCTGCACGAGCGGATCTTCGAGGAGTTCTACCAGGTGCCCGGCACCACCCGGGTCGGCGGCACCGGTCTCGGCCTGCCGTACGCGCGTCGGCTGGTCACCCTGCTCGGCGGGACGCTGGAGCTGACCAGCGAACGGGGTCGGGGCAGCACGTTCACCGTGGTCCTGCCCGTGGGCGGAGTGTGACGGTGGAGGGCGGGCCGGCGACGGTGCTGGTGGTCGACGACAGCGGGCCGAAGCGATATCTGCTGGTGAACTGGCTCAGCCGGGCCGGCTTCACGACCGTCGAGGCCGAGAACGGCACGGAGGCGCTGGAGCGGGTGGCCCGGGAGCCGGTCGACCTGGTGGTGCTCGACGTGCGGCTGCCGGACATGAGCGGCTTCGAGGTGTGCGAGCGGATCAAGGAGGCGTACCCGTCCACCCCGGTCATCCACGTCTCCGCGCACGCGGTGGACGTGGTGGACCGGGCGCAGGGGCTCACCCGGGGCGCGGACGCCTACCTGACCGAGCCGATCGAGCCGGAGGAACTGGTCGCCACCGCGCACGCGGTGCTGCGCTACTACCAGGCCCGGCGGCGGGCCGAGCAGCTCGCCGAGCGACTGGCCGCGCTGGCCGACGCCACGGTGGAGATGCACGCGTCGCCGAACTTCGTCCGGCTGCTGGAGGCGGCCGCGTCCGGCGCCGCGCGGATATTCCGCTCGCCTGCGGCGGTGGTCGCCGAGACGTTCGACGGCGACTGCCTGGCCGGGGTGGCGGTCGACCCGCACACGCCGGCCACCATCGTGCCCTGGGTGGTGGACGACACCGGCGTGCCGATCGGCACCCGGGTGTGGGTGGACCAGCCGGGCAACTGGCCGTTGGTCGACTGGCCGGCCGGCGACACGGTGACCGTGGCGGCCTCCCGGCTGCGCGAGGACCGGGCCCCGCTCTACGTGGTGGTGCCCACGTCGACCCAGACCGTACGGACGCCGGTGCTGGTGCAGTTGGCCCAGGCGGTGGCGTCGGCGGTGGAGGCGCAGCGGTCCTTCGACGAGGAGCACCGGATCGCGGTGACGCTCCAGCGCAGCCTGCTGCCTCGGCGGCTGCCCGAGGTTGCCGGCCTGGACCTGGCCGTCCGCTACGAGCCGGCGAGCGCGCAGACCGAGGTGGGCGGTGACTTCTACGAGCTGGTGATGCTCGACGGGCACCTGCTGGTGGCGATCGGCGACGTGGCCGGGCACTCGCTGCACGCCGCGACGGTGATGGCCGAGTTGCGGCACGCGGTGCGGGCGTACGCGGTCGAGGGGCACCAGCCGGGGGTGATCCTCGACCGGGTCAACGAGCTGATGCGTACGCTGCTGCCGAACGAGCTGGCCACGATCTGCGTGCTGCTGCTGCACCCGGGCAGCGGGCTGATCCGCCTGGCCAGCGCCGGGCACCTGCCGGCGCTGCTGAGCCGGGACGGGCGGGTCGAGTTCGTGGCGCAGTCGGCGCCGCTGCTCGGTGTGCGCGCGCCGCGCCCGCCGGATCTGGAGTTCGTGCTGCCGGCCGGGGCCACGCTGGTGCTCTACACCGACGGGCTGATCGAGCGGCGGGACTCCACCATCGACGACGGCATGGCCGCGCTCGGCGTGGTGGCCGCCCGGGTGGACGACGACCTCGACCAGTTCTGCCAGCGGCTGCTGATCGAGCTTGCCCCGCCGGAGATCCACGACGACGTCGCCGTGGTTGCCGTCCGCCGCCGCTGACGGTCACCCTTCGTATTCATCGGCGTTGTCACTCGGCGTGTTCGGGCGGCGCCCGGCGGGTCAGGCGCCGCGGGAGCCGGCCACCGAGCGGGCGTACGCCGCGGGCGGCACGCCGGTGACGGCGGTGAACTCGCGGACCAGGTGCGCCTGGTCGGCGTACCCCAGGTCGGCGGCGACCCGCGACCAGTCCAGCGGCCCGGCGGCGGCCCGCTCGATCGCCTCCTGGAGCCGGTAGCGACGGATCACCCACTTCGGACCGACGCCGACGTGGTCGAGGAAGAGTCGCTGGAGCCGGCGGGTGGAGACGCCGTGTCGACAGGCGAGGTCGGCCACCCGCAGCACGCTCCGGTCGGTGCGGATCTCCTCGACGAGCGCGACGGCCTCGGTGCCGGCCGGGTCGGGTGCCGGACCCCAACCGGCCAGCAGGTCGTCCAGCCGGCGGCACCGCTCGTCGTCGCTGCCCGGGCAGATCGGTCCGCCGCCCGCCGGCAGCGCGACGCGGCGGCCGGTCAGCTCGGCGACCGGGCGGTCCCAGAACGGGCGGAAGCCGCCGGGGCGGAACTGCACGCCGGTGACCCGACCGGCGCCGTGCAGCGTGACGGCGAACAGGCCGGTGTCGACGCCCGCCACCAGGCCGTGCTCGGCCGTGTCGTCCTGCGCCTGGAACACCACGTTGACCGAGGGATGGGGCACGACCCGCTGCTCGAACGGTTCGGTCAGGTCCCAGTCGATCAGCCAGTAGTGCTCCACCCAGGGGCGCAGCGCCGGGTCGGGCAGCCGGCGGCGGAACCGGACCCGCCGCAGCAGCAGTCCGGGGTCGAGGATGCCCCGGCTGTCGTCCCGCGGTTCGTGTCGCATTTGTTCAAGACCGCCCTCATACGCTGGCCCGATGAGCACGAAGACTAGTGAACTGCTGGCCGTCGCCGCGCCGGGCACGGCGGCGGTGGTGCGCGGCGTCGCCGACGACCAGCTCGACCGGCCCACCCCGTGCCCCGAATATCCGGTACGCGACCTGCTCAACCACCTGTTCGAGGTGGCGGTCAACTTCCAGGCGATGGCCCGGCGGGAGGAGGTCGACTGGTCGGGCGGGACCGACCACCTGACCGAGGGCTGGCGGGACCGGTTCGCCACCGAGACGCAGCGGCTGGTCGAGGCGTGGTCGGACCCGGACGCGCTGGAGGGTGACTCGCCCGGCATGGGGCTGCCCCAGGAGACGGTCGGGCTGATGGCCCTGATCGACCTCACCGTGCACGGCTGGGACCTGGCCCGTGCCATCGGTCAGGAACTGGTGGTGGACCCGTCGGTGGTGGCGGCCGGGCACGAGTTCATGGACCGGATGGGCGACACCGGACAGCGGATGGGCGCGTTCGGCCCGCCGGTGCCGACCGACGCCGATCCCACCTCGCTGGCGGCGTTGCTCGGCCGGACCGGGCGTGATCCGGCCTGGACCCGCTGACCCACCCTTGACACCGCTATTCGCTCAGCGAATAGTAGGGCCGTGTCCACCCAGCACGTCCTGCTCGGGCTGCTCGCCGGCGGGCCGCGTCACGGCTACGAGCTGAAGCGCGCCCACGACGAGCGGCTGCCCCGGGCCCGGCCGCTCGCCTTCGGGCAGGTCTACGCGACGCTGGCCCGGCTGCACCGCGACGGCCTGGTCGCCCCGGCCGGCGCCACCCGCGAGGGCGGACCGGACCGCACCGCCTACGCGCTCACCGGCGACGGGCGGGCCGCGCTCGACGAGTGGCTGGCCACCGTCGAGCCGCCGATGCCGTACGTGGCCAGCACGCTCTTCGCCAAGGTCGTGGTCGCGCTGCTGGTGGCCGACGCCGACCAGGCCCGCGCCTACCTGGTCGCCCAGCGCCGGGCGCACACCGAACGGCTGCGCGAGCTGACCGCCGTCAAGACCGCCCCCGGCGCCCGCCTCGACGAGGTGGTCGCCGCCGACTTCGCCATCGCCCACCTCGACGCGGACCTGCGGTGGTTGCACACCACCCTCGACCGGGTCGCCGACTGGCACCGGGAGGTGCACTCGTGACGTTCCTGGAGGCGCGCGGCGTGGTTCGGGCGTACGGCCCGACACCGGCGCTGCGCGGCGTGACGCTCGACGTGGCCGAGGGCGAGATCCTCGCCGTCACCGGCCCCAGCGGCTGCGGCAAGTCGACGCTGCTGCACTGCCTCGCCGGCATCCTGCGCCCCGACGCGGGCCAGGTCACCTGGCGCGGCGAGCGGATCGACACGTGGTCGGAGGCGGCCCGCTCGCGCCTGCGCCGAACCGAGTTCGGGGTGCTGTTCCAGTTCGGCCAGCTCGTCGCCGAGCTGACCGCGGCGGAGAACGTCGCCCTTCCGCTGCTTCTCGCCGGCACGGGGCGGCGAGAGGCGCGGACGGCGGCGCTCACCTGGCTGGAGCGGCTCGGCGTGGCCGAGGTCGCCGACGTCCGGCCGGGCGAGATGTCCGGCGGGCAGCAGCAACGCTGCGCGCTGTCCCGGGCGCTGGTCACCGAACCTCGGGTGCTCTTCGCCGACGAGCCGACCGGCGCGCTCGACACGCTCGCCGGCGAGCAGGTGCTCACCCAACTGGTCCGGCTGGCCCGGGAGCAGCGCACCACCGTCGTGCTCGTCACGCACGAACCGCGGATCGCCGCCTACGCGGACCGGGAGGTGAGCCTGCGCGACGGGACGGTCGACCACACCGGGCTGGGCCTCGACCCGGCGCTGCCGGGTGGGTCCCGGTGAGAGCGGGCACGCTGCTGCGGCTCGCGCTGGCCGGCACCCGCACCGACGGCGCGCGGGTGGCGCTCACCGCGCTGAGCGCCGCGCTGGCGACGCTCGCCGGGCTGGCCGCGCTGACCGTGCTGGCGGTGGCGAAGCCGCCCGGTAACGCCTGGACACAGTCCCAGCAGTACACCAACGCGCTGCTGCGCGAGCCCGGCCTGCGCCCCGGCGTGGCCTTCGCGTTGCTGCTGCTCTGCGTACCGGTGCTCGGGCTCGCCGGGCAGTGCGCCCGCCTCGGCGCGCCGGGCCGCGACCGGCGGCTGGCCGCGCTCCGGCTGGCCGGGGCCACCCCCGGGCAGGTCACCCGGCTCGCGGTCGCCGAGACCGGGGTGGCGAGCCTGCTCGGCACCGTCACCGGCCTGGCCGTGTTCGAGGTCGGCCGCCGCCTGCTGCACCGGCCCGACGCCGCCGGCCGGCTGCCGCTCCCCACCGACGTGCACCCGGCCCCGGCCGCCGTGGTCGCCGTCGTGCTCGGGCTGCCCCTGGTCGCCGCGCTGGTCGGCGCGCTGCTGCTGCGCCGGGTCACCACCACCCCGTTCGGCGTCGTGCGCCGGGTCCGCACCCGGGCGCCCTGGCCGTGGCCGGGCGTGCTCATCCTCGCCGCGCTGGGCATCTTCGCCGCGATCCGCCCGATCGCCCTGTGGTACGAGCGGCGCGACGCGGTGATGCCCGACGCGCTGGTGCCGCTGCTGCTGATGGCCGGTGGGCTGACCGCCATGGTCGGGGTGGTGTCCGGCACCGGCTGGATCTCGTACACCACCGGTCGGGTGCTGCACCGCCACGGGCGTGGCGCGGCGGCGCTGCTCGCCGCGCGCCGGCTCACCGCCGACCCGTGGGCCGGCAGCCGCACGTTCGCCGCGCTGCTGGCCGCGCTGATCTTCGGTGCCGGGGCCGCCGGCGTGCGGGCCGACTTCCAGGCCGAGGCCGAGCTGGCCCGGCGCACCGGCGGCGGCCTGTCCGACCCGGACTTCTATCTCGGCGCGATGGACCTGATCGACCTGGCCGTCGTGGTGGCGGTGGTGATCGCCGGCGGCGGGCTGCTGGTGGCGGTGGCCGAGGGCATCACCAGCCGGCGTCGGGCCTACGCGGCACAGGTGGCGACCGGGGTGCCCCGGGCCGTCATCGGTCGATCGCTGCTCTGGGCGGCGCTCGCCCCGGCCGTGCCGGCGATCGGCCTCGCGCTGACCGTCGGCTACCTGCTGATCGCCGGCCTGATGCCCGCGCCCAGCGGCGGCGGTTACGAGCAGCGCGTGTGCGAAGCCGGCTCGCCGGGGTGCGGCGCGAACGACACCGAATGGGTGCCGAAGGTGACCGTCACGCCGGACGTACCGTGGGAGCAGTTGGCCTGGTTCGCGGCGGGTGGGTTGGCGGCGGTGCTGCTCACGGCGGTGGCCGGCCTGGTGCTGCTGCGCTCCGCCACGGCGGTGGAGGAACTGCGCGTCACCTGATCCGGCGGTCAGCGGCCGAGCAGACCGGCGGAGCCGGCGACGGCCAGGCCGATCGCTGTCGAACAGCAGCACACCACCAGCGCAGCGGCGACCATCACGAGGATCACCCAGGTCGGCCCGCGCCGCGCCGCCGGCTGGTCCTCCTCGCTCACCCGGGCAGTCTAGGGCCAGGATGGTGCGATGGAGCTGATCTCGATCGCCGACGTCCGGGCCGCCGCCGACGACGTGGCGGGCACCGTGCTGCGCACCCCGCTGCTGCCCGCCGCCTGGGACGACGAGTTGTGGCTCAAGCCGGAGAGCCTGCAACCGGTGGGGTCGTTCAAGCTGCGCGGCGCCACCCACGCGGTGGCCCGGCTCGACCCGGCGGTCCGGTCCCGAGGGGTGGTCACCCACTCCTCGGGCAACCACGGGCAGGCGCTGGCGTACGCGGCCCGCGCGTTCGGGGTGCCCTGCACGGTGGTGGTGCCCGAGGGCGCGCCGGCGGTCAAGGTGGACCGGATGCGGGCGCTCGGCGCGGACGTGCGACTCGTGCCGCCGGCCCGCCGGCTCAGCGAGGCGGAGCGGATCGTGGCGGAGACCGGCGCGGCGCTGGTGCCGCCGTTCGACCATCCGGCGATCATCGCCGGGCAGGGCACGATCGGGCTGGAGATCGTCGCCGACCTGCCGGACGTCGACGTGGTCCTGGTGCCGGTCGGCGGGGGCGGGCTCGGCTCCGGCGTCGCCACGGCGGTCCGGGCGCTGCGCCCGTCCGCCGCCGTGATCGGCGTGGAGCCGGCGCTGGCCGCCGACGCCCAGGAGTCGCTGGCCGCCGGCGAGGTGGTGGTCTGGGACGTGGCACGCACCTACCGCACCTGTGCCGACGGGCTGCGCACCAACCTGTCCGCGTTGACGCTCGCGCACCTGCGGGAGCGGCTCGACGGCATCGTCACGGTGACCGAGGACGAGATCATGGCGGCGGCCGGCCGGCTGATGCGGGACGCGCGGCTGGTGGTCGAGCCGAGCGGCGCGGTCGCCACGGCCGCCCGGCTGTTCCACCGCGACGAGCTGCCCGGCGGGCGGACCGTCGCGGTGGTGAGCGGCGGCAACGCCGAAGCGGCGGTGCTCGCCGCCGCGCTCGGGACGTAAGGAGGGGCCCCCTGTTAACGCCTCCGGTAGAGAAGGGACCCCTTCTCACAGACGGGTGTTAAGAGGGGGCCCCTCCTTACACCTCAGGCGCGGCCGAGGCGGTCCAGCGTCCAGGCGTTGACGAACGCCTCCTCGCGCCAGGCGTCGTAGCGGCCGCTGGGGCCGCCGTGGCCGGCGCCCATCTCGGTCTTCAGCAGGTAGTCGCCCTGCGGGGCGAGGGCGCGCAGCCGGGCGACCCACTTGGCCGGCTCGTGGTAGAGCACCCGGGTGTCGTTGAGGCTGGTCACCGCCAGGATCGCCGGGTAGTCGGCGGCGGTCACGTTCTCGTACGGGGTGTACGACTTCATGTACGCGTAGACCTCGGGGTCGTCCAGCGGGTTGCCCCACTCCTCCCACTCGGTGACGGTCAGCGGCAGCGACGGGTCGAGGATCGAGGTGAGCGCGTCCACGAACGGCACCTGCGCGACGATCCCGGCGAACGCGTCCGGCGCGAGGTTGGCCACCGCGCCCATCAGCAGGCCGCCGGCCGAGGCGCCCCGGGCGACCAGCCGGTCGCTCGCCGTCCAGCCGGCCTTGACGAGGTGCCGGGCACACGCCACGAAGTCGGTGAACGTGTTCTTCTTGGCCAGCAGCTTGCCCTCGTCGTACCAGCGCCGGCCCAGTTCGCCGCCGCCCCGGATGTGCGCGACGGCGAAGACGACGCCCCGGTCGAGCAGGCTCAGCCTGGCGATCGAGAACCACGGGTCCATGCTGGCCTCGTACGACCCGTAGCCGTAGATGACCGCCGGCGCGGAGCCGTCGCGCGGGGTGTCCCGCCGGCAGACCAGCGAGATCGGCACCCGGGTGCCGTCGTCGGCGAGCGCCCAGTCCCGGTGCTGCTCGTAGTCGGCCGGGTCGTACCCCCGACCGTCCGGGCCGGGCCGCACCGGCTTCCGGCGCAGCAGGGTCAGCTCGCGGCTGGTCAGATCGTAGTCGTAGACCGAGTCGGGGGTGACCAACGAGGTGTAGCGCAGCCGGACCGTGCCGGTGCGGTATTCCGGGTTGGCGTCCAGGCCGACGCTGTAGATCGGCTCCGGGAAGTCGATGTCCCAACTGTCGTCGCTGCCGACCGGCAGCACCCGCAGCCCGGTCAGCCCGTTGCTCCGCAGCGACACCAGCAGGTGGTTCTCGAACGCGTCGACCGCCTCCAGCCGGGTGCCCGGGGTGTGCGGGATCAGCGGCGTCCAGTCGCCCGGCGCGTCCGCCGAGGTGTACGCCAGCGCGAAGTCCTCCGCGCCGTCGTTGTGCAGGATCAGGAAGCGGCGGCCGTGGTGCTCGACCGCGTATTCCACGCCCTGCCGGCGCGGGGCGACGATCGCCGGCTCGCCGGTCGGGTTGGCCGCCGGGATCACCCGGACCTCGCTGGTGATCTTGCTGTGGATGTCGATGACCACGAAGCGCTCGGAGCGGGTCAGCTCGACGCCCACCCAGAACCGCTCGTCGTCCTCCTGGTGGACCACCACGTCCTCGCCCGACGTGGTGCCGATCGTGTGCCGCCACACCCGGTTCGGCCGCCACGCGTCGTCGACAGTGACGTAGAAGAGCGTGGAGGCGTCGCCGGACCACGCCGTGCCGTAGAACGTGTCCGGCACCTCGTCCGGCAGCAGCTCGCCGGTGGACAGATCCTTGATCCGCAGGGTGAACCGCTCGTCGCCGGAGAAGTCGGTGGAGTAGGCCAGCCAGCGGCCGTCCGGGCTGACGTCGAACGCGCCGAGCGAGAAGAAGTCGTGCCCCTCGGCGAGCTGGTTGCCGTCGAGCAGCACCTCCTCGCCGTCGAGCGGGGCGCCGTCCGCGCTGACCGGCGGCGTGGTCTCGCCGGGGCGGACGGCGCGCCGACAGTGCACGCCGTACTGCTGCCCCTCGACCGTGCGGGTGTAGTACCAGTGCCCGTCCTTGCGGGTCGGCACCGACAGGTCGGTCTCCTGGGTGCGCCGACGGGTCTCCTCGAACAGCTCGGCCCGCAGCCCGTCCAGGTGCGCGGTGCGCGCCTCGGTGTAGGCGTTCTCGGTCTCCAGGTAGGCGATCGTCTCCGGGTCGTCCTTGGTGGCGAGCCAGGCGTACTCGTCGACGACGGTGTCACCGTGGTGGGTCCGCTCGGCCGGAACGCGCTTCGCCGTGGGCTGTGGGGTCGTGGTCACGGCGCCACGTTACCGGTCGTCCGGCCGCCGCCGGGCGTCCGCGCCGCGCGAATCCCGCGACTCGCCGCCAGCGTTTTCGAACATGTGTACGATGACCGCCATGGCGGCTGCAGCGCGTTCCACCGACCGACCCGGAGCCCTCGAGATCACCCGGAAGCTGACCGACATCTGCGGTCCGCCGTTCGCCCGCTTCGCCGGCCCGGCCGACGAGGTCGCCGGGCGCACCGCCCGCTGGGTGGCCGTGCCGGGCGGCCCGCACGCCGCCGCCGAGGTGCTGCGGTTGGCTGCCGCGCACGACCTGACCGTGGTGCCACGCGGCGCCGGCACGAAGATCGACTGGGGCGCGGCTCCGGCCCAGGTCGACATCATGCTCGACACGGGTCGGCTGGCCGGGGTCTGGCACGAGCCGCACGCCGCCCCGGTGGCCGAGATCGGCGCCGGCACGCCGCTGCGCGCGGTCCAGGCCACGTTGGCCCGCACCGGTCGGCGGCTCCCGGTCGACGTGCCCTCGCCGGGCGCGACGCTGGGCGGGGTGCTCGCCGCCGACGAGGCAGGCCCGCTGCGTCACCGGCACGGCACCCCGTGCGCCCAGTTGGTCGGCGTGCGCTACCTCGACGCAGACGGCGAGCTGGTCAGCGTCGGCGAGTCCGGCACGGTGCGGTTCGATGCGGCCGCCCCGTCCGGTGGCGGCGACGCGGTGCTGGGGCGCGGCGAGCTGCCGGGGTTGGACGTGGCCCGGCTGCTCTGCGGCTCGCAGGGCGGGCTGGGCGTGCTGGTCTCGGCGACCATGCGGGTGCACGCGGTGCCGGCGAGCCGGGTCTGGGTGTCCCGTCCGGTCTGGACGCCGCTGGAGGTGCACGACCTGGTCCGCGCGGTGCTCGCCGCCGAGGTCGCCCCGGCCGCCGTCGAGCTGGACCTGCCGGTGCCGGTGCCGCTGCCCCGCCGCAGGATCCCGGCGAGCCATCCCTCGGTGGCCGGCCGTCCCGATCACCCGGCGGTGACCGGGCGTCCGGCGGCGGGGAGCCTGGTGGTGCTGCTGGAGGGCGGCCCGTCCGACGTGATCGAGCGGGCCGAGCGGTTGACCGCCGTGCTCGGCGGCGAGGCAGTGGTCAACCAGCACGCGCCCGAGTGGTGGGGGCGCTACCCGTTCGCCCCGGGCGACACCGCGCTGCGCATCGAGGTGCCGGCCGGCGACCTGCACGCCGCGGTCTACGCGCTGCGCGACGCCGCCGGCGCCCCGGTGCCGGTGCGTGGTTCGGCAGGCGTCGGGACCGCGTACGCCGCCCTGCCCGGCGCGCTGTCGCCGGAGCGGGTCGCGTCGATCCTGACCGCGGTCCGCGGCGTGCTGCTCGCCCGGCAGGGCCGCTGCGTGGTGGTGGCGGCGCCGGCGCCGGTGCGCCGCGTCGTCGACCTCTGGGGCGAGCTGCCCGCGCTGCCGCGCCTGCGCAGCGCCAAGGCCCACCTGGACCCGCACCACCGCCTGGCCCCCGGCCGCCTCCCCGGCGGCCTCTGACCCGGCCGGCGGCCGGCATCGGCTCGTGTCGCCGGTGGGCCTCTGCTCAGGGCCGCTGCCGCGGTGCCTGCGCGTGTGGCGGGGTGGTGCCCGGGCGTGCGGTACGGCGGGCGCCCGACGTGTGGCGCGGTGGTGCCAGGGCGTGCGGGCCGCGAGACGCGAGGGTCACCCGGAGGCCACCGGGCGTGTCGCTGACAGCGGTGCACCAGAGTCGAGCGCGATATACCTACCGGTCATATTTATGACTCAGAGGTATACCGCGCTCAGGTGATCTGGTCGCCCGGCGAGATCACTCCGCGTAATCGCTTGCCGCCCCGCGTATCGGCGTGTCGTTGCGGGGGACCAGGACGGCGATGTCGTCGCGCGGGGGGCTCGGCCGACGGCGCGATGGTCTGGCGCGCGCGGCCACCATGGCGGCCTGTTCGCTGGCTGGTGGCGCTTGGCGCTGCGGCGACCACGTCGGCCGATTGGTCGCCGGCGGCGTAAGGTCGCGCGGCGACGTCGGCCTCGGAGTCGGCCGGCGGCGCGTGCCCCGCCGCCGCGCGGCGCGGTGCGCTGGTTCTCGGGCGTCCGTCAGAGGGTGTCGTTGCGGAGTACCAGGACGGCGATGTCGTCGCGCGGGGGCTCGGCGGAGAACGCGATGGTGGCGGCGCGCAGCCGCGCGGCGACCACGTCGGCCGAATAGCCGGCCAGCGGCGCGGCCGACTCGCGCAGGCGTTCGGTGCCGAACAGCTCCCGGCCGCGCCGCCGCTCGGTGACGCCGTCGGTGTAGAAGATCAGCGCGTCACCCGGCTTGAGCGCCAGCTCCGCCGTGGGGGTGGTGATGGTGTCGAGGAGGCCGAGCGCGGTGCCGCCGGTGCCGACGAACGTCGCGCCGCCACCGCCGTGCAGCAGCACCGGGCGGTCGTGGCCGGCCAGGTGCAGGGCCACGTCGAGCTGGTCGCCGTCGCCGGGCTCGACCGCGGCCAGCGCCAACGTGCAGTAACGGCCGCCGCCGCGTTCCACGAGCGTCTCGTTGAGCCGGCCGAGCACCTCGGGCAGCGGCTTGCCGTCGCCCACCAGCACCCGGATCACGTCCCGGACCAGGCCGGTCACGGCCGCCGCCTGCACGCCCTTGCCGGAGACGTCGCCGACCACCACCAGCCAGCGGCCGTCCGGCAGCGGCACCACGTCGTAGAAGTCGCCGCCGACCTCGGCGTCGTCGCCGGTCGGGACGTACTCGGCGGCGAGGCCGATGCCCTCGACCACCGGGAGCACCGGCGGCAGCAGGGACTGCTGGAGGGTCTGCGCGACCCGGCGACGCTCGGCGTGGATGCGCGCGTTCTCGATCGCGAGCGCCGCCCGCCGGGCCACGTCCTCCAGCACCGCGACCTCGTCCGGATCGTGTCGGTGCCGCTGGTGCCGACCCACGGCCAGGGTGCCGAGCCGCTGCCCGCGGGCGATCAACGGCACGGCGAAGCCCTCCATCGGGCCGCCCAACGGCATCTGGGTCAGGCTGCGGGACGCCTCGCGCAGCCGGGACTGGATCGAGTCCGGGCCCGTCTCGGCGAGGACCCGGTGCAGGTGCGGAAGCATCGCCTCGTCGGCGTGGCTGGACGCGGCGAGGCGCAGCCGCCCCCACTCGTCGGTGGTGTGCACCGCGCACCACTGGCCCAGCCGGGGGACCACGAGCTGCGGGACGAGCGCCATCGTCAGCTCGACGTCGAGCGACTGGGCGAGCAGCTCGCTCGCCTCGGCGAGGAAGGTCAGCCAGGTGGAGCGGCGTACGTCGGCGCGGCGCAGCCGGTCGTTCTCCAGGTGCAGCGAGAGCCGCTCGGCGGCGAGCACGGCGAGCGGCCGGGCGTACGCCGAGGGTGCCGCGTCCAGCTCCAGCTCGCCCGCATAGGGGCGGTGCACGGCGAGCGGGACGCGCAGCAGCTCGTTGTCGTCCCGGGGTGGCCGGCCGTGCCGGGCGAACACCTGGGTGCCCAGCCCGTCCCCGCGGTCCAGCCGGACCGTGCCACCGGCGGCGCCCACCATCTCGGCCACCCGGGTCAGCAGCCCGGCGGCGAACTCGGGCAGCGGGTCGTCGGCGTACGGATCCGGGGTGGTCTGCATCAGCTCGCTCATCGCGGCGGCGCTCGGCGTGCCCTCGTCCGTCGGCGGTGCCGCCGCGCGGGCCGGCGCGCCGGACGGCCGGGCGGATCCGCGCAGGTCGGGACGGTCCAGGCGGAACCACACGCCCTTGCCGGTGGGCAGGTAGGTGGTGCCCCACCGGCTGGCGAAGTGGTCGACCAGCAGCAGGCCACGCCCGCGCGAGGCGACCTCGGTGATGTCGGAGGTGGTGTTGCGCACGCCGACGACGAGTTCGTCTACCGGGCCGGAGGCGAAGTCGGTGACGGTGACGGTGAACCCGGCCGGGTCGGCCTCGACCTCGATGTCCAGTTCGGTGCGCGCGTGCTCGACCGCGTTGGTGGTCAGCTCGGTGGTGAGCAGCAGCGCCTCGTTGAGCAACTCGGGCAGGCCGGCTTCGAGGAGCATGGCGCGCACCAGCGCCCGGGCCGCGGCCGGGGTGCGCCGGTCGGCGGGAAGGCGGACCCGTCTGACGTGCTCGTCCGCGCGGCCGCTGTGGGCCGGCTCCGCCTCCGCTGACACCTTCGTATCCTCCACCGTCGCCACCCCGGGTGCCAAGCGCCCCGGTGAGAACCGGCGAATCGGGCGGATACCGCGCGTGACGCGCCATCAGCCGCCGGTGACCTCGACGGATCGCGCGGCAGAATGATGGGATGGCCGCGTGTCGGCACGAGCCGGTGGGCCCCGAGCTGAGCGAGGAATGATGACCACGGCGAAACAGTCGGTGTCCGCGGATCCGTCCGCGTCCGACCACGAGGTGCTCCTCGGCGAGCTGGTCGAGGCGCTTCAGCGGGTGGCCCGCGGCGACCTCCGGGTCCGCCTGTCGCGACGGGCGGGCCTGCCCGCGGAGGTCGCCGACGCCTTCAACGACGTGGTGTCGCTGCAGGAGCGGCAGCACCTGGACCTGCGCCGGATCAGCCGGATCGTCGGTCGGGACGGCCGGCTCACCGAGCGGCTCGACGACGAGGGCCTGGAGGGTTCCTGGGCGGAGGGGCAGCGGGCGGTCAACTCGCTCATCGACGACCTGGGTCGCCCGACCACCGAGATCGCCCGGGTCATCGTGGCGGTGGCCGACGGTGACCTGTCCCAGCACATGGCGCTGGAGATCGACGGGCGCCCGCTGCGCGGTGAGTACCTGCGCATCGGCCGGACCGTGAACACCATGGTCGACCAGCTCTCGTCGTTCGCCGACGAGGTGACCCGGGTGGCCCGCGAGGTGGGCACCGAGGGCAAGCTGGGCGGCCAGGCCGACGTGCGGGGCGCGGCCGGCACCTGGAAGGACCTCACCGACTCGGTGAACACCATGGCGTCGAACCTCACCGGTCAGGTGCGGTCGATCTCCCAGGTGGCGACCGCGGTGGCGAAGGGCGACCTGTCGCAGAAGATCACCGTCGGGGCGCGCGGCGAGGTGGCCGAGCTGGCGGACACGATGAACTCCCTCACCGACACGCTGCGCCTCTTCGCCGAGCAGGTGACGCGGGTGGCGCGCGAGGTGGGCACCGAGGGCAAGCTGGGCGGCCAGGCGCAGGTGCCCGGCGTGGCCGGCACCTGGAAGGACCTGACCGACAACGTCAACTCGATGGCGTCGAACCTGACCAGCCAGGTCCGCAACATCGCCCAGGTGTCCACCGCGGTGGCCAAGGGCGACCTGTCGCAGAAGATCACCGTGGCGGCGCAGGGCGAGATCCTGGAGCTGAAGGACACCGTGAACACGATGGTGGACCAGCTCTCGTCGTTCGCCGACGAGGTGACGCGGGTGGCCCGTGAGGTGGGCATCGAGGGCAAGCTGGGCGGTCAGGCGCAGGTGCGCGGCGTCTCCGGCACCTGGCGCGACCTCACCGAGAACGTCAACCAGCTCGCCGGCAACCTGACCAGCCAGGTCCGTAACATCTCGCAGGTCTCCACCGCGGTGGCGAAGGGTGACCTCGGTCAGAAGATCACCGTCGACGCGCAGGGCGAGATCCTGGAGCTGAAGAACACCGTCAACACGATGGTGGACCAGCTCTCGTCGTTCGCCGACGAGGTGACCCGGGTGGCGCGCGAGGTGGGCACCGAGGGCAAGCTCGGCGGTCAGGCCCAGGTCAAGGGCGTCTCGGGCACCTGGCGGGACCTGACCGACAACGTGAACTCGATGGCGTCGAACCTGACCAGCCAGGTCCGCAACATCGCGTCGGTCACCACGGCGGTGGCGAAGGGCGACCTGTCGCAGAAGATCACCGTGGACGCCCGGGGCGAGATCCTGGAGCTGAAGTCGACGGTGAACACGATGGTGGATCAGCTCTCGTCGTTCGCCGACGAGGTGACCCGGGTGGCGCGTGAGGTGGGCACCGAGGGCAAGCTGGGCGGTCAGGCCCAGGTGCGCGGCGTGGCCGGCACGTGGCGGGACCTGACCGACAACGTGAACTCGATGGCGTCGAACCTGACCGCCCAGGTGCGGAACATCGCCCAGGTGTCCACCGCGGTGGCGAAGGGCGACCTGTCGCAGAAGATCACGGTGGACGCGCAGGGCGAGATCCTGGAGCTGAAGTCCACGGTGAACACGATGGTGGACCAGTTGTCGTCGTTCGCCGACGAGGTGACGCGGGTGGCGCGTGAGGTGGGCACCGAGGGCAAGCTGGGCGGTCAGGCGCAGGTGAAGGGCGTCTCGGGCACGTGGCGGGACCTGACCGACAACGTGAACTCGATGGGGTCGAACCTGACCAGTCAGGTCCGCAACATCGCGTCGGTGACCACGGCGGTGGCGCGGGGTGACCTGTCGCAGAAGATCACGGTGGACGCGCAGGGCGAGATCCTGGAGCTGAAGTCCACGGTGAACACGATGGTGGACCAGTTGTCGTCGTTCGCCGACGAGGTGACGCGGGTGGCCCGTGAGGTGGGCTCCGAGGGGAAGCTGGGCGGTCAGGCGCAGGTGAAGGGCGTCTCCGGTACGTGGCGCGACCTCACCGAGAACGTCAACCAGCTCGCCTCGACGCTCACCACCCAGTTGCGCGCGATCGCGCAGGTCTCCACGTCGGTGACCCGGGGCGACCTGACCCAGCGGATCAACGTCAAGGCGCAGGGTGAGGTCGCCGAGCTGAAGGACAACATCAACCAGATGATCGTCACCCTCCGGGAGACGACCAAGAAGAACGCCGAGCAGGGCTGGCTCGACTCCAACCTGGCCCGGATCGGCGGCCTGCTCCAGGGCCAGCGGGACCTGGGCGAGGTCTGCCGCATGATCATGATGGAGGTGACCCCGCTCGTCGACGCGCAGCTCGGCGCGTTCTTCCTGGCGGACAGCTCCGAGGGCAGCATGCGGCTGCGGCTCACCGCCTCCTACGGCTACGTGGCGCGCGGGCACGACGTCACGTTCGGCCCCGGCGAAGGGCTGGTCGGGCAGGCCGCGCTGTCCCGCCGCACCATCCGGGTCAAGGCGCAGCCGGACGGGCGGTTGGTGGTCCGGTCCGGGCTGGCCGACACGCCGCCGGCCGACCTGGTGGTGCTCCCGGTGCTGTTCGAGGGGGAACTGCTCGGCGTGATCGAGTTCGCCGGCGTGGCCACCTTCTCCGACCTGCACCTGGCGTTCCTGGAGCGGCTGGTGCTCACCATCGGCGTCGCGGTCAACACCATCCAGGCCAACCGGCGTACGGAGGAGCTGCTGGCGCAGTCGCAGCGGCTGGCGCACGAGATGCAGGACCAGTCGGCGGAGTTGCAGCGCACCAACGCCGAGCTGGAGGACAAGGCGAAGCTGCTGTCGGAGCAGAAGGCCAACATCGAGACGCAGAACCGGGAGATCGAGCTGGCCCGGCTGGGCCTGGAGGAGAAGGCGCAGCAGCTCACCCGGGCGTCGGCGTACAAGTCGGAGTTCCTGGCGAACATGAGCCACGAGCTGCGTACGCCGCTGAACTCGCTGCTCCTGCTGGCCCGGCTGCTCGCCGAGAACCCGGAGCGCAACCTGAGCCCGAAGCAGATCGAGTTCGCCCGGACCATCCACGGCGCCGGGTCCGACCTGCTGTCGCTGATCGACGACATCCTCGACCTCTCCAAGATCGAGGCGGGTCGGATGGACGTGGAGCCCACCGAGATCCAGTTCGCCGAGATCCGCGGCTACGTCGAGCAGGCGTTCGCGCCGCAGGCCGAGGAGAAGGGGCTCGACTTCCAGGTCCGGGTGAGCCGGGAACTGCCGCCGGCCCTGGTCACCGACGCCCAGCGGTTGCAGCAGATCCTGCGCAACCTGCTCTCCAACGCGGTGAAGTTCACCGACAACGGCGCGGTGACGCTGCGCATCGGGCCGGCCGCCGAGAACGCGGTCTTCGACATCCCCGCGCTGACCAACGCCCAGCGGGTGATCGCGTTCACCGTGATCGACACCGGGATCGGCGTCTCGGACGACAAGCTGTCGCTGATCTTCGAGGCGTTCCAGCAGGCCGACGGCACGACCAGCCGACGCTACGGCGGCACCGGGCTGGGCCTGTCGATCAGCCGGGACCTGGCCCGCCTGCTCGGCGGCACGATCACCGTGTCGTCCGCGCCCGGGCAGGGTTCGACGTTCACTCTCTTCGTACCCGATGTGTTGGCGCCGGACGCGGTGGTGGCGCCGGCGCCGCCGTCGCCGAGCCGCGCGGGCCTGCCGTCGTCGCTGCTCATGCCGATGGAGCTGCCGCAGCCGCAGGAGACCCCGGCCACCCGCCGGCTGGACGGGGTGACCGTCCTGATCATCGACGACGACGTCCGGAACGTGTTCGCGCTGACCTCCGCGTTGGAGTTGCACGGGATGACCGTGTTGTACTCGGACAACGGCGTGGACGGCGTGCGCCAGCTCGCCGAGCACCCGGAGGTGGACATCGTCCTGATGGACGCCATGATGCCGGACCAGGACGGATACGAGACGACCGCGCAGATCCGCCGCAACCACCGCTTCGCGGACCTGCCGATCGTGTTCCTGACCGCGAAGGCGATGCCCGGCGACCGGGAGTCGGCGCTCGCGGCCGGTGGCAGCGACTACATCACCAAGCCGGTGGACCTGGACGAGCTGATCGGGCTGATGGCGACCTGGATCGGCCGCAGCAGAGGCGAGGAGGGCGCGTGACGCAGACGGCCAAGGCACTGCTCGTCGACGACCGGCGGGAGAACCTGATGGCGCTGGAGGCGATCCTCCAGGGTCTCCCGGTGCAGTCGGTCGCGGTGGAGAGCGGCGAGGCCGCGCTCAAGCAGTTGCTCGTGGACGACTTCGCGGTGATCCTGCTCGACGCGCAGATGCCGGACATGGACGGCTTCGAGACCGCCACCCACATCAAGCGGCGGGAGCGCACCCGGCACATCCCGATCATCTTCCTCACCGCGGCGGACAAGGACGCCCAGCTCGCGCTGCGCGGCTATCAGGTCGGCGCGGTCGACTACCTGACCAAGCCGTTCGACCCGTGGGTGCTGCGGGCGAAGGTGACCGTCTTCGTGGAGCTGTGGGTGAAGACCCGACAGCTCGCCGCCCAGTCGGACGTGGTGCGGGAGCGGGACGCGCAGTGGCGGCGCCTCGCCGAGGCGGTGGACTCCGCGACCGCGTTGCTGCGCGGCGACGACGACCCGGCGACCCGGGAGCGGGCGGCGGACCTGCTGGAGCAGGCCCGCTGGGGCAACACCCGCTGAGGGGTCAACCCGCGGCCGGACCGCCGTGCCCGGACGCCGCGCGCCGGGCCCGCCAGCGGTCGCCGAGCGACTCCACCTCCTCCTGTACGAAGAGGAAGAAGTCCCGCATCTCGGCGACCCGTTCGCCGGCCGGCGTGTTCCGGCCGTGCAGCGCGTCGACGCCGCCGCCGGCGATGTCGATGAAGTTCTTGTAGAGGCTGGTCTTGGTGATGGTGGCCTCGTACCAGGGGTTGTCCGGCATCCGGTAGCGGTCGCGCCGGGAGCCCTTGACCGGCTCACGGACCAGCATGGCGAACTGGGTGAGGTAGCGCACCGCGCCGGACACGGCGGCCGCGCTGACGCCCAGCCGCTCGCCGATCTCGCTCGCGGTGAGCGGCTCGTCGGCGCTCATCACGGCGAACAGGACCCGGGCGGCCATCCGGGGGAAGCCCACGTCGGCGAAGGCCATCGCCATCCGCTCGACGAAGAGGTGGACCTCCTCCTCGTCGCGGTGACTCGGCTCGTTCATGGTCGGCTCCTCGACACTCACCCCGTGACCCTACAGTCTTCACAAATTTATGAAACGAGCGTAACTTCTGAAGCATGGAAACGGCAATTGAGGTGTCCGGCCTGGTCAAGACGTTCGGCCACACCCGGGCGCTCGACGGGCTCGACCTGACCGTCCGCACCGGCGAGGTGCACGGCTTCCTCGGCCCCAACGGGTCCGGCAAGTCCACCACCATCCGGGTGCTGCTCGGCCTGCTGCGGGCGGACGCGGGGGCCGTCCGACTGCTCGGCGGCGACCCCTGGCGGGACGCCGTCGCGCTGCACCGCAGGCTCGCGTACGTGTCCGGCGACGTCACGCTCTGGCCCAACCTCAGCGGCGGCGAGGTGATCGACCTGCTCGGGCGGCTGCGCGGCGGGCTCGACCCGAAGCGCCGCGCCGAACTGCTGGAGTCCTTCGAGCTGGACCCGCGCAAGAAGGGCCGCATCTACTCCAAGGGCAACCGGCAGAAAGTCGGCCTGGTGGCCGCGCTCGCCTCCGACGTCGAGCTGCTCATCCTCGACGAGCCGACCTCCGGGCTCGACCCGCTGATGGAGGAGGTCTTCCAGCACTGGGTCCGGCGGGCCCGCCACGACGGCCGCACCGTGCTGCTCTCCAGCCACATCCTGGCCGAGGTGGAGGCGCTCTGCGACCGGGTGACGATCATCCGGGCCGGCCGGGCGGTCGAGTCCGGCACCCTCGGCGACCTGCGCCACCTGCACCGCACCGCGATCGACGCCGAGGTCACCGCGCCGCTCGACGGGCTGGCCGACCTGCCCGGCGTGCACGACCTGCGGGTCGACGGGCACCGGGTCCGCTTCGACGTGGACGCCGCCGCGCTCGACGCCGCGCTGCGTCGCCTCACCGAGCTGGGCGTCCGCAGCCTGGTCAGCACCCCGCCGACGCTGGAGGAGCTGTTCCTGCGGCACTACGAGGCGGCTCCGGAAGAGGTGGTCTCATGAGCACGCTCACCGGGGCCCGGCACCTGGCCCGGCTGATCCTGCGCCGCGACCGCGTCCTGCTGCCGATCTGGGTGCTGGTCCTCGCCCTCCTGCCGGTGTCCTACGCGGCCAGCTTCTTCGAGCTGTTCCCCACCGCCGCCGAGCGGGCCGCGTACACCGAGGGGACCGCCCGCAACCCGTCCATCGTCGCGCTGCTGGGTCCGGTCTACGGCGACAGCGTCGGCGCGCTGACCGCCCAGCGCAGCGGCTTCCTCCTGGTGATCGTGGCGCTGGCCAACCTGCTCACCGTGATCCGGCACACCCGCACCGAGGAGGAGGCGGGCCGGCGGGAACTGCTCGGCGGCAGCGTGCTCGGCCGGTACGCCGGGCTGACCGCCGCGCTGCTCGTCGCGTACGTGGCCGACGTGCTGCTCGGCCTGGTCACCGCGGTCGGGCTGCACGCCACCGGCCTGTCGGCCACCGGCTCGTCCGCGTACGGCCTCGCCGCCGCGCTGACCGGGATGGTCTTCGCCACGCTCGGCGGGCTGGCCGCACAGCTCACCGAGACCGCGGGCGGGGCGCGGGGGATCGGCATCGCCGGACTCGGCGTCGCGTTCGGGCTGCGCCTGGTCGGTGACACCGCCGGTCACGACTGGCCGAGCTGGTTCTCCCCGCTGGGCTGGGCGGCCCGGGTGCGGGCGTACGAGGGGGAGCGGTGGTGGGTGCTGCTGCTGCCGCTGGCCGCCACGGTGCTGCTCGCGGCGGTCGCGTACCCGGTTTCGGTCCGCCGCGACCTGGGCGCGGGGGTGCTGCCGCCCCGGCTCGGTCCGGCCACCGCCGGCGGCGCCCTGTCCGGGCCCTTCGGCCTGGCCTGGCGGCTGCACCGGGGGCAGCTCCTCTGGTGGTCGGTCGGGTTCGGCCTGCTCGGGCTGATCCTCGGCGGCGCGGCCGAGGCGGCCGGCCGCTCGGTGGAGGGGAACCCGCAGTTGGAGCAGATCATGGACCGGATCGGCGGGGCCTCCGGGCTGGCCGACGCCTACCTGGGCGCCACGCTGAGCCTGGCCGGGCTGGCCGCGGCCGGGTACGGCATCCAGGCCGCGCTGCGGATGCGCGCCGAGGAGTCCGCCGGCCGGGCCGAGCCGGTGCTGGCCACCGGCACGCGCCGGTCCACCTGGCTGCTCTCGCACGTGGTCTTCGCGCTGCTCGGCCCGGTCGTGGTGCTCGCCGTGACCGGTCTGACCACCGGCCTGACCTACGGGTTGAGCGTGGGCGACGTGCCCCGGCAGGTGGGCCGGATGGTGGGTGCGGGCCTGGCGCAGGTGCCTGCCGCCTGGGTGTTGGCCGGGCTCGCCGTGCTGCTGCACGGCCTGCTGCCCCGGCTGGCCTCGGCCGTGTGGGCGGTGCTGGCGGTCTGCGTGCTGCTCGGTCAGCTCGGCGCGGTGCTGGAGCTGGACCAGTGGTTGCTGGACCTGTCCCCGTTCACGCACACCCCGCAGGTCCTGCGGGACACCTGGAGCCCGACCCCGGTGTTCCTGCTGACCGCCCTGGCCGCGGCCCTGACCGCCGCCGGCCTGCTCACCTTCCGCCGCCGCGACCTCCCCGTCCCCTGACCTCGCCCCCGACCTCGTTGATCTTGCACTTTCTGCCCCGGCGAACGGGACATGTCACCCGTTTCGGGGGCCGAAAGTGCAAGATCGCGGGGGAGGTGACCCGCGCGGGGGTCAGCGGATCATCAGGGCGCTGCGGAGGCCGGTGATGTCGAGGACGCGGATCAGGAAGTCGCCGACGTTGCTCAGCATGAGCACGCACTGCATGTGGCTGGCCTTGCGGCTGAGCACCACGAGCGTGCCGAGGCCCTGCGAGTCGCAGAAGGTGACGCCGCCCAGGTCGAGCACGATGCGCGGCGGCGGATCCGCCAGCACCTCGTTGACCACCGTCGAGAGCTGGGCGGCCGTGAGCATGTCGATCTCACCGGCCAGGCGAAGCACGGCTTCGTCACCCGTCCGGTGCACGGTGATGGACAGTTCGGCACGATCCACCCGGTCAGCCTATCGCGATCTCGACCGACGGGCCTGTCGAGCGGGGCGTGGCCGGCGTACCCGCCGGCTCGACGAGGGGTGAGCCCGGTAACCCCGGTCGCGGGGTGGCTGCCGACCGGCCGGCCGGCGCTGACACAATGGCGGCATCGTGACCGAGACCCTTTCCGCCGGATCCGGCCGCTACCCGGCCGACGCTCCGGCCTCCGAGGCCCTGTTCGACCGCGCCAAGGCACTCGTGCCCGGCGGGGTGAACTCCCCCGTGCGCGCGTTCCGCGCCGTCGGCGGCACCCCGCGCTTCATGGTCCGGGGCGAGGGCCCCTGGCTGTTCGACGCCGACGGCCGCCGCTACGTCGACCTGGTCTGCTCCTGGGGCCCGCTGATCCTCGGCCACGCCCACCCGGCCGTGGTGGAGGCGCTGCGCGAGGCCGCCGCGCTCGGCACCAGCTTCGGCACGCCCACCCCGGGCGAGGTCGACCTGGCCGAGGAGATCGTCGCGCGGACGCCTGTGGAGCAGGTACGCCTGGTCAACTCGGGCACCGAGGCGACCATGTCGGCGATCCGGCTGGCCCGCGGGTTCACCGGCCGCGCCAAGATCGTCAAGTTCGCCGGCTGCTACCACGGCCACTCCGACGCGCTGCTCGCCGCCGCCGGCTCCGGCGTGGCCACATTCGGCCTGCCCGACTCGCCGGGCGTGACCGGTGCGGCGGCCGGGGACACGATCGTGCTGCCGTACAACGACCTGCGGGCGGTGGAGGAGGCGTTCGCCGCCGAGGGGCCGCACATCGCCGCGATCATCACCGAGGCAGCGGCCGGCAACATGGGCGTGATCGCGCCCCGCGACGGCTTCAACGCCGACCTGGCCCGGATCGCGCACGCGCACGGCGCGCTGCTGATCGTCGACGAGGTGATGACCGGGTTCCGGGTCTCCCGCGCCGGCTGGCACGGCCTCGACCCCTCCGACGCCGACCTGTGGACGTACGGGAAGGTCATGGGCGGTGGCCTGCCCGCGGCGGCGTTCGGCGGGCGGGCGGAGATCATGGCGAGGCTGGCCCCGGCCGGCCCGGTCTACCAGGCCGGCACGCTCTCGGGTAACCCGCTGGCCTGCGCGGCCGGGCTGGCCACGCTGAAGCTTGCCGACGACGCGCTCTACCGGCGCCTGGACGAGACCGCCGCCGCGCTGGGCAAGCTCGTCACCGAGGAGCTGACCACGGCCGGCGTGCCGCACCGCCTCTCCACCGCCGGCAGCATGTTCTCGGTCTTCTTCACCGACGCCGACGTGCGCGACTACGACAGCGCCCGCACCCAGCAGGTGCCGGCGTTCAAGGCGTTCTTCCACGCGATGCTCGCCGCCGGCGTCTACCTGCCGCCGAGCGCGTTCGAGTCGTGGTTCGTCTCGGCGGCGATCGACGACGCCGCGTGGGAGCAGATCGCCGCCGCCCTGCCGGTGGCGGCGCGGGCGGCGGCAGCGGCCGGACACGGGGGGTAACTATGGCGGAGACGGTGGTCCACGTGCTGCGGCACGGCGAGGTGCACAACCCGGACGGCATCCTCTACGGCCGCCTGCCCGGTTTCCGCCTCTCCGAGCTGGGCGTGCAGATGGCCAAGGCGGCCGCGCAGGCGCTCGCCGAGCGCACCGTCGTGCACGTGGTGGCCAGCCCGCTGGAGCGCGCCCAGCAGACCGCCGAGCCGATCGCGGCGCAGTTCGGCCTCTCCGTCGGCGTCGACGAGCGGCTGATCGAGAGCGCGAACTGGTTCGAGGGCAAGAAGGTCTCGCCGGGCGACGGCTCGTTCCGCGACCCGCGCAACTGGTGGGTGCTGCGCGACCCGGTCACCCCGTCGTGGGGCGAGGCTTATCAGGTGATCGCGGAGCGGATGTTCGCCGCGCTGCACGCCGCCCGGGTCGCCGCCGAGGGGCGTGAGGCGGTGCTCGTCTCGCACCAGCTCCCGATCTGGACGCTGCGCCGGCACGTCGAGCGCAAGCGGCTCTGGCACGACCCGCGCCGCCGCCAGTGCGGCCTGGCCAGCCTCACCTCGTTCCACTTCGACGGCGCCAAGATCGCCGGCATCGGCTACTCCGAGCCGGCCGCCCACCTGATCGCGATCTCGCCGACCGCCCGGACGGCCAAGGGGGCCTGATGCTCACCCGGAGGCTCGCCGCCGCCCTGCTCGCCGCCGTCACCGCCGGTACGGCGCTCGTCGGCTGCACCTCCGGCAGCGACGAGAGCCGGTGCGACGCCGACGGCCTCACCGTGACCTGCGCCCCGGACCAGCGGGCCAAGACGCCCACGGTGAGCGGTGAGCTGCTCGGCGGCGGCAGCTACGACATCGCCCGCGACCGCGGTCAGGTCGTCGTGGTCAACTTCTGGGGTTCCTGGTGCGCGCCCTGCCGGGCCGAGGCGGACGACCTGGAGGCCACCTACCAGGCCACCAAGGGCGACGGCGTCACGTTCCTCGGCATCAACGTGCAGGACAGCAAGGACAAGGCGGCCGCCTTCGAGGCGAGCTACGGGGTCACCTACCCGAGCCTGTTCGACCCGGCCAGCCGTCAGGCTCTCAACTTCGACATCCCGCCCAACTCCACCCCGGCGACTGTGGTGCTCGACCGGGACGGCCGGGTCGCGGTGGTGATCCGCCGCGCGGTGACCCAGGACGAGCTGCGGCCGATCGTGGCGAAGGTCGCCGCCGAGAAGCCGGCGCCGAACGGCTCCCGCTGATGGGTGAGACGTTCGCCCGACTCGCCTCGTCCGGGCCGTTGCTGTTTGCGGTGGGCGCGGCGGCGCTGGCCGGCCTGGTCAGCTTCCTCTCCCCGTGCGTGCTCCCCCTGATGCCCGGCTACCTCTCCTACGTCACCGGCCTGGCCGGCGCCGACCTGGAGGGTGCAAGGAAGGGCCCCCGGTTAACGCCTCCGGCAGAGGAAGGGCCCCCTGTTAACACCACCGGCGGCGGCGTCGCCGTGGCCGAGCGCGCGCCGGCGCGGACCACCGCCGCGGTCAAGGGACGGGTGCTGGCCGGCACGCTGCTGTTCATCGCCGGCTTCACCGCCGTGTTCGTGTCCACCGCGATCCTCTTCTCCGGCGTCGGCAAGCTCTTCTTCCGCTACGAGCGCACGCTGGAGATCGTCATCGGCGCGCTGGTGGTGGTGCTCGGCCTCGGCTACCTGGGTGTCGTCCCCGGGATGCAGCGCGAGTTCCGCATCCGGTGGCTGCCGTCGGCCGGCCTGCTCGGCGCGCCGGTGCTCGGCGCGGTCTTCGCGTTGAGTTGGCTTCCCTGCACCGGGCCAACGCTCGGCGCGGTGATCGGGCTGGCGACCACCGAGGGCAGCGCCGGCCGGGCCGTGGTGCTCGCCGTGGCGTACTGCCTCGGGCTGGGGCTACCGTTCGTCGTCTTCGGGCTGGGCTTCCAGCGCCTGCTCGGGGTGTTCCGCGCCGTCCGGCGCAACAGCCGCTGGGTCACCCGCGTCGGCGGCGCCCTGCTGATCCTGATCGGCCTCGCGCTGGTCACCGGCGGCTGGCAGAACGTGGTGATCTGGTTGCAGACGCACGTGGGCGTGGGCGAGGTGAGCATCTGATGACGACCGTGGACGACCGGCCGGCCACCCCGCCGGCCGAGGCGCCCCGCCGCCGGGTCAACCCGGTGCTGGCGCTGCTGCGCAACTCGTGGCGGCAGCTCACCAGCATGCGTACCGCGCTGGTCCTGCTGTTCCTGCTCGCGGTCGCCGCCATCCCCGGCTCGGTGCTGCCGCAGCGCGGGGTCAACCCGGAGAAGGTCGACAAGTGGTTCGTCGACCACCCCGACCTGGCCCCCCGGTTGGACCAGATCGGCGCGTTCGCGGTCTTCGGCTCGGTCTGGTTCTCCGCGATCTACCTGCTGCTGTTCACCTCGCTGATCGGCTGCATCCTGCCCCGTACCCGGGATCATGTTCGGGCGCTTCGGATGCGGCCACCGGCCGCGCCGAAGCGGCTCGACCGGCTGCCGCAGCACGCCGCGCTGGAGGCCCCGGCCGCCGCCGACCCGGAGGCGATCGCCGCGGTGCTGCGTCGTCGCCGGTGGCGGGTCACCGTCCGGGGCAACGAGGTCTCCGCCGAGAAGGGCTATCTCAAGGAGACCGGCAACCTGCTCTTCCACACGTCGCTGATCGCCGTCCTGCTCGGGGTCGCGGCCGGTTCCTGGTACGGCTGGCACGGCAACCGCATCCTGGTCGCGGGCGCGGACAACGCGTTCTGCAACACCCGCCAGCAGTACGCGGAGGCGTCGCTCGGCCCGCGGGTGGACAGCGCCGACCTGCCGCCGTTCTGCCTGACGCTGGAGAAGTTCGAGGCCGACTACCTGGACTCGGGCCAGGCGTCCCGCTTCTGGGCCACCGTCGGCGTGGACACGCCGGGCGACGCGCCCCGGTCCGCCGGCTTCTCGGTCAACTCGCCGCTGCGGCTCGACGGCGCCAACGTCTACCTGCTCGGCAACGGCTACGCGCCGGTGCTGAAGTACACCGACCGCTACGGCAAGAGCCAGACCAGCGACGACCCGTTCCTGCGCACCGGCGACCCGAACGCGACCGAGGAGGGCGTGGCGCTCTTCCCGGACGCCAACGTCGATCCGAAGACCGGCAAGCGGGTCGCGGACCAGCAGGTCGCGTTCGACGGGCTCTACCTGCCCACCGCCGGTGACCAGCCGCCGTACGTGGCGTCGCAGTTCCCGGCCGAGCGGAACCCGGCGCTGAACCTGACCGCCTACCGGGGCAACCTCGGCCTGGACGCCGGCATCCCCGGCTCGGTCTACCAGCTCGACCAGCGGCAGGTCGACAACGGCAAGCTCAAGCAGGTCGGCACGAAGCTGCTCCGGCCCGGCGAGACGTGGACCCTGGACGACGGCAGCACGCTGGAGTTCGTCGGCACCCGGCCGTACGTCACGCTCGCGGTGCGGCACGCGCCCGGGCAGACGCTGCTCCTGGTGGCCAGCGGCACGCTGCTGCTGGGCCTGATGGGTTCGCTGTTCGCCCGCCGTCGCCGGGTCTGGTTCCGGGTTTCGCCCCCCGAGGGTGGATCTCCGACGAGCGGTAGTAGCTTGGTGGAGGCCGGTGGGCTGCCGCGCACCGAGCACCCAGGGTTCGCCGACGAGTTCGCGCAGCTCGTCGCCGCGGTCAGCGGCGACGCGCCGGACCGGAAGCGGGCGCGAGAAGGAGACGAGTGATGTCCGCACTCTCCGACCAGTTGGTCACGTTCGCGATCCTGGCGTACCTGATCGCGATGATCAGCCACGCCGTGGAGTTCGCGCTGGGCAACGCCCGCAAGGGCGCGGTCGCCGCCGCGCCGGCCCGGGAACTGGTCGGCGCGGGCGTCGGCGGCACCGGCGGCCCGGTCGACGCGCCGGCCACCCCGCCCGCGTCGTCGCGTCCCGACCGGTCCGCCGACCGGGCCGTGGTGGCCGGGCGGATCGCCGCCTGGCTCACCGTGCTCGCCGCCGCGCTGCACCTGGGCGCGGTGGTCACCCGGGGCGTCGCCGCGGAGCGGATGCCCTGGGGCAACATGTACGAGTTCGTGCTGACGGTCACCTGGATCGGGGTGGCCGCGTGGCTCGTGGTGCTCTGGAAGCAGCCGTCACTGCGTCGGCTCGGCCTGTTCCTGACCCTGGTGATGGTGCTGCTGCTCGCGTTCGCCGAGCTGAAGCTCTATGTGCAGGTCGTGCCGCTGATGCCGGCGCTGCAGTCGTACTGGTTCATCATTCACGTGTCAACGATCATCTTCTCCTCGGGCATCTTCCTGCTGGGCGTGGTGCCCGCCGCCGCCTACCTGATGCGGGCCGGCTGGGAGCAGGGGCGGCGCAGCTTCCCGTACACCCTGGCCCGCCGGCTGCCGGCGGCGGCCGGGCTGGAGCGGTTGACCTTCACGTTGCACGCCTTCGCGTTCCCGATCTTCACGTTCGCGGTGATCGCCGGCGCGATCTGGGCGGAGGCCGCCTGGGGTCGCGCCTGGGGCTGGGACCCGAAGGAGACCTGGGCGTTCATCTCCTGGGTGGTCTACGCGGGCTACCTGCACGCCCGGGCCACGCCGAGCGTGAAGCGCAACGTGGCCACCTGGATCGCGGTGGTGGGCTTCCTGACCATGCTGATGAACCTGTTCGGCGTCAACTTCTTCTTCACCGGCCTGCACTCGTACGCCGGGGTGTGAGCCAGCGTACGAGTGCAGGCTGAACGGGTTCCGTCGGCGGTCAGTGGCAGGTGCCCATGCCGGAGTCGGTGAACGTCTTGCCGGCCACCGGGAGGAACTGCCAGGAGTAGGCGTTCGTGGAGAGCGTCAGCTTGAGGACGCCGAACGTGGTGCCGTTCTTGACCTGGCTGTTGGCGGCCGGTTCGGGGAACGACGCCTGGAGCGGGCGACCGCCGGTGCCCACCACGAACTCGCGGATGCCCCGGTCCGGTTCGGCGACGCCCGACGGGTTCTGCGGGGCGAACCGCTCGTACTGGTGGTTGTGGCCGTTGATGACGATCTCCGCGCCGGCGTCGTAGAGCGCCTGGAACAGCGGCCGGACCGCCGTCGACTCGCGGCCCCCGGAGCTGAACAGCGGGTGGTAGTACTGGGCCAGGGTGCAGCGGTTCGGGTGCGCCGCGAGGTCCGCGCGCAGCCACTTCTCCTGCGGGGACCCGGCCTGGCAGCCGCCGATGCGGGAGCAGTTGGTGTTGAGAACGACGATGTGCCAGCCGGCCTTGTCGAACGAGTAGTAGCCCTTCCCGGGTGGCAGCACCGGGCCGAAGTAGTCGAAGGTGGGCTTCGCCGTCGCGGACGAGATGTAGTCGTGGTTGCCGAGGATCGGCTTGGTGCGGCTCTTGAACTGGCCCCAGGTGGGGTCGTAGCAGTCGGCGAGCTGTTGGGCCGTGCCGCTGTCGGTCAGGTCGCCACCGGCCATCACGGTGCCGGGCTCGCGGGCGAGGATCTGTGCGGTCTGCGTGGCGCCGGTGGTGCTGCACGCGGAGATGTCACCGCCGTTGAGCAGGACGTTGTCCCCGGTCTGCGGTGGACCGGTGGTGATGACCAGCATGGGCGCGTAGGTGCCGGACTCCCGGCTGTCGTAGAACGCGCCGTCCGGGTTGGCCGACGAGAGCGAGAACGCGACCAGGCCGTTGCCGGTGACCGCGTCGGTGACGTCCAGCTCGTACCAGGTGTTGGCGTGCACCGTGGCCAGCGATGCGAGCGGACCGCCGACGGACGCCGGCCGGTTGGCGTACGTCAGCGTGCTCTCCGACCAGCCGGTGCCGACCTGCTGCGCGGTGCCGCCGTTCGGGCTGGGGGCGTTCGCGGTGTTCTGCACGTGCAGCCGCAGGCGGGCGGTGGAGACCGGATCGACCAGCCGGGTGACGTTGAACTGCAGGTAGGAGATCCGGGTCGGGGTGGCGCCCACGGCGAGCGAGTTGGTGCCGTTGAAGTTGGCGTTCGGGCTGGACGAGCTGACGTAGCTGTCTGCGGTGGCGGCGAACGGGAAGGTGGTGGTCGCTGCCGCCGCCGGTGGTGCGGCGGTGAGCAACCCGGCGATGAGCGTCAGGGCGGCCAGCCCGGCGTGGAGAGCGTGCCGTTTCATGGGATCTCCGTTCCGGCGGCCTCTCGCTCGTGCCGACCGGGCAGACCGTGCCGCCTCGTCGCGGAGTCCCAGCGAACATGACGCACCGTAATCAAAGCGTCACGACGCGCGCAGGGAGCGTGACGCCCGCCGGGAGCCCTGCGACGTCCGGCGGGCGGTGCGCCACTCAGCCGACGGTGACGACGGCGGTGTCGTTCGCCGGGTCGTCGTCCGGCCCGGGATAGGGGTAGGCGACGCCGACCGAGCCGGGTGCGCCGAGCGGACCGTCGATCCGCAGGTCGACGTCGACCAGGAAGGTGCTCGCGGCCGCGAAGACGCCGTTCGGCAGCGTGCAGAACCAGACCGGTGCGGCGTCCGGGTCTTCCTCGTCGCGGCCGTCCGAGCAGTGCTGCGGAGGCGCGGTCACCACAGTGCCGGCCGGCGGGGTGAAGCGGAACCGGGCGGCGCTGTCGCCGGAGATGGTGCCGTCCGGCACGCCGGGCCCGTCGTTGCGCAGGCCGACCCGGATCCGGACCGTGTCGCCGGGCGCCCCGGCCACCGCCGCACCGACCGCTATCACGTCGTACGAGCCGCGCACGGAGCGGAAGTAGGACTGGCCGAAGGCGGACATGTCGGCGTCGAGCACGTCGACCGTGCCGGTGACCGGGCGCAGCCGCAGCGCCGCGTCGGCCGGGCGGTGCCGCAGCACCACGCCCTCGGGCAGCGGGCCGGCGGTGACCTCGGGCGCGACGCTCTGCACGATGCGCTTGTCGCCGATCGCGGCCGGGCCCACAGTGGTCGGGAAGCCGCCGGGCACCTCGTAGCGCCGGCCGGGGGCCAGCTCGCGGCCGAAGTGGCAGACGACGATCGTGTCGAGTTGGCCGCCGGTGCCGTATCGGCAGTTGCGGTAGGCGGCCGGCTCCAGCCCGACCGGGAAGCGGAACGTGGCCCGCAGGCCGGTCACCGGCTGGTCGCCGGCGCTGACCAGGGTCACCGGCACGGCGAGGTGGTCACCGGCGGCGGTGCCGTCGACGTATTCGTCGACCAGGTCGACCGCGTCCGGCCCGGTGCGCACCGTGACGGTCGCCTGTTGGGCCTCGCCGTCAACGCCGTCGGCGACGATCGACCAGCCGATCGTGCCGGTGGCGCCGTCGGACGCGCCGCCGACCGAGCGGAGCACGATCGGCACGGTGGCGGTGACGGTGCCGAACTCGTCGGTGGTGGCGTCGGGCGGCGCCGGGCAGGTCACCGAGGTGTCGGACGTGCGGTGGCACCAGGTCGGCGTGGTCGCGGTGGCGACACCGGCGAGGCCGCTCAGGTCGAGGGTGACGCGGGGGTTGACGGCGTCGGCGCTGCTGCTGAAAGCGAACGGGGCGGTGCGGGCGGGGGCGGTCGGGCCGCTGACCGTGGTGTCACCGAGCCAGCCGGTGACCCAGCCGGGGCCGGGGTCGGCCATCGCCGGAGCGGGCGACGCGACGGTCAGGCCGAGGACGGCCAGCGCTGCCGCGCCGACCGGGACGCGCAGAGGTTTCATCGATCTCCTTGCACGGAAGAGGGCCGGCGCGATCGGCCGGCGCGCCGATCCTATGGGGAGGGTGTGACCCCGGCGGCCCCGCTCAACACCTCGTCGACGCGCCTGGTGATCTGGTAGGCCACCTCGGGCAGGTCGGCCAGGTCGAGGCGGTCCGCCCGCAGCGCGAACTGGGCGTGCAGCTCGCGGGCCACCGCGTCCCGGATCTCGGTCTGGAGCGGGCTGAGCCCGTCGGGGTCACCCACCACGTACGCGTCGTCCATCGGCCCATCATGGCCCCCGCTCAGGCCCCGAACCAGCCCGGGACGTCGAGGCGGAACACGTCGGCGGGGACCATCCGGCCGAGGTCGTCCTCGATCGCGGTGACCCGGTCGGCGCCGAGCGTGGCCACCCAGCGGTCGCGCAGCTCGTCGAAGACCACCGCTGACCGGTGCAGCCCGTCGTGGCCCCGGGCGGTCATCCGGACCAGCTTGCGGCGCGCGTCGGCGGGGTCGTCCACGCGTTCCAGGTAGCCGAGCGCGACCAGCCGGTCCACCGTCTTGCCGGCGGCCTGCTTGGTGACGCCGAGGCGGTGTCCGAGGTCGGAAGCGGTGGTGCCGGCCGGGCCGACGGCCTGGAGGACGAAGCCGTGGGCCGGGCGCAGCTCGGGGTGCCCGTGCCGGGCCAGCTCGGCGTGCAGGTCGTCGACGAGCGTGCGGAAGCCGGCGAGCAGCAGCAGCGGCAGCGCGAAGCCGGGGCGGTCAGGCGTTGCCATCTTCGACAACCAGGTTTACTGTTTGGACAACCACGTTGACTATCTTACGAGAGGGGACCGCGGATGTCCCGCTTCACCGCGTACGACCCGCAGACCGCGCCCGCCGCCGCCCGGCCGGTCATGGCCGGCGTCCACCGCGCGCTCGGCCACCTGCCCGCCGCAGTCGGCCTGATGGCCGAGTCACCCGAACTGCTCAAAGGATTCCTCGCCGCCAACGCCGCGTTCGAGGCCACCGACCTCGACCCGGTCGCCCGCGAGGTGGTCGTGCTGACCGTCGCCACCC
Source organism: Micromonospora sp. NPDC051300 (assembly GCF_044455315.1). NCBI lineage: Bacteria > Bacillati > Actinomycetota > Actinomycetes > Micromonosporales > Micromonosporaceae > Micromonospora > Micromonospora sp. NPDC051300. The sequence continues at coordinate 125,551 of NZ_JBITEP010000012.1, read as the reverse complement.
GCAACGGCTGCCACCTCTGCGTCGCCATGCACACCGCCACGCTCACCCGCGGCGGCGCCGCCCCCGAACTGATCGACGCGCTGCGGGCCGGCGAGGCGCTGCCCGATCCCCGGCTGGAGGCACTACGCCGGTTCACCGTCGCCGTGCTCGACCAGCGGGGCGCGGTCGGAGATTCCGAGCTGGACGCGCTCCTCGCCGCCGGCTGGCGGCCGCGGCACGCGCTCGACGTGGTGCTCGGCGTCGGCACGTACACCATCTCCACGTTCGCGAACCGGCTCACCGCCGCGCCGCTCGACGAACCCCTCCAGGAGTACGCCTGGACGCCGTCGGCCTGACGTGAGTCGTCAAGCGGGGCCCTGCCTCTACCGAATGCGTTGAGCGGGGGCCCCGCCTTCCCGCCGGCGCTGAGCCGTCCGGGCGCCGGTCAGCCCCGCAGGAACGGCAGCAGGAGGGCGGCCAGCTTCGCCGGCTGCTCCTCGTAGAGCCAGTGGCCGCAGTCCTCGACCACCGCGCCGGTGACCGTGTCGGCATAGCGGCGGACCTGCTCGGCCACCTGCCCGCCCAGGCTGGCCTGCGCGCCGATGGCCAGCACCGGCATCGGCAGCTTCGTGCCCCGGTACGCGGCGTTGTCCGCGACGTCCTGTCCGAACGCCCGGAAATAGCCGACGCTGGCCCGCAGGTGCGCCTCGTCGCGCAGGTGGCCCGCGTACTCGTCGATGTCGTCCGGGCCCAGGCTGCCCTCGTGCACCATGATGGAGTCGGTGAACCGGTCGACCCAGAGCGCCTCCCGCCCGGCGACGAGCTGCTCGGGCAGGCCGTTGGGGACGTTGAAGAAGCCGAAGTTCCACACCGCCGGACCGGCCTCGGTCAGCGCGGGGATCGTGTAGATGCTCTCGTCCGGGATCGGCGCCTCGCTGAGCACCAGCCGGGCGACGGAGTCGGGATGGGCGGCGGCGTAGGCGTACGCGACCATGGTGCCGAGGTCGTGGCCGACCAGCCGGATCTCCTCGGCCAGGCCGAGGTCGGTCAGCAGCCGGTGCAGGTCGGCGGCGACGGTCTTCTTGTCGTACCCGCCGGGCGGGGCGTCGCTGTCCCCGAAGCCGCGCAGGTCCGGGGCGATCACCTCGTACGACCGGGCCAGCTACGGCAGCAGGTGCCGCCACATGCGCCAGCACTGGGGGTAGCCGTGCAGCAGCACCAGCGTGGGGCCCCGGCCGCCCCGGACGTAGTTGATCTCCACGTCACCGGCCCTGGCCCGCTGCTCGGTGAACCCCGCCGGTACCCGCTCGCCGCCCATGCGGCCGACTACCCGCCCGACGGGGTGTTAAGCGGGGGCCCCGCCTCTGCCGAATGCGTTAAGAAGGGGCCCTTCCTTGCACCTCAGGGGGGTGGGGGAGGATGGGGGCATGGCGCGTGGGTTCCCGTACAACGATCTCAAGGACTTCCTCGCGGCCCTGGAGCGCGCGGGCGAGCTGCGCCGGGTCGACGTCCCGGTCGACCCCACGCTGGAGATGAGCGAGGTGGTCACCCGGACCGTCCGCGCCGGCGGCCCGGCCCTGCTCTTCGAGCGGCCCACCCGGGGTGAGATGCCTGTCGCGGTCAACCTGTTCGGCACCGAGAAGCGGATGGCCATGGCGCTCGGCGTCGAGCGGCTGGACGAGATCGGCGAGCGCATCGGCGAGATGCTCAAGCCGGAGCTGCCGCAGGGCTTCGCCGGCATGATGGGTGGGCTCGGCAAGGTGATGCAGCTCAAGTCCATGCCGCCGAAGAAGGTGCGGACCGCTCCCTGCCAGCAGGTGGTCTACCGGGGCGACGACGTCGACCTGAACCGGCTGCCCGGGTTGCAGGTGTGGCCGGGCGACGGCGGCATCTTCCACAACTTCGGGCTGACCCACACCAAGCACCCGGAGACCGGCAAGCGCAACCTCGGCCTCTACCGGCTCCAGCAGCACGGCCGGAACACGCTCGGCATGCACTGGCAGATCCACAAGAACTCCACCGCGCACCACGCGGTCGCCGAGCGGCTCGGGCAGCGGCTGCCGGTGGCGGTCGCCATCGGCGCCGACCCGGCGGTCGCGTACGCGGCCAGCGCGCCGCTCCCCGCCGACATCGACGAGTACCTGTTCGCGGGCTTCCTGCGCGGCGAGCGGGTGGAGATGGTCGACTGCCTGACCGTCCCGTTGCAGGTGCCGGCGCACGCCCAGGTCGTGCTGGAGGGCTACCTGGAGCCGGGCGAGCGGCTGCCCGAGGGGCCGTTCGGCGACCACACCGGCTTCTACACGCCTGTCGAGCCGTTCCCGGTGCTGCACATCGAGGCCATGACCATGCAGCGCGACCCGGTCTACCACTCGATCGTCACGTCCCAGCCGCCGCAGGAGGACCACGGGCTCGGCAAGGCCACCGAGCGGATCTTCGCCCCGCTGCTGCGCTTCCTGATCCCGGACATCGTCGACTACGACCTCCCGGCCGCCGGCGTCTTCCACAACTGCGCGATCGTGTCGATCCGCAAGCGCTACCCGAAGCACGCGCAGAAGGTGATGAACGCGATCTGGGGCGCGCACATGATGTCGCTGACCAAGCTGATCGTGATCGTCGACGAGGACTGCGACGTGCACGACTACAACGAGGTCGCGTTCCGCGCCTTCGGCAACGTCGACTACGCCCGCGACCTGCTCCTCACCGAGGGGCCGGTGGACCACCTCGACCACGCGTCCTACCAGCAGTTCTGGGGCGGCAAGGCGGGCGTCGACGCGACCCGCAAGCTGCCCGAGGAGGGCTACTTGCGGGGCTGGCCGGAGGAGATGCGGATGTCCCCCGAGGTGGTCTCCCTGGTCGACAAGCGCTGGCAGGAGTACGGGATCCGATGACCGCCGTCGCGGAGCGACCTGGACGGGTCACCTCCTTCCTCAAGCTGGTCGCGATCGAGCACTCGGTGTTCGCGCTGCCGTTCGCGTACCTGTCCGCGCTGACCGCCATGCGGGTGGACGGCGGGCGGGTGCGCTGGCTCGACCTGCTGCTGATCACCGTGGCGATGGTCGGCGCGCGGACGTTCGCGATGGCCGCCAACCGGATCCTCGACCGGCGGATCGACGCCCGGAACCCGCGTACCGCCAACCGGGAGCTGGTCACCGGGGCGGTGAGCGTGCGCACGGCCTGGACCGGCGCGGTCGTCGCGCTCGTGGTCTTCCTGGCCGCCGCCGCCCTGCTCAACCCGCTCTGCCTGGCGCTCGCCCCGCTGGCCGTGGTGCCGCTCGTCGTCTACCCGTACGGCAAGCGGTTCACCAACTGGCCGCACGCCATCCTCGCGGTCGCCCAGGCGGTCGGCCCGGTCGGCGCCTGGCTGGCGGTCACCGGCACGCTCGCCGGCTCCGGCCCGGCGTGGCTGCTCGGCGCCGCGGTCGGCCTCTGGATAGGCGGCTTCGACCTGATCTACGCCTGCCAGGACTCGGAGATCGACCGCGAGATCGGGGTGCACAGCGTCCCGGCCCGCTACGGCCGGCGCTTCGCCCTGCACGCCTCCACCGTCGCGCACGTGGTGACGTTCGCGCTGTTCATCTGGTTCGGCGCGCTCGTCGGCTTCGGCTGGCTCTGGTGGATCGGTTTGGCGTTCACCGCGGTCGCCTTCGGCTACCAGCACCTGGTGGTCAGCCCCACCGACCTGAGCAAGGTCAACCGGGCGTTCTTCACCGCCAACGGCTTCGTCGGCATCGCGCTGTTCGTCTTCGCGCTGCTCGACCTGGTGCTCCGGCTCGACCTGCGGCCCTAGACCCGGTCGGCTGGCCGCTCGCCGGGCGGTCGTCCGCCGGTCAGGGCGCCGCGGCGGCCGGGTAGCGGGCGCTCTCCAGCGTCCAGTCGACAGTGCCGCGCACCGCCGCGGCGACCCCGTCGAGGTGGGCGGTGACCGCCTCGTCGAGCGTCGGACCGAACGACGGGACCGCCGCGCGCAACGCCATGAAGCGGCTCATCTCGGCCCGCCAGTGCGCGGCCACCAGATCCACCGCGACCGGCAGCGGCACGCCCCGCTCACCGGCCACCGCGACCACCAGGTTGTGCCCGCCGCCGGTCGCCAGGTCGCGCTCCAGCGACGCGATGTCGTTGAACCAGGAGAGCAGGTCGTTGCCGAGGTCGGCGTGGCGGCGCAGCGCCGGGTGGTGGTAGACCGCGTCGGGCAGCGGCCGACCGGCGGCGAACTCGATCAGCGGGTACGACACGTACGCCGCCGAGGTGGCCCGGCGCAGCCGCACGTACTCGGCCACGCCGGGCGGCCGGCCGGCCGAGGTGGCGGCGGCCTCCCGGGACACGCCGTCGAGATGGTCGGCCACCGCGTCGGCGAAGCGCAGCCGCCAACGGGCCGGCATCCGCCGGCGCGGCTCCCGCCACGCCTGCACCAGCAGCCGGCGCAGCGGGCCGGAGAAGCCGGGATGGCGGGCCCGGGGACCGTCGCGCAGCAGGGCGAGCGTGCCGTCGCGCAGCCCGCGGATCTGCGCCGGGGTCAGCCGGTCCGGGCCGTCGCAGGCGTCGTCGACCAGGAAGAACCAGGTGAACAGCGCGGTCAGCACCCGCAGGTCGGGCTCGGCGGCGTCCGGATAGAGCCGACCCGCGTAGCGGGCGAAGCCGGCCCGTGCGAGCCGGCGACGGGTGTCCGGGTCCAGCGGCAGGCCGAGCCGGTCGAGCCGGCCGACCAGCCAGGACTGCACCTCGTCCGCGTACGGGGAGAGTCGGGGCGGGACGGGGCAGTCGGAGCGCAGCGCGCGCAGCACCGCAGCCGTCATCACCGGGGCCCTTCCGTAAAGGGGATCGCCGGACAGAAGAATCCCACGGCGCGGGAAGCCCCGTCGACCCGTCGGACATCTCGCCTGGCAGGCTTGACGACATGCGCGAACCATGGGTGGTCGGCGTCTCCGGCGCCTCCGGGACCCCGTACGCGGCGGCGGTCGTCCGCGGCCTGCTCGACGCCGGTCAGGCGGTGGACCTGATCGTCTCCCGGGCCGCCCGGCTGACCGTGCTCGACGAGACCGGCCGGCCGTTCCGGGACGCGCACTGGGCCGAGGACCTGGCCGCCTGGCTCGACCGGGACCTCGCCGGCGCCGACCTGCGGCACTGGCCCGCCGGTGACCTGGCGGCCGGGCCGAGCAGCGGCTCCTACCCGGTGCGCGGCATGGCGGTCGTACCGGCCAGCACCGCGGCCTGCGCCGGCATCGCCATCGGGCTCTCCAAGGACCTGCTGCAACGCGCCGCCGAGGTGAACCTCAAGGAACGCCGGCCGGTCGTGGTGGTGCCCCGGGAGACCCCGGTGACCCGCAGCCACCTGGAACACCTCATCGCGTTGCACGACGCCGGCGCGGTGGTGCTGCCGGCCAGCCCGGGCTTCTACGGCGCGGGGGCGGCGGCCTCCGCCGCGCAGCTGGTCGACTTCGTGGCCGGCAAGGTGCTCGACGCGCTCGGCGTCGAGCACACGCTCTTCCGGCGCTGGTCCGGGGAGCTGGCCGCCGCCCTCCGGGAGACCGACCCGGCCTGACCGTGGGTCCTCGACCGGACGGGGCGCGACCCGACCTCACCGGCCGGACCGCGCCCCACTCGCTCAGTACATGCCGGCGTTCGCCGGGCCGGGGCCGGTCGAGGCGGTCGGGCCCATGTTGCGCGCCTTGCCCATGTCTTCCGCCTCGTCCAGCATGCCCTCCCCCTCAAGCAGGGCCCGCACCTCGGATTCCCGAAACCGGCGATGCCCGCCTGGAGTCCGGATGCTGCCGATCCGGCCGGCCGCTGCCCATCTGGTCACGGTCTTCGGGTCAACCCGAAACAGCGCAGCGACCTCACCCGGTGTCAGCAGGCGATCTCCAGTGTCCACAGCCCCCTCCTCGCGTCGACGAAGCCCCCGGCTGAACACACTGCCCCCGGCCGGTGCGAGCCCAGAGCCGTCATGAGGGACGTATGGCAATTACAGCACCAGCGACCGGGCGTGTCCGCCAAACGCGAAAAACCCACACAGTGAGAAAGTTAGTAAATGGTACCGGCGGAGAACGTCCGTGACCGCGCGTTTGTGAATGGCGACGTGACGTCATGTTCAACGGGTGCCGACCACGTCGGGTCACGCCCAAAACGATAGGGTCACTCTCCGTGGACACGATCGACCTGAGCCTCGTGGAGCTGCTGCGCGGCAACGCCCGCCTGTCGTACGCCGAGCTGGCCCGGCAGGTCGGCCTCTCCGCGCCCGCCGTGCACGAGCGGGTCGGCAAGCTGGAGTCCGGCGGCGTCATCCGCGCCTACCGGGCCGAGGTCGAGCCGGAGGCCGTCGGGCTCGGCGTCACCGCGCTGATCGGCATCGTGGAGAACTCCGACGCGGACACCGACGACGTGCTGGAGGCGTTCCGCCAGATCCCCGAGATCGAATCCTGTTACTTCATGGCCGGAGTCGAGTCCTTCCTGCTCAAGGCGCGGGTGGGCACCATCGCCGAGCTGGAGCAGTTGATCGTGCGGTTGAACCGCACCCCGGGCGTCGCCTCCACCCGCACCGGCATCGCACTGTCGACCAAGTGGGAGAACCGTCCCCAGCCGCTCGAACCTCCGCCCGCCTGAGGCTGGCCCGACCCCCCGGCAGGCGGTTAGCGTGCGCCGATGACGACCACGACACCTGGCGCCGCCGTGGTGACCGGGGCGGCCGGCGGGCTGGGCCGCGCGCTCGCCGCCGCGCTGCACGCCGACGGCTGGCGAGTGCTGCTCACCGACGTCGACGCCACGGCGGCGGCCGACGTCGCCGGGCCGCTGGGCGGCTGGTCCCGCCCGCTGGACGTCCGCGACGAGACGGCCTGCGCGGCGGTGGCCGCCGAGGCGGCCGGCGCGCCCGGTGGGCTCGGGCTCTGGGTCAACAACGCCGGCATCCTGGTCACCGGCCCCTCCTGGGCGCACGACGCGCCGACCCGCCGCCGGGTGGTGGAGATCAACGCGCTCGGCGCGATGAACGGCACGTTGGCCGCCGTGGCGGTGATGCGGGAGCAGGGCCACGGGCACGTGCTCAACGTCGTCTCGCTGGCCGGGCTGATCGCGGCGCCCGGCGAGACCGTCTACGCGGCAAGCAAGCACGCGCTGCTGGCGTTCAGCCTCGGCACGCTGAGCGACCTGCGGATGGCCGGCGTCCGGGGCGTACACGTGTCGTGCCTGTGCCCGGACGGGATCTGGACGCCGATGCTGCACGACAGGCTCGACGACCCCGGCGCGCTGGCGTCCTTCACCGGTTCGCTGCTCACCCCCGAGCGGGTCGCCGCCCGGGCGGTACGCCTGGCCCGCCGGCCCCGCCCGGTGGTCAGCCTGCCCCGCTGGCGCGGCGCGCAGGTGCGGCTGCTCGACGCGTACCCCCGGCTCGCCCTGGCCCTGACCCCGGTGGTGCGGGCCGCCGGCCGGGCCGGGCAGCGCCGGCAGGCGCGCCGGGTCCGGCCGGCGGCGAACCCGCCTCGCTTGTAACGTTGCCGGCGTGACTCATCTCGACAGGTGCGACGAGGCCGGCCGGCGCTGGCTGACCGAGGCGATCGCCACGGTCGAGGCGGACGCCAACCGGTCCGCCGACACCCACCTGCTGCCCTTCCCGCTGCCCCGGGAGTGGGGGATCGACCTCTACCTGAAGGACGAGTCGGTGCACCCGACCGGCTCGCTCAAGCACCGGCTGGCCCGGTCGCTGTTCCTCTACGGCCTGTGCAACGGCTGGATCGGCCGGGACACCACGGTCGTGGAGGCGTCGTCCGGGTCGACGGCGGTCTCCGAGGCATACTTCGCCCGGATGCTCGGGCTGCCGTTCATCGCGGTGATGCCCGCCTCCACGTCCCCGGAGAAGATCGCCCAGATCGAGTTCCAGGGCGGGCGCTGCCACCTGGTCGCGGACCCGGCCAAGGTGGTGATCGAGGCGCGCTGGCTCGCCGAGGACACCGGCGGGCACTACATGGACCAGTTCACCTACGCCGAGCGGGCCACCGACTGGCGGGGCAACAACAACATCGCCGAGTCGATCTACGCCCAGCTCGCGCTGGAACGGCACCCGGTGCCGGCCTGGGTCGTGGTGGGCGCCGGCACCGGCGGCACCAGCGCCACCATCGGCCGGTACGCCCGCTACCGCCGGCTGCCCACCAAACTGTGCGTGGTGGACCCGGAGAACTCCGCGTTCTACCCGGCCTGGCAGGCCGGCGACTGGTCGGTCCGCACCGACCGCGGCTCCCGCATCGAGGGCATCGGCCGGCCCGGCGTCGAGCCGTCCTTCCTGCCCAGCGTGGTGGACCGGATGGTGCAGGTGCCGGACGCCGCGTCGCTGGCCGCGATGCGGGCCGGCTCGGCCGTGCTCGGCCGCCGGGTCGGCGGCTCCACCGGCACCAACCTCTGGGGCGCGTTCGGCCTGATCGCGGAGATGATCGCCGCCGGCCGGACCGGTTCGGTGGTCACGCTGATCTGCGACCCGGGCGACCGCTACGCCGACACCTACTATTCCGACGAGTGGGTGGCCGCGCAGGGCCTCGACCTCGGCCCGCACCTCGCCGCCGTCGACAGGTTCCTGACCGACGGCGCCTGGCCGGCCTGAGCGGTCAGCGATCCTCGGCCCGCTCGGCGAGCCCCGGATAGCGCACCACGAAGCCGTCCGGGTCGACCTCCAGGTCGGCGCTGAAGGTGCCGCTGGCGAACCGGACCCGGCCCGGACCGAGCGACGTGTAGACCTGCTCGGCCGGCACCACGGCCAGGCCCGGCAGCAGCACCCAGGCGACGGTCACGCTGGTGGCCAGGTCGGCGGGGAGCCGGCCCAGCCCGATCCGGCGGATCGGCAGCGTGTTGGTCAGCGGGGAACCGCCCAGGTCGACGTCGAGCGCGTCGGCCAGCCGGCCCGGGTCGTCCGTGCCGGGCAGGCCCGCCGGCGGGTGCCCGGCCGCGCGCAGCGCCGCGTCCAGGTCGCCCTCCTCACCGGTACGCACCCGCCACCCGTCCCGGCCCCGCTCCAGCCGTACGCTGCGCGCCCAGCCGGCGCCCTCCGCCTCGACCTCCAACCGGTTGGTCGACCAGTCCGGCGCGATCGTCAGGCGGTACCGGCAGGTGTAGGCGATCGGGTCGACCGCCAGCGCCACGCCCTGCGCGGTCAGCCCCTCGCGGTCGTCGAGCACCACGTGCTCGGAGCCGGCGGTGTCGGTCCTGGTCCAGAAGAGCGACTTCGGCATGCACCGAACGTTACGCGAGCCGACGGCCACCGGCAGCGGATGCGCGAACGCCGCCGCCGAGCGGGTGCTCGACGGCGGCGTCCAGATGGTCCAGCGAATCAGTGGGTACGCGCCGGCGGCCGCCCGCCGAAGCCACGCCGGTCGTCGTCCCGGCCCCGCCCCTCGGAACGGAACCCGCCCCGCCGCTCGGCCTGCCCGTCACGGTTGCCGAAACGGCGCTCGCCGTGGCCGTCGCGGTCGCCGAAGCGGCGCTCGCCCTGGCCGTCGCGGTTGCCGAAGCGGCGCTCGCCCTGCGGGCGGTCCTCGTGCCGGCGCTCACCGAAACCGCGCCCGCCGGTCGGCCGGTCGTCGTGTCGCCGGGCGTCCCGATCGTAGCCGCGCTCGCCCGCCGGCCGGTCGCCACCGGACCGGCCCTGCTCCGCGCGCTCGCCGAAACGACGGTCACCGGCCGGCCGCCCGCCGAACCGGTCACCGCGGTCCTCGGACCGACGCTCGCCGAAACGCCTGTCGCCGCCGAACCGGTCACCGTTGCCGCGCTCGCCGGTCGGCCGGTCGCCGTAGCGACGCTCACCGCGCTCGCCGGCCGTCCGGTCGGCGTAGCCGCCCCGCTCGCCCGTGGGCCGGTCGCCGTAGCCACCACGCTGGTCGCCGTAGCCGCCACGCTCGCCCGCCTGGCGGTAACCGCGCTCGCCGGTGGGCCGGTCGGCGTAGCCGCCGCGCTCGCCCGCCGGGCGGTCCCGGAAGCCGCGCTCGCCGGCGGGCCGGTCACGGTAGCCGCCGCGCTCACCCGACGGCCGGTCGCGGAAGCTCCGCTCACCGCGGCCGTCGAAGCTCCGGCCGCCCCGGTCGAAGCCGCGCCCGTCCCGGTCGCCGAAGCGACGAGGACCGCCGCGACGCGGCTCCGGCTCCTCGCGCACCGGCACGCCACTCGGCTCGCGGGCGCCGGTCAGCTCGGCCAGCGCCTCGTCGCCGGCGCGGACCCGCGCCTGGGACGGCTCGACGCCCGCCTTCTCCAGCATGGCCAGGGTGGTCCGCCGCTGCTTCGGCAGGACCAGGGTCGCCACCGCGCCGGACTCGCCGGCCCGGGCGGTCCGGCCGGCCCGGTGCAGGTAGTCCTTCGGGTCCTTCGGCGGGTCCACGTGCAGCACCAGCGAGACCCCGTCGACGTGGATGCCGCGGGCCGCCACGTCGGTGGCGACAAGCACGCTCGTCCGGCCCTCACGGAACTCGGCGAGCGTCCGGGTACGCATCCGCTGGGTCTTGCCGCCGTGCAGGCCACCGGCCCGCACGCCGACCGCGCCGAGCTGCTCGACCAGCCGGTCGACGCCGAGCTGCGTACGGGCGAAGACCATCGTGCGGCCGTCCCGGGCGGCGATGGACGCGGTCACCGCGAACTTGTCGTGCGGCGGGATCAGCAGCAGGTGGTGGTCCATGGTGGACACCGCGGCCGTCGCCGGTGCGGTCGAGTGGGTGACCGGGTCGGTCATGAACCGCTTGACGAGCGTGTCGACGTCGTTGTCCAGAGTGGCCGAGAACAGTAGCCGCTGGGCGTCCGCAGGCGTCTTCGCCAGCAGCTCGGTGACCTCGGGCAGGAAGCCCATGTCGGCCATCTGGTCCGCCTCGTCCAGCACCGTGATCTCGACGTCGTCGAGCTGACAGATGCCGCGCGTGATCAGGTCGCCGAGCCGCCCCGGGGTGGCCACGACGATCTCCACGCCCCGGCGCAGCGCGTCGATCTGCCGGTCGTACGGCACCCCGCCGACCGCGGTCTTCAGGAAGATGCCGATCGACTTGCCGAGCGGCACCAGCGCGTCGTTGACCTGCATGGCCAGCTCACGCGTGGGGACCAGGATCAGGGCGCGGGGGTGCAGCGGCCGGGCCCGGTTGCGCTCGGCGAGCCGGCCGAGCACGGCGAGGCCGAAGGCGAGCGTCTTGCCCGAGCCGGTCTGGCCCCGGCCGAGCACGTCGCGGCCGGCGAGCGCGTCCGGCAGGGTGGCCCGCTGGATCTCGAACGGACTGGTGATGCCCTGCCGGGTGAGCGCCTCGACCAGCGGCCGGGGCAGGCCGAGCGAGGCGAAGTCTGTGGTGTCGGTGGTCGGGTCGACGGACGGGGACGTGCCGGAGGCAGCGAAGGTGGTCAAGAAATGCCTTTCGAGCGGGGCGCATCTTCGCGTTGGCCCGCCGCGGCTCCGTACGCCGCCGAATCGCCCGCAAGATCGCCCATGGGCGCGCAGTCGGCGCGCCGGGTCAGTGATCCCGACAAGTGTACGGCGATCCGCCGACACGGCCACCGCACCGCGCGGCCGTAGTGGGCGGGCTCACCCCGTCAGGGGGCCGGCGTCGCGCCGGTCAGCCCGCTCAACGCGTCGTTGGCCAGGAAGACCACGAACAGACTGATGGCGATCAGTACGGTGAGCGCGAGCGCGAGCACGATGATGACCTTGGTGTTGCTGGTCCGGGCCGTCGGGGCGTCCTCGGACCAGCCCTGGGCCAGGATGTGCCCGGTCAGCGAACCGGAGTTCTCCAACGGGCTGCCCTGCGGGAACGAGACGGTGGCGAACCCGGGGCCCTCGGTCCCGTCGTACGCGGTTCCGGCCAGGTCCTGACTGCCCGACTGCGGGCGTACCGGACGGGCGGCCTCGACGCTCCGGGCCGGCGCGGCCGGCGGCGGCCAGGTCGGCAGCGCCGGCCCGGGCACCACCGGGGGCGCGGCGGGCGGCGGGGGAGACGGGTACGTGCCCGCCCAGGCCGGCGGCGTCCCGGCGGCGCCGGCCTGGGCGGCGCCGGCCATCGCCGGCGGGGGCGGGAACGGCGGCGCCGGCATCGGGCCCGGAGGCGCCGGCGGCGGGGGCACCAACGGCCCCGGTGGCGGCGCGGGCGGCCCGGGCACCGGCGGAATCGGCCCGTTCGGGTCCGGACGGCCGGGGAGCGGATTCGGCCCGGGCGTCGGAGACGGCGTGGGCACCGGCGGCCCGGGCAGCGGGGGCGTCGGGCGGAGCGGCGGCTCCGGCTCGGGAACGGGTGGCGCGGGCGACGGCGGGGTCGGACCCGGGACCGGGGTCGGTGCCGGCTCGGGCTCGGGGCCGTGCGGCGTGGGCGGCTGCGCCGGCTCCGGCGGCTGGGCGGGCTCCGGCGGCTCCGGACTGACCGGGCCGGCCCGGTAGACCTTCGCGGCGGCGGGAGCGGCCGCCACCGAGGCCGCGACCTCGTCGGCGGTCACCCGGCTCAGGCCGGGCACCGAGACGCTGGCCCGGGCGGCCGGCGGGTCGGTACGCGGGGCGAGGGTGGCCTGCCCGGCCACCCGGTCGTCGGCTCGGTGCGGCGTGGCACCGCCCTCCAACGCCTGGTCCGGCTGCCGTGGCGCGGGCACCTGGGCGGACCCGGAGACCCGGGGTGCCGGCGCGACCGCCACCGAGGATCCGCCGCCCGGCCCCGGCTGGGCGTCGTCGCGGGCGGGGACCACCGGGTGGTCGGCGGCGCCCGCGAGCGCCGGGGCGGCGGGGAGGGGTGCCTCCGGCGCGGAGGCGCCGGGAACCGGGAAGGTCGGGTTCGGGGTGTCGGGGTTCGGCCGGGCCGGGCTCGCGTCCGCCGGACTCGCGCCGGTGGCGGCCGGGGTCGGGTCGACCGAGCTTGCATCGGCCGGACTCACCTCGGGCGAGTCCGCACCGGCCGGGTTCGGACCGACCGTGCTCGGGTCGGACGGGCTCGTGCCGACCGTGCTCGGGTCGGACGGGCTCGTGCCGACCGTGCTCGGGTCGATCGGGCTCGCGCCGGGCAGGCTCGGGTCGGCCGGGACCGGGGAGGGCAGTGACAGATCGCCGGCGGAGTCGGGTCGGGACGGCACGAGGTCGCCGGCCGGTGCCGGCTCCGGTCCACCCGGCCGGGCCGCGTCACCGTTGACGACGTCGGTGCCCGGCGTCGGACGGTCGGCATCATCGCCCGAGGTCGACGCCGGGCGGTCGGCGGCCGCGAAGGCGGACCAACTCGACGGCGGGACGGTCGCACCGGGACGGCGGCGGTCGAGCGGCGGCGCGGCCTCCGCCGGGGCGCCCGCCCGGTAGGTGGTGGCGGTGGCCGGTGGGCCGGGGCGTCCGTCCCCCGGCGGAGGGGGCACGGCCGCGCCGGCCACGCTGACCCGGGCCCGCGCCACGGCCACCGGCGCCACCTGGCGCTCGTCGGCGTCAGCGGCAGGGTCGGGCGTGGATCCCGGGTGGACCGTCTCCGCCGGAACCTCGTGCTCGCCCATCTCGCCCTCCGCACCCACGCTCGCCCCCGGCCGTGGCGTCGGCCGGAAGTGCCTGGATCTCACCGTGCCACATTCCGGCCCGGGAACACAGTCGGAGCGGGCGGTTGGGTCAGCCGGCGCTGGTCGGGCTCGCCGAGCCGCTGTCGGCCGCGCTCTCGGTGGGCTTCGCCGCGCTGCTCGACGGCGCGGCGGCGCTCTCGGTCGGCGCCGCCGACGTCGTGCTCGGCTCGGCGGTGGCGGTGCGGGTCGGCGTCGGGCTCGGCGTCTCGGACGGGCTCGGCGTGGTGGGCGGCGTGGTGCTCGTCGACGGGGTGGGCGACGGGGTGGACTTGGTCGGCTTGGGCGTCGGCTTCGGCGTGCCCGAGGGCTTCGGCGTGCCGGTCTTCGTCGGCTTCGGGGTGGGCTTCGGCGGGTTGCTCGGCACGGTGGGCGGCGGCACCGGCGTGGCCGGGGCGGGGACGGCGCCGACCACCCGGGTCGCGGCGTAGAGCCGGGACCAACGGACCACGGAGATCTTCACCACGTCGCCGGTCCGGGGCGCCTCGACCATCTTGCCGTTGCCGATGTACATCGCCACGTGGTGGATGCTCGTCCAGCTCTGGTTGGAGGCGAAGAACAGCAGGTCACCCGGGAGCAGGGCGTTCGGGCTGACGGCACGTTGCCGAGTGGCGGCGTACTGGTCCCGGGAGACTCGCGGCAGACCGCGGTAGCCGGCCGCCTGGTAGGAGGCGAGCATCAGGCCCGAGCAGTCGAACCGGTCCGGCCCCTCCGCGGCCCAGAGGTAGGGGTCGCCGAGCTGGGCCAGGGCGTAACGCACGGCGTCGAGCGCCCGGGGGTCGGCGACCAGGCCGTTGATGCTCTGGTTGACGACGTACGGGTTGCCGCGCTGCTGCTCGGCGGCATCCTCCTGGCGCTCGATCTCGAGCAGCTTGGTGGCGTTGTCCCGGCGGAGCTTGAGCAGCGCCGCCTCCTGCTTGTGCAGGTCCGTCTCGACCCGGGTGAACTCCGCGGTCTTCTGGGTGACCCGCCGCTGGACCGAGGCGTGCGCCTCGCGGGCGACCCGCTCGTCGTCGGTGGCGCGCAGCAGCTCGCCGGTCACCGACGTGCTGGCGCCCTCGGCCTTGTCGCCCCGGGTGATCCGCTGGAGGTCGCTGAACTGGCGCAGGCTGGACCCGAACTCGCCGGGCGGCAGCGCGGCGTCGGCCTTGACCGCGTTGGCGGCGGCGCTCTTCGCGTTCTCCTGGGCCCGGGCGAGTGCGGCCTGCGCCTCGGTTAGTCGACCGAGGGCCGCGGTCAGCTCGGTCTGGGCCGCGTCGCGCTCGCCCTTGACCCGCAGCAGTTCCTCGCCGAGTTGGGCGACCCGGGCGTCGACCTGGTTGATCTGCGCGATCAGCGGGCCGTCGGCCGGGTTGGTGACGCCTGTCGTCGCGCCCGGCACGCCGCCGGGAACCGTGGCGCCGGGAACCCCCGCGCCGGGGACGGCGCCCGCGGCGGTGGGCAGTTGGAGGCTGCCGGTGACCTGCGGTCGGGAGCCGGAGTTGGGCACGGTGTCGGGCAGCGGATCGGCCCAGGCGGGGGTGGCGAGCGCCGCGGCCGCGACCGCCCCGAGCAGGGCGGACCAGAGCGCCGGGCGCAGCACCGGTGAGATCACCGGTGATCGGCCTCGTCGCCGTCGGGCCTTGGTGCTGTCGACCATTCCGCTCCCCGTCCGGTCTGGTGCGCGCCACGCGTCGTGGGCGTGTTGGGACAGGGCGGCCCCTGGTGTGTGTTCCGCCCCACTCTTGTCTTACCTCACCGGCGCAGCGATGTCGATGTGCGGAGGGTGACGGGTGGTGAACTGGGTCGCTGCGGTCGACCGCGTCGGCGGTCGCCGCGGCCCGCGACGTACGCTCGACCGGGACCTCAGGTGGAAGGACGTGGCTTTCGGATGGACGCCGGACTCAAGCGCGAGCTCGAAGCGAAGGTCTACGCGGGGGAACGACTGACCCGCTCCGATGGCATCGCGCTCTATGCGAGCGACGACCTGACCTGGCTGGGCCGGCTGGCTCACCACAGGCGCACCGAGCTCAACGGCGACCGGGTGATGTTCAACGTCAACCGGCACCTCAACCTGACGAACGTCTGTTCCGCCTCGTGCGCGTACTGCTCGTTCCAGCGCAAGCCGGGCGAGAAGGATGCCTACACGATGCGCATCGACGAGGCGGTCCGCAAGGCCAAGGAGATGGAGGACGAGCAGCTCACCGAGCTGCACATCGTCAACGGCCTGCACCCGACGCTGCCCTGGCGCTACTACCCCAAGGTGCTGCGCGAGCTGAAGGCCGCGCTGCCGAAGGTCAACCTCAAGGCGTTCACCGCTACCGAGGTGCAGTGGTTCGAGAAGATCAGCGGGCTCACCGCCGACGCGATCCTCGACGAGCTGATGGACGCCGGGCTGGAGTCGCTGACCGGCGGCGGCGCGGAGATCTTCGACTGGGAGGTCCGGCAGCACATCGTCGACCACGCCTGCCACTGGGAGGACTGGTCGCGCATCCACCGGCTGGCCCACTCGAAGGGCATGAAGACGCCGTCGACCATGCTCTACGGCCACATCGAGGAGCCCCGGCACCGGGTCGACCACGTGCTGCGCCTGCGCGAGCTGCAGGACGAGACCGGCGGCTTCCAGGTCTTCATCCCGCTGCGCTACCAGCACGACTTCGTCGACTCGGCGGACGGCAAGGTCCGTAACCGGATCCAGGCGCGCACCACGATGGCGTCGCCGGCCGAGTCGCTCAAGACGTTCGCGGTCTCCCGGCTGCTGTTCGACAACGTCCCGCACGTGAAGTGCTTCTGGGTCATGCACGGGCTCTCGGTGGCCCAGCTCTCGCTCAACTTCGGCGTGGACGACCTGGACGGCTCGGTCGTGGAATACAAGATCACCCACGACGCCGACTCGTACGGCACGCCGAACACCATGCACCGCGACGACCTGCTGCACCTGATCTGGGACGCGGGCTTCCGTCCGGTGGAGCGGAACACCCGCTACGAGACCGTCCGCGAGTACGACGCCGCGCCGTCGATGGTCGAGCGCCGCTCCGAGCCGCAGCAGGTCTGGGCCTGAGCACGGCGATGGGTGCGGAGCAGCAGCAGCGCACGTTCCCCCGGCGGGACGCCGAGGGACGCATCCTCACCCTGGGTGACCTGCTCGGCGTGACGCTGGCCGGGCTGGTGATCGGGGTGTTGGCGCTGCTGCTCTTCGAGTGGGCGTTCGCCGCCGTGGGCGCCGGCGGGTTCGGGAGGACCAACGGCTGGCTGGCGGTGATCCTGCCGCTCTGGCTGTTCTGGGACGACTTCCGGGCCTGGGAGTTCGGCGCCGCCCGGGTGCTGGCCGCGCTCGTCGGTCTCGGCGTCGGCGTCCTGGCCGGGCTGCTGGCGGCCGGGCTGGCCGCGGGGCTGCCGGCGCTGTTCACCGGCGCGCTGGCCGCGGCGGTGTTCACCGTGGTCTACGCGGTGATCTGGTTTCATGGCGTGCACTGGCTGGCCCGGCGGACGGGCTGAGGCGCGGAGAGAGTGGGAATTCGGGCATGAGCGCGGCGGTCAAGTACACGCTGGGCCGGGTCGGGCTGTTCGTCGGCGTGCTGGCGGCCCTCTGGTTCGTCGAGATGAACATGTTCCTCCGGCTGATGCTGGCGCTGGTCTCCTCGGCCGCGCTGTCGTTCTTCCTGCTCAAGGGCTGGCGGGACGAGATGGCCGGGGAGATGGCCGAGGCGGCCGAGCGTCGCCGCGCGGAGAAGGACCGGCTGCGCTCCGCGCTGGCCGGTGACGACGGGGCCGCCGAGGACGGCGAACGCCGGAGCTGACCGGCGACCCACCGGAGCGTGGCGGCGGCTCCCTACGATGACGATCATGCGATCGTGAGCTGACAGGTGGTGGGGGCGGGCCGTCTGGGTCGTCCTGCCGGTGGTCGCCCTCGTCTGTCTGGGCGGCGGCGGCCGCGTCTCCTGGCAGGCCTGGCAGGCGCACGTCGGAGCGGGCACGCCGGGCACCTACACGTCGGTCAGCGAGGAGTGCCGCAAGGGGGTCTGCACGTCCACCGGTGACTTCGTGGCGTCCGACGGTGGCGCGCGGAGGACCGACGTGGGTCTCACCGGCGGGCCGAGACGGATGCCTCCGGGCGCCACCGCGCCAGCCCGCGACGTCGGCGCTCCGAGCGACGTGTACGGCACCGCGAGCGGCGGGGTCGGGCTGGTCTCCGTCGCCTTCGTGCTGATCGGCGCGGCCGCGGCGGTGGCGTGGGCGGTCATGCTCGTTCGCGCGTTCCGTCGCCGGCACAACGGCCCACCGGGTGGTGAGAAGGGGCCCCCTCTCGACGCCAGGCGTTAAGCAGGGGCCCCTCCTTTCAGCTCACCAGTTGGTGGAGCCGGGGACCGTCGGCCACCGCCTGTCGGTCGGCTTGATCAGGTACGCGATGCCGCCGGATCCGGAGGCCACCGTGCCGTTGGCCCGGTAGCGCTTGGTGCGCAGCCAGATCTGCTCGAACTGCTCGCGCTTGTAGACGTTGCGGACCGCGTCGTTCGACGACGACGCCGGGTCGTTGACGATCACGTCACCGTCGGCGGTGAAGCCGACGATCACGAACAGGTGCCCGGAGGTGCCGTAGTTGGCGCCGTCCAGCTCGCTGGCGAGGAACGACTGCGAGGTGACCACCGGGATTCCGGCGGCGATGAACCGCTCCGCCTCGTCCAGCGAGTGCAGGCGGGTGACCCGCGCCTCCAGGCCGGGGAAGCCTGCCGCGTACGCGGTGTTGAACGGCCAGTTGCCGGCGCCCTCGTACTCGTGGTCGTAGGTCATCCGGGCCGCGTGGTCGACGGTCGGGTCGGCGTAGGAGGGGTCGACCCAGGAGGTGTCCTCGGCCGAGGGCTTGCGGCCCCAGTACTCGACCACCATCTCGGTCGAGGTGGGCGAGCACCAGGCCTCGCCGCCGCCGTCGTACTCCGGGTACTCGCCGATGTGGACGTTCTGCGAGTAGCGGGGCACGGCCAGCTCGGTGCCCCAGGCGATGCCGCCCCGGCTCGGCGTGACGGTGAACCGGTCCGGCACGTTCGAGGCCATCGCGCCGAGCATCCGCACCTGCGGCGCGGCGGCCTGGCCGGGCGCGCGGTAGAGCGTCAGCCGGAGCTGGTACGACCGCAGCAGCACCCCGGCCGAGGCGTCGTCGATGGAGAAGGTGTCGGTCCAGATGCTCGACCAGGGGTCGCCCTGGCCGTCCAGGGTGGACCGCTTGATGTCCTGGTCGCCGGAGGCCCAGCGACCCATGACGTACCACGGGGTGTGTTCCCCGGTGGAGTAGGTGCCGTTCAGCTCGACCTGGATCCAGGTGCCGGCCGGGGTGCTGGCGTTCCAGGACGCGACCAGTTCGGTGGCGTCGAAGCCGATCCGCCGCTCGGGCGAGGTCCAGGTGGCGTACTCCCAGGTGCGGGTGGCGCCGGTGTGCTCGTCGGTGAACTCGGTGGTGCCGGCGGGGCGGGCGATGGTCAGCGCGGGGTGCCGGCCCGGCACGGCTCGGGTGCCCTGGTGCGTGCCGCCGCGCCAGTCGGGGTAGCGGGAGAACTCCTGGAAGGTGATCTGCTCGTCGTGCGTGACGCCCGGGCGCGGGGCGTGTGCCTGGGCTGGTGCGGTGGTGCCGAGGAGGGTGAGCGCGGTCAGGCCGGCGAGGGCGACCGTACGCAGGGGTCTTCCGAACATGGCAGCTCCACAGGGAGACGGCATCGTTGCCGTTCACTGTCGCGCTTGGCGTGAAGTTTCGCCAGATGTTCAGGCATGGAAAATTATTGCCGGCGTGAGGATCCGGTCGGGATGGACCCAAAGAACGACAGATGTTGATATGACCATGTGACTCCTGGTGAAGTGTGCGGACAACGGGATCTCCCCGTACCCCGAGGAGGTTTTCCATGGCCCTCCGCTCGCTCCCGCCCCGCCGGCGGCTGGCGCTCGTCGCCGCCGTCGGCCTGACCCTCGTCGTCACCGCCGCCGCCCCGGCCGCCGCCCGCCCCACCCCGGACCGGGCCGGTGAACCGGCCGCCGTCGCCTACCGGGTGCTCGGCCCGCGGACCGTCGCCGACCGCACCGCCGTCTCCCGCACCGGCGCCGCCGTCGACTACTCCGAACACGGTGTGCTGCACGTCACCGCGACCACCGCCGAGGCCGCCGCGATCACCCGGCTCGGCTTCCGGCTGGAGAAGGACGTCGCCCCCGCGCCGGCCGGCGGCGCGACCGCGTACGCGTTCCCACCCGCCGACTCGAACTACCACGACTACGCCGAGCTGACCGCGGTGGTGAACAAGGTGGTCGCCGACCACCCGACGATCGCCCGCAAGCTCAGCATCGGCACGTCCTACCAGGGTCGGGACCTGATGGCCGTGAAGATCTCCGACAACGTCGGCACGGACGAGAACGAGCCGGAGATCCTGTTCAACGCCCAACAGCACGCCCGCGAGCACCTGACCGTCGAGATGGCGATCTACCTGCTCAACCTCTTCACCGACAACTACGGCAGCGACTCCCGGATCACCAACATCGTCAACTCCCGGGAGATCTGGATCGTGCCGACCGTCAACCCGGACGGCAGCGAGTACGACATCGCCACCGGCTCCTACCGCTCCTGGCGGAAGAACCGGCAGCCCAACAGCGGCTCCACGTACGTCGGCACCGACCTGAACCGCAACTGGGGCTACCAGTGGGGCTGCTGCGGCGGCTCGTCCAGCTCCAAGTCGTCGGACACCTACCGTGGCCCGTCCGCCTTCTCCGCCCCGGAGACCGCCGCGCTGCGCACCTTCGTCAACAGCCGGGTCGTCGGCGGCGTGCAGCAGATCAAGGCGAACATCGACTTCCACACCTATTCCCAGTTGGTGCTCTGGCCGTACGGCTACACGTACAGCAACACCGCCACCGGGATGACCGCCGACCAGTACAACACCTTCGCCACCATCGGGCAGCAGATGGCGGCGAGCAACGGCTACACCCCGGAACAGTCGAGCGACCTCTACATCGCCGACGGCACCAGCATCGACTGGATGTGGGGCACCCACAAGATCTGGGCGTACACCTTCGAGATGTACCCCGGCTCGGCGTCCGGCGGCGGGTTCTACCCGCCCGACGAGGTGATCCCGGCGCAGACCTCGCGCAACCGGGACGCCGTGCTGACGCTCTCCGAGTACGCCGACTGCCCGTACCGGGCGATCGGCAAGCAGAGCCAGTACTGCTGACCTCACCACAACGGTGGGGACCCCGGTCCCACCCCCATCGGGGTCCCCACCACCCCTCCCGTCCGGGCGATCTCCGCTGGTCGTGCGCTACCGTGGCACCGACCGTGCCACAGCGAAGCCGGTGTGAAACCGGCGCTGTCCCGCAACTGTGATGCCCCGTACGCGCGGCGTCGGCCTTCCGCCGACGCCGACGGACGTGGGACGAGCCAGGTCGCCTGCGGCCCGGTCGCGACATGCGCTCTCGAGGAAGGGCGCCTCGCGGACGGGCCTTCCACCTGTCGGCGAAGCACCACGCTCCTCGACCGACAGGAGGACCTGTGACCCGACGTACCCCCCGGCTCTTCGCCGCCGCGCTCGCGGCCGGCGCGCTGCTTCTCGGCGGCTGCGCCGAGAAGACCTCGAACGACACCCCCGCCACCGGCGCCTCCGGCGGCGCCTTCCCGGTCAGCGTCGGCAACCTGACTCTGGAGAAGCGTCCCGAGAAGATCGTCTCGCTCTCGCCCACCTCGACCGAGATGCTGTTCGCCGTCGGCGCCGGCAAGCAGGTCACCGCCGTGGACGACCAGTCGAACTACCCGGCGGACGCGCCCAAGAGCGACCTCTCCGGCTACCAGCCGAACGCCGAGGCGATCGCCGCGAAGAGCCCCGACCTGGTGGTGATCGCCAACGACACCAACAAGATCGCCAGCCAGCTCGTCGCGTTGAAGATCCCGGTCCTGCTCGCCCCGGCCGCGGCCACGCTCGACGACACCTACCGCCAGCTCACCGACCTGGGCAAGCTCACCGGCCACCCGGCCGAGGCGGACGCCGTGGTGCGGAAGATGAAGGACGACATCACCGCGATCACCAAGGATCTGCCCAAGCGCGCCGAGAAGCTGACCTACTACCACGAGCTGGGCCCGGAGCTGTACAGCGCCACCAGCAAGACCTTCATCGGCACCATCTACGCCCTCGCGGGCCTGACGAACATCGCCGACCCGGCCGACGCCGGTGGCAAGAGCGGCGGCTACCCGCAGCTCTCCCAGGAGGTCATCGTCAAGGCCAACCCCGACTTCGTCTTCCTGGCCGACACCAAGTGCTGCCAGCAGAGCGCGGACACGGTCAAGGCGCGCAGCGGCTGGGCCGGTGTCACCGCCGTCAAGAACAACCAGGTCGTGGCGCTCGACGACGACGTCGCCTCGCGCTGGGGCCCGCGCGTGGTCGACCTGCTCAAGGTGATCGTCGACGCCACCGCCAAGGTCCCGGCCTGACCGTGGCCGTACGACCGGTGGACCCCGTGCCGGCCGGGACGCCCGACGCGTCCCGGCCGGCCGGCCGGCTGCCCCGCCCCCGTCGGGGCGCCGCCCGCGCCGACGCCCCGGCCCGCCCCGCCCGGCTGCGGAAACGCTGGCTCCTCGCCGGCCTGGCGGCGGTGCTCGTCGCGCTGGTGGCCGGCGTCTCCCTCGGCCCGGTCAGCCTGCCGCCCGGCAGCGTCGCCGCCGAACTGCTCAACCTGCTGCCCGGAGTGCACCTGGACAGCGGGCTCACCGAGCGGGAGGTCGCCATCGTCACCGAGCTGCGCCTGCCCCGGGTGGTGCTCGGCCTGCTCGTCGGCGCGCTGCTCGCCCTGGCCGGCGGCTGCTACCAGGGCGTGTTCCGCAACCCGCTGGCCGACCCGTACCTGCTCGGGGTGGCCGCCGGGGCCGGGTTCGCGGTCACCGTGGCGATCGTGCTCGGCGCCGGGGCCGGCGGGGCGCTGACCGGGCTGCCGGTCACCATCCCGCTCGCCGCGTTCGTCGGCTCGCTCGGCGCGGTCGTGCTGACCTACCTGCTCGGCGTCGCCGGCGGGCGGGACCGCTCCCCGGCCGCGCTGATCCTGGCCGGGGTGGCGGTCTCGGCGTTCTTCTCCGCCGGGCAGACCTACTTGCTGCAACAGCACTCCGACACCATCCAGCAGGTCTACTCCTGGCTGCTCGGCCGGCTGGCCACCGCCGGCTGGCACGACGTGCTGCTGGTCCTGCCCTACTTCGTGCTCACCGCCGTGGTGGTGCTGCTGCACCGGCGCGAGCTGGACGTGCTCTCCGTCGGCGACGACGAGGCCACCAGCCTCGGGCTGCACCCGCAGCGCTCCCGCTACCTGCTGATCGTCGCCGCCTCGCTCGGCACCGCCGCCGCGGTCTCCGCCTCCGGCCTGATCGGCTTCGTCGGCATCATCGTGCCGCACACCGTCCGGCTGTTGGCCGGCGCCAGCCATCGGGTGATCCTGCCGCTGTCCATGCTCTTCGGCGGCGCGTTCCTCGCACTGACCGACGTGGTGGCCCGCACCGCCGCCGCCCCGGCCGAGATCCCGATCGGCGTGGTCACCGCGGTGCTCGGCGGCCCGTTCTTCGTGCTGATCCTGCGTACCGCCCGCGGGGTGCGGGCGTGAGCGCGGCCGTCGAGGTGCGGGACCTGCGGGTGGAGCTGGGTGGCAGCCCGGTCCTGGCCGGCGTCGACCTGACCGTCGCGGTCGGCGAGTGGGTCACCGTCATCGGCCCCAACGGCGCCGGCAAGTCGACCCTGCTGCGCGCCGTCGGCGGCCTGCTGTCCGCGCCGGGCGCCGTCTCCCTCTTCGGTACGCCGATCCACGCGCTGCGCCGCCGCGACCGGGCCCGGGTGGTGGCCACGGTGGCGCAGTCGCCCGTGGTGCCGGCCGGCATGGCCGTCTTCGACTACGTCCTGCTGGGGCGCACCCCGTACATGCCGCCGCTGGGTCGGGAGTCCGCCGCCGACGTGGCCGCCGTGCACGAGGTGCTGGACCGGCTCGACCTGGGCGGGTTCGGCCGCCGCGAGCTGGCCACCCTCTCCGGCGGGGAGCGGCAGCGGGTGTTCCTGGCCCGGGCGCTGGCCCAGGGCGCCACCCTGCTGCTGCTCGACGAGCCGACCAGCGCGCTGGACATCGGGCACCAGCAGGAGGTGCTGGAGCTGGTCGACCAGCTCCGCCGCGAGCACGACCTGACCGTGCTCGCCACCATGCACGACCTCTCCATCGCCGGCGAGTACGCCGACCGCCTGGTGCTGCTCGCCGACGGCCGGGTGGCCGCCGCCGGCGCGCCCGGCGAGGTGCTCACCGAGGAACTGCTGGCCCGCCACTACCGGGCTCACGTCCGGGTGATCCCCGGCCCGCACGGCCCGCACGTGGTCCCCCTCCGCCGCGGTTAGTGGGAAGGAGGGGCCCCCTCTTAACACCTCGGTGTGAGAAGGGGCCCCCTCTATACCGGAGGCGTTAACAGGGGGCCCCTCCTTACACCTCAGCGGAGGGTGGAGACGGAGAACAGCGCGCCCTGGGGGTCGCGGAGCGCGGCGGACCGGCCGGCCGGGTTGTCCCGGGGCGGCACCAGGATGGTCCCGCCCAGCTCGGCCGCCCGCGCGGCGGTGGCGTCGGTGTCCTCCACCGCGAAGTACACCGTCCAGTACGCCGGCAGGTCCGCCGGCAGCGGCTCGGCCCGCGGCTGCATGCCGGCGACGATGCGGGCCCCGCAGCGCCACCCGACGTAGGGGATCGATTCGTCCGGCCGGTCCTCGGCGTGCCAGCCGAAGACCAGCGCGTAGAACTCCCGAGCCCCGTCCGGGTCGGGGGTGACCAGCTCGTTCCAGCACATCGCGCCGGGCGCGTTGAACAGTTCCGCCCCGCGCATCGCCATCGGCTGCCAGACGCTGAACACCGCGCCGGCCGGATCGGCGAGCACCGCCATCCGCCCCTGCCCGCTGACGTCGAACGGTGACACCAGCACCTGCCCGCCGGCGGCCTCCACCCGGGTCGCGACCAGGTCGGCGTCGTCGGTCGCCACGTACGTGGACCAGATCGGCACCTGGTCGGGGGTCGATGGCGGGCCCGCTCCGGCGACGGCCCGGCCGTCCTTGCAGAAGACGGTGTAGCCGCCGGCGTCCGGCACGGTGGAGACCCGCCCGGTCCAGCCGAACAGCTCCGGATAGAACCGTTTCGCGTCCTCCAGGCCGGGGGTGGCCAGGTCGGTCCAGCAGGGTGTGCCGGGCTCGACGCCGTTCACGGTGACCCCTCTCGCCGGGAGCGGCCCCGCTGGCCCGCCCTGCCGGCATCGTGGCACCGCCCGGTCGGCCCCCGGGCCGGAACCGGACAAAAGGTCAGGTGAAGCGGCGTCCCTCGTCCCGCCGGTAGGCCCAGCCGGCGACCGCGGCGAGCACCAGCACCCAGACCACCAGCATCACCAGCGCCTTCGGGTCGGGATCCCAGTCGGCGACCGCCGCCCACATCAGCTCCACAGCGCCCCGGGTCGGCAGGTAGGGCGCGACCGCCTTGACGAAGCCGGGCGCGTCGTCCGGCGCGGAGAGCAGGCCACCGCCGAACGCCAGCGGAAAGAAGAGCACCTGCGCCACCACGATCGCCGCCTTGCTCGGCAGCGAATAGCCGATCGCCAGGCCGAGCAGGGTGAACGGCACCGAGATCACGGCGACCGCGGCCAGCCCGAGCAGGAACTGCGCCGCGGTCACCCGCGCCTCGGTGGCCACCGCGGCGATCACCACCACCGGCACCATCGACAGGTACGTCAGGACCAGACCGGCCAGGATCCGTCCGGTCAGCCGCGGGGTGGGCCCGGCCGGCAGGGTCCTGGTGTACGGGTTCCAGGGCTGGTCGCGGTCCTCGGCGACGCCCACGCCGTACTGGAAGATGTTGGCGCTCATGGTCGCGAACGTGACCATCGCGGCGGTGGCGTAGGTGGCGCCGGTGGGGTCGTCGCCGGCGAACGGCACCACGAAGAAGAGCATCGACGCGGCGGGGAAGAACGCGCTGCCGACCACCGCCACCGGGATGCGGACGATCTCCAGGAGCTGGTAGCGGGCGTGGACGAGGGCGAGCGGCACGGCGTGCTCCTAGACGGGGGTGGGCGCGGGCCGGTCGTCGGCCGTGATGGCGAGGAACGCCTCCTCCAGCGAGGTGGGGCGCACCTCCAGGTCGTGGAACGCCACCCCGGCGGCGACCAGGTCCCGGACGAGCTGGTCGGCGTCGGTGGTGAGCAGGTGGACCCGCCCGTCCGCGCGTTCGGTGGCGACCACCCCGGGCAGTGCCGGCAGGTCGTCGGCGACCAGGCTGACCCGGCGTACGCCGACGATGCCACGGACCGCCGCCACCGAGTCGTCGGCGAGCACCCGACCGTGGCCGATCACCACCACCCGCTGGGCCAGCGCCTCCACCTCCTCCAAGTAGTGGCTGCTCAGCAGCACGGTGCCGCCCTCGGCGTGGAAGCCGCGGATCGACTCCCAGAGCACGTGCCGCGCCTCGACGTCCAGCCCGGTGGTCGGTTCGTCGAGCAGCACCAGCCGGGGTCGGCCGACGAACGCCAGCGCGACCGCCAGCCGGCGGCGTTGCCCGCCGGAGAGGCCACCGGTCTGCCGGCGGGCCTGGTCGGCGAGGCCGAACCGGTCGAGCAGCTCGGCCCGGGGGACCGGGTCCGGGTAGTGGGCGGAGACGAAGTCGACCACCTCACCGACGCGCAGCGTGCCGGGCAGCCCGGTCTCCTGCGGGGTCACCCCGAGGTGCCGCCGGCTCGCCGGGTCACGCGGGTCGCCGCCGAGCAGCTCGACCCGGCCGGCGGTGGGGCGGCGCAGCCCCACCAGCAGGTTGATGAGTGTGCTCTTGCCGGCGCCGTTGGGCCCGAGCAGGCCGACCAGCTCGCCGGCCCGGACGGTCAGGTCGACCCGGTCCAGCGCCAGCACCTCGCCGTAGCGGCGGCTGACCTGTTCGGCGCGGGCCAGGATCATGGTGGCTCCTCGTGCGGCGGGGCGTGCCTCCCCTGTCTACCGTGCCGGCGCCATTCGCACCGCCCCCTGCGGGGGTGCGCGCATCCCCTAGTCTGTGGACGCCGTCGACGACGGCGACAGTTTTCCGACCGGACACTGGGGAGGGTCCGTGACCAGTCCGAGCAGGAATCTCGACGTCCAGCCGGAGGCGTTGACGGCGTTCGCCGCCGCCTCCCGGGACCGGGCCACCCGGTTCCGCGAGCTGCACCGGGTGTTCCGCGACGGGCACGTGGCCCGACACTCCTTCGGCGTGATGCCCGCGTCGTTCAGCCTGGCCGCCGCCTACGCGGAGCAGTTCGAGGCCTGTCTGCAGGGGCTGGAGGAGGGCGCCGAGGTGATGGCCGACATCGCCGAGGGGATGACCGACACCGCCGACGCCTACACCGGCACCGACGTGGCCACCACCGACATGTTCACGCCGGGCGCCTGAGGGGGCGGAATGAGCACCGAGGCGCTTCAGCGCAACAAGACCTACTTCGAGCAGATCGTGTCGGGCACGCCCGACCCGTTCAAGCCGCTCTCCAACGCGGTGCTGTGGCCGTTCGAGCAGTTGCTGGAGCTGGTCGCCGGTGAGCCGGACGACCTGATGCAGGCCGCCCAGTTGGCGCTGACCACCGGCGAGGCGGTCCGGCGGATCGCCGGTGACCAGGTCGCCGACCGGGCCCGGCTGCGCGGCGCGTGGGACGGGGACGCGGCGGAGAAGTTCCACGCCTCGATGGAGTCCGTCGAGGAGGCGATCGAGGAGCTGGCCAAGGGGCTGGACGGCACCAAGGAGGTGCTCGTCGACGCGGCGAACGCGGCGGTCGACGCGTTCAACCTGCTGGTCGAGCTGATCCTGGAGTTCCTGCTCTGGTTCCTGACCGAGGTGATCATCGCGGCGGTGGCGGCCGCGCTCAGTGCCGGCGTGACCCTGGCGGCCACCGTGGTGCGGGTGCTGGCCCGGCTGGCCACCACGGTCGGCCGCATGGTCAAGATCGTGGCGCGCTTCGCGGAGATCCTCACCAAGCTGGTCACCAAGCTGGAGAAGGTCGCCGAGCTGCTCACCCGCTACCGCAAGCTGGTGATGGAGCTGCGCAAGGCCAAGAAGGCGTACAAGGCGTGGAACAAGTCCGGTTACTCGAAGGAGGCGTTCGCCTTCAAGATGAGACGGACCGCGATCCTGTTCCCCGGCAAGTTCGCCATCAACCAGGCGTCCCCGGTGAACATCCCGGGCATCGGCGGGGCCCTGCTGGACACCGGCGTCGGCCTGCACGACGTCTCCGACGGCCACAAGGACCGCAACTACCTGGTCGACGGCACCTACCGCGAGGATCTCGGCCCCTACACCAGGGGTGTGCAGAACGTGTTCGACTCGATCGTGAACTGAGAGGCAGCCATGACGTTCCCGGCCCTGGACCGGATCGAGGCGCTGGCCCGCAACCTGGACGGGTGGCAGCGTGAGCTCGGCGCGCGGATGGCCGAGCTGGAGCAGAGCAGCGCCGAGGGTGCGAGCGACTCCGGCCTGGTCACGGTGGTCGCCGCCGCCGACGGCAAGATCCTCTCCACCGAGATCAACGCGCGGGCCATGCGGTTCGACTCCTACACCCTGGCCGAGGAGTTCACCGCCGCCGCGAACCGGGCGCAGGAGGCCGCCGCCGCCCGGGTGCGCGAGATCGTCGGCGAGGTGATGGGCAACGCCCCGGCCGCGGAGCGCCGCGCCGACGACGGCTACGGCCACGACCGATACTGAGCCGATGGACGAGACCAGATACCGCGAGGCGATCGACCGGCTCATCGAGCCGGGTGAGCGGGTGCTGGCCCAGGCCAAGGCGGATGTCGGCGGCGGTCTCACCCCGCCACCGCCGCCCGAGCCGGCGCCGGCCGCCGGTCCGGGCCGGCGGACCGTCGGCTCGGTGCTGCTGAACGTGCTCCTGCCGCTGGCCACCTGGGAGCGCGGCGACCGTCTCGTCGACCTGGTCGGCTGGGGCATCGCCGGTCGCGGCGCGCCCGGCTCGGCCGCGTCCCGGCTGCACCGGGCGATCAGCCCGTCCGGGCCGGACGTCCAGGTGCGGGACACCCTGCTCGCGGTCACCGACAGGCGGTTGCTCGTCTGTCGCACCGGTGGCGTGAAGCTGCTGGGCGGGCGCGACGCCGAGGAGCGGGCGCTCGCCGAGACCGAGGTCGTCTGGGCCGTCGGGCGCGCCGAGGTGGCGTCCGCGCGGGTCGGCTGGCACCGGCTCAACCCGAAGCGCCTGCGTCTCACGTTCGTCGACGGCTCGTGGCTCGCCTTCACCGTGCCGATCGCCGAGTCGGGCGCCCCGCTGCGCGCCGTCGCCGCCGCGCTCGCGGCCTGAGCCGCCACCGCGCGTCAGCCGTGCCGCGTGTCCACCGGCAGGGCGACGTGCCGCCGGTCAGGCGGCCAGTGGCGCGGGCAGCGGCTCGCGGTGCAGCACCGCCAGCCGGGAGACCGCCCGGGTCAGCACCACGTAGAGCCGGTGCAGGCCACGCGGCTCGGCGGCCACGATCGCGGCCGGCTCGACCACCACCACGTGGTCGTACTCCAGGCCCTTGACCAGCGTCGCCGGCACCACGGTGACGCGCGCCGCGGCCTCGACGTCGTCCACGGTCGCGGTGGCCACGCCCGCGTCGGCGAGCGCCGCGCGAAGCCGGTCCACCGCGTCGTCGGCCGCGATCACCCCGACCGAGCCGTCGTGGGCCAGCGCCGCCCGCACCTCGGCCACCGTCGCGGCCGTCAGGTCCTCGGCGGTACGCACGTCGAGCGCCCCGTCGTGGCGCAGCGACCGCGCGGCGGGCACGTCGACGGCGAGCGCGGGCAGCAGCCGGTTCGCGAACGCCACCACCGCGGCCGGCACCCGGAAGCCGACGCTCAGCGGCACCACCGCCGCGTCCGGCTTGCCCAGGTGGCTCAGCGACTCGCGCCAGTCGGTCGCCGCCCACGGCGCGGTGCCCTGGGCCAGGTCGCCGAGGAGCGTGATCGAGCCGTGTTCACTGCGGCGGGCGATGGCCCGGCACTGCATGGGGGAGAGGTCCTGCGCCTCGTCGACCACCACGTGACCGAAGCCGCCGGGCCGGTCCAGTAGCCCGGCGGCCTCGTCGATGAGCACGGCGTCCGCGGCGGTCCAGCGGGTCGCCTTCGGGGTACGCCCGACCTTGCCGGCCCGGAACAGCTCCTGCTCCTCGGCGGTGAGCAGCCCGTCGGCGGCCGCGGCGAGCGCGTCGGCGTCGGTGCGCAGGCGGTGCACCAGACCGTCCGGGGTGAGTGCCGGCCAGACGGCGTCGAGCAGGTCGGTGACCGGTTTGATCCGGCTCATCCGGCGCAGCCAGGCGTCGGACGGCGACTCGGCGCGGCGGGCCTCGGCCTGGCGTTGCAGCAGTCCCACCACCCGGGCCCGGACCCGGTCCCGGCCGGTGGTGTAGGGCAGGCCCTCCGCGCGGGTCTCGGCGACCACCCGGTGCAGCGGGTCGAGGCCGATCCGCCAGCGGAACGAGCCGTCCGAGACCATGATCGGCTCGGTCGGCGTACCGATGTGGGCGTCGACGGCGCGGCGCAGCACCTCGGCCATCCGGACGTCGTGCTTGAGCGCGGCGGCGGCCGGCTCGTCGACCGCGCGGACCGGCACCCGGGCGACCAGGTCCTCCACTGTCGCCTGCTCGACCTCGACCTCGCCGAGCGCGGGCAGCACCGCCGCGATGTACGACAGGAACGCGCGGTTCGGCCCGACGATCAGCACCCCCGAGCGGCGCAGCCGCTCCCGGTGCAGGTAGAGCAGGTAGGCGGCGCGGTGCAGCCCGACCGCCGTCTTGCCGGTGCCCGGCGCGCCCTGCACGCAGATCGAGTCGGCCAGGTCGGCCCGGACCAGCTCGTCCTGCTCGGGCTGGATGGTGGCGACGATGTCCCGCATCGGGCCGACGCGGGGGCGCTCGATCTCGGCGGTGAGGATCCGGCTGGCCGTGCCGAGTTCCTCGCCCCGGTCGAGGTGCTCGTCCTCGAAGCTGGTGAGCACGCCGGCGCTGAACCCGAACCGGCGGCGCACGGCGACGCCCTGCGGGTCGCGGGCGCTGGCCCGGTAGAACGATCGGGAGACCGGGGCCCGCCAGTCCAGCACCAGCGGCTCGCCCAACTCGTCGGTGACGTGTCGCCGCCCGACGTGGTAGTCGCGCCCGGCGTGGTCCGGGTCCTCGTCGCCGCTGTGCGGGCCGTCGGCGTTCCCGCCGAAGTCGAGCCGGCCGAAGAAAAGCGGGGTGGTCGGGTCGTCGGCCAGTTCCTTGACCCGCCGGGCCATGTGCCGGCCGAGTTGCTCGGCGGTGTAAGCGTCGCCGGCCACCTTGTCGCCGGTGGCGAAGAGCGACTCGGCGCGTTCCCGCATCCGCGTCAACGCGGCGCGGGAGGTGTCCAGGTGGGCGCGTTCGGCGACGAGCGCGGCGTCCAGGGTTGTCTCGTCTTCCAGTTCCGTTGCGGGCACTGTGAACTCCCAGGGCTCAACATGATGCTCGCTCGCGTGTCCGGGGCGGATGGCCTGCTCCCGGCGCGGGGACGTCCGCTGCGGTGCATGCTCACCTCGGCCGTCTGGCGGTCAACCACTATACGGAACCGCTCCGCGTCGACGCGCCCCCTTTACGTCGGGACCGGGGCGCTGCCCGCCGAACACCGACGCGGAATCATGGGGGCATGACCGAGGCGCGTCCGGAACAGCATCGGGTGACCATCAGCGACCCGCAGGTGATGCGGGCGCTCGCCCATCCCGCCCGCATGGCGATCATGGAACACCTGAGCGCGGAGGAGGGCGGCGCGACCGCCACCGAGTGCGCCGAGATCGCCGGCCTCTCGCCGAGCGCCACCAGCTACCACCTGCGCGAGTTGGCGAAGTTCGGCCTGGTGCGGGAGGCGGCCGGGCGGGGCGACGCGCGGGAGCGGGTCTGGGAGGCGGTGAACCCGTCGTACTCCGTCGAGGTGGGCCGGGACGCCGACCCGGAGTCGCACGCGGCCGAGGCGGCCCTGGTGGAGGCGCACCTGGTGCGGGACGCGCAGCGGGTCCGGGACTGGATGCGCCGGGCGCCGGACGAGTCGCGCGAGTGGTACGAGGCGACCTGGTTCAGCGACAGCGTGCTGCTGTTGACCGCCGAGGAGTTGGCCGAGCTGAACGAGGCGGTCCGGGCGCTGACGTCGCCGTACCGGCAGCGGACCCGGACCGACCCGCCGGCGGGCGCCCGGAGGGTGGCGGTGCAGTACCGGGCGATGCCCATCGATTGACGTACCGGGTTGCGGGAACCAGTTGTGAAGGATTATTTTCGAAGTATGTCCTTCACAACTGGCACCTCGCGCTGGCCGGACGTGTGGATCGCCGCCACCGCCCGGGGCGTCTCCAGCTGCGGTGACTTCCTCGCCGCCACCGCGCTGACGCTCGCGCTCCAGTCCGCCGGCGCGGGCGGCCTCGCCGTCTCCGGGCTGCTGCTCGCCGCGACACTGCCGCTCGTCGCGCTCGCCCCGCTGACCGGTCGACTCGCCGACCGGGTGGACAGCCGGGTCCTGCTGGTTACCACCGGTCTGGTCCAGGCCGCGATCTGCGTGGCGCTGGCGTACGCGACGGCGCCGCTCCTGGTCGTCGCGCTGGTAGCGCTGCTGGCGACCGGGCTGGCGATCACCCAGCCGGTGCTCGCCGCGCTGGTGCCGGTCATGGTCCGGGCCGAGGACCTGCCCCGGGCCGGCGCGCTCAACCAGACCGCCGGGACCCTGGGCGCGCTCGCCGGCCCCGCGCTGGCCGGGCTGCTCATCGGGCAGTTCGGCACCCGGGTGCCGCTGCTCGTCGACGCGGTCAGCTACCTCGCGCTGGTCACGGCCGCGCTGCTCATCCGTACCCGACGGGGCGGCCGGGCCACGGCGGCGGCCGGCGCCGCGTCGACCACGCCGGCCTGGCGACTGCGCCGCGACCCGCTGTTGATGGTCATGGTCGGCAGCGTGGCCGCGGTGGTCGGCGCGGTCGGCGCGATCAACGTGATCGAGGTCTTCTTCATCCGCGAGACGCTGGACAGCTCCACCACCGTCTACGGGCTGGTCACCGGCTCGTGGACGCTCGGCATCGTGGTCGGCGCCTGGGTGTTCGCCCGGGTCGCCCGCCGGCTCGCGGACGACGGCGCGCTGCTCGGCGCCGGCCTGGTGCTGCTCGGCGGCTGCTGCCTGGCCGTGCTCGCGTCGGCGGCGGTGCCGTCGGCATGGATCCTGGTGCCGATCTGGCTGCTCGGCGGCGTGGCCAACGGCGGCAACAACGTGTTCGGCAACCTGCTGCTGGCCCGGCGGGTGCCCGACGCGGCCCGGGGCCGGGCGTTCGCGGTCTTCGGCGCGGCGGTGCAGGGCGGCGGAATGGCCGGCTACCTGGTCGGCGGCCTGCTGATGGAGGTGGCCGAGCCCCGGCCTCTCGTCGCCGGCTGCGGGGTGGCCGGCCTGCTGGTCGTGGTGGCGCTGGCCTGGCCGGTCCGCCGCGCGGTACGCGCCGAGCGCGCCGCCGTGCCCGCCGCCGCACCGCCCCCGGTGGGGGTGGCCGGTTAGGAAGGGGCCCCTCCTCTACCGCAGGCGTTAAGCGGGGGCCCCTCCTTCCCCCCGGGTGGGGGATGGACCACTCCGGCGGCTCCCCGCGGGGCGGGGGGCGGGTGGCGGGGATACGGTCGGGGCATGGCCGACCGCATCGCCCGCCCCCGGGTGGGGCACATCCAGTTCCTCAACTGCCTGCCCATCTACTGGGGGCTGATGCGGTCCGGCGCCCTGCTCGACGTCGACCTGCACAAGGACTCGCCGGACAAGCTGAGCGCCGACCTGGTCCGCGGCGACCTCGACATCGGCCCGATCACGCTCGTGGAGTTCCTGAAGCACGCCGACGAGCTGCTGCTCCTGCCCGACCTGGCGGTCGGCAGCGACGGCCCGGTGCTCTCGGTCAATATGGTCTCCACCCGGCCGCTGGCCGAGCTGGACGGCGCCCGGGTGGCGCTGGGCTCCACCTCGCGCACCGGCGTGCTGCTGGCCCAGGTGCTGCTCGCCGAGCGCTACGGGGTGCGCCCGGAATACTTCCGCTGCCCGCCGGACCTGACCCAGATGCTGCTGGAGGCCGAGGCGGGGGTGCTGATCGGCGACGTGGCGCTGCGCGCGCTCTACGAGGCGCCCGGCAAGGGCCTCGCGGTGACCGACCTCGGGCAGGCCTGGCACGAGTGGACCGGGCTGCCGATGGTGTTCGCGGTCTGGGCGGTCCGTCGTGACTTCGCCGCCGCCCACCCGGGCCTGGTCAAGGAGGTGCACGAGGCGTTCCTGCGCTCGCGTGACCTGTGCCTGGCCGAGCTGGACCAGGTGGCCGAGGCGGCGGCCCGCTGGGAGCCGTTCGACGCGGCCACCCTCGCGACCTACTTCCGCACGCTCGACTTCTCGCTGGGCGAGCGGCAGGTCGCCGGGCTGCGCGAGTTCGCCCGCCGGGCCGCCGCCTACGGCGAGGTGCCCGCGTTGCCGTCGGGTGGGCCGGAGTTCTTCCAGGGCTGAGCGAGCGCGCCGGCCGCGGCTCAGGTCGGCTCGCGCAGCAGCGCCTCGGTGATCTGCTCGCACGCCTTCATGCCGTAGTCCCACCCGCCGACGCTGAACGGGCTCTTGACCATCACGCCCATCGTCCAGGTGTCGCCGATCGCCAGGCAGTTGACGTGGTATTCCTTTTCCTTCTGCCTGTCGATCCAGCCGTTCTTGATGGCGATCTTCTTCTGCTCGGCGGCCGGGAACGCCTTGCGGATGCCGAAGTCGCCGTCGCCGCGGACCAGCCGCATCTCGTTGAGCAGCCACTTCGTCCACTTCGGGCCGGCGGCCCGCCCGTCGTCGATGCAGAGGCCGAGCCGGGCGGTGTCCCGGGGGGACAGCAGCGTCCGGCTCCAGCCGCCGTCGGCGGCCACCTTGCTGTCGGTGAGTTTGCAGATCGAGATCAGCCGCTTGATCGAGGCGGCACTGCCCACGCTCTCGTAGAACTCCTGGGCCCGGGTGTTGTCGCTGTCGCGGATGATCCGGGTGGCGTCGGCGAGCTTCGCGTCGCTCGGGGTCCGGCCGTCCTCGGCGCTGCGTCGCAGGTAGTCGGCGACCACCCAGGACTTGATCAGGGACGCGGTGGTGCTGGTCTCGGCCATGTTCTTCGAGCCGATGATCTTTCCGGTGCGCTTGTCCAGCACGGACCAGGCGTACCAGCCGTCGAGGTCGAGGTCGTCGAGGTCCTTGGCCTCGAACGGCAGCGGCTCCAGCGAGCGCGTCGGCGCCGGGCGGGCGTCGCGGCCGGTGGGCTTCGCGGTGGACCGCTCGCCGGAGGTCTCCGGGCGGGACGCGGCGGTCTGCTGCGCGGGCGACCCGGGGACCAGCCGCAGGGCGAGGATCAGCAGGCCGACCAGGGCCACGGCCACGGCGGTGAACGCCAACGGGCGGTGATGGCTGCCGGGCCGACGCCGGGCGCCGGCCATCAGAGCTTCCCGACCGGCTGCTGCGGCACCTTCAGGGCAGCGCCGGGCTGCGGGGTGACGAGCTGGGTGGCGACGCTGGCGCACACCTTCGACCCGTAGGACAGGCCGGCGCTGCCGGGGTAGCGCATCATCACCGCGAGGCTCCACGTGTCGGTGACGGCGAGGCAGTTGACGTGCCAGTTGCCGTCGTACGCGAGTTGGGTCCAGCCGTTCTTGATGCTCACCGGGCCCTGGGACCTGATCGAGGCGGGCAGGCCGTCGACGATGCCCCACTTGCCCCCGCCGGACTTCGCCTGCTGGCTCTTGATGCTGCCCCGGACGTTTGCCATCTCGTCGAGCACCCACTTCGTCCACTTGGGCCCGGCGGCCTTGCCGTCGGCGATGCAGTCGCCGAGCCGGACCGCGTCCCGGGGGGACATCTGGGTGAAGCTCCACCAGCCCAGGTACGCGGGCACGGTGCCGGCCTTCGTGTCGGTGAGGCCGCAGATCCTGACGGCGCGCTGGAGCACCGGGTTCAGCTTGTTGCCCGGCTGCGGCTTGTAGGACCCGCCGGCCGCTCGGTAGACCATGTTCGCGCCGTCGTCGTTGCTGTCCCGGATGGCCACGCTCGCCGCCTTCTTCAGCGCGGCGGTCGGCTCCTTGTCGCCGAGCTGGCGCAGGTAGTCCGAGACGATCCAGGTCTTGAGCATCGACTCGGTGGAGCTGGTCTGGCTCATGTTCTTCGCGCCGGTGACGGCGCCGGTCTTCCGGTCCATCAGGGCCCAGGAGAAGAACTGGCCCTTGAAGTTCACCGAGACCGGGGCGTCGGCGAGCGTCGGCGGCGGCGGGGCGGTCGGGCTGGGCGCCGGCACCTGCTCGGCCCCGGCGCCGACGCCGCCGAGGGTGCTCAGGCCGTCTCCGCCGGAGAGCTTCGCGTAGGCGGCGGGCACCAGCATGCCGCCGCCGACGAGGACCGCCACGACGGCGAGCACCATGGTCACGCGAGGTCGCATGAGTGGGTGAACTCCAGATGTCTGGCCGGGGGGACCGGCGCTTGCGCATGTGTTCGGCCCGATCGCCACAAGGCCGGGGGACGGTGGCCTGAGCGGTGGCGATCAACGGCAGCCGATCGGTGTGCCGGGGGAAGTCTACTTCCGGACCGACGTTTCGCCAGATTCCGACGCCCGGCGACTCGCCGGGTGGGCGGGACATTGACCCGCAATGCCGCCCTTGGGAGGTTTCATTTCGGACCAGTGGTCGACGTCACACCCGTTTCTCCAGGTCAGCGGCCACCACGAGGAGCGTTCGGCCGGTCACCGAAGGTGTCTCCGGAATCCTGTTACACCCTCTGGTGTCATCCGGCGCGAGCTGTAACACTGGCTTCATGTATGGCAATGACTTCGCCCCACCCGAGGACGCTCCGGGCGGCGGCCTGCTCGGCGAGGTGGAAGCCGCGGAGGCGGCGCTGCGCGAGGCGGCCGCGCGGGCCCGGCGGGGCGGCCCGGCGCCGGACGAGGACGTCGAGTCCTACTTCGCCGACGTGATCGACGCCGACCACAAGATCGAACCCCGGGACTGGATGCCTGAGGCGTACCGGAAGACGTTGATCCGGCAGATCGCCCAGCACGCCCACTCCGAGATCATCGGCATGCAGCCGGAGGGCAACTGGATCAGCCGCGCCCCCTCGCTCAAACGCAAGGCCATCCTGCTGGCCAAGGTGCAGGACGAGGCCGGTCACGGGCTCTACCTCTACGCGGCGGCCGAGACGCTCGGCATCAGCCGCGACGAGCTGGTCGAGCTGCTGCTGAACGGGCGCCAGAAGTACAGCTCGATCTTCAACTACCCCACCCTGACCTGGGCCGACGTGGGCGCGATCGGCTGGCTGGTGGACGGCGCGGCGATCGTCAACCAGGTGCCGCTGTGCCGCTGCTCCTACGGCCCCTACGCCCGGGCCATGATCCGGGTCTGCAAGGAGGAGTCGTTCCACCAGCGCCAGGGCTACGAGATCCTGCACACGTTGGCCCACGGCACCGAGGCGCAGAAGGCGATGGCCCAGGACGCGGTCGACCGCTGGTGGTATCCGTCGCTCGCCATGTTCGGCCCGCCGGACGGCGACTCCACGCACAGCGCCCAGTCGATGGCCTGGAAGATCAAGCGGTTCTCCAACGACGAGCTGCGGCAGCGCTTCGTCGACATGTGCGTCGGCCAGGCCGAGGTGCTCGGCCTGCGCATCCCCGACCCGGACCTGCGCTTCAACGACGAGCGCCAGGCGTACGACTACACCCAGCCCGACTACGACGAGCTGATGCGGGTGATCAAGGGCAACGGGCCGTGCAACCGGGAGCGGATGGCGCACCGGCAGCGGGCCCACGCCGACGGCGCGTGGGTACGGGAGGCCGCCGCGGCGTACGCCGCGAAGCGGGCGGAGCGGACGGACCGGAAGGAAGCGGTGGCGGCATGACCGAACGCACCGAGCGAAGCGAGGGCCGTGAGGGCACGCCCGGCCAGCTCCGCATGACCGGCCAGTCCTCACCTCTGTGGGAGGTCTTCGTGCGGGCCCGGCGCGGCCTGTCGCACACCCACGTCGGCAGCCTGCACGCCCCCGACGCCGAGCTGGCGCTGCGCAACGCCCGCGACCTCTACACCCGCCGCCAGGAGGGCGTCTCCATCTGGGTGGTGCCGGCGGGCGCGATCACCGCGTCCAGCCCGGACGAGAAGGACGCCTTCTTCGACCCGGCGGCCGACAAGGTCTATCGCCACCCGACGTTCTACGAGGTCCCGGACGGGGTGTCGCACCTGTGACGACGGTCTTCGACTTCACGCTCGGCCTCGGCGACGACGCGCTGATCGCGGCGCAGCGGCTCGGCGAGTGGACCACCCGCGCGCCGGAGATGGAAGAGGACATCGCGCTGGCCAACATCGCCCTCGACCAGCTCGGCGCCGCCCGGCTCCTGCTCACCTACGCGGGCGAGCTGGAGGGCGCGGGCCGGGACGAGGACGCGCTGGCCTACCTGCGCGGCGACCGGGAGTTCCGCAATTGCCTGCTGGTCGAGCTGCCCAACGGCGACTTCGCGGTGACCGTGGCGAAGCTGTTCTTCCTGGCCGCCTGGCAACTGCCGCTCTACACCGCGCTGGCCGGCTGCGCCGACGAGCGGCTGGCCGCCATCGGCGCGAAGGCGCGCAAGGAGTCGGCCTACCACCTGGACCACGCCTCGCTCTGGATGAAGCGCCTCGGCGACGGCACCGACGAGTCGCACCGCCGCGCGCAGGACGCGGTCGACCAGGTCTGGCCGTACGTCCACGAGCTGTTCGTCCCGTGCCCGGGGGCGCCTGTCGACCCGGCCACCCTGCGGGCCGACGTGGACGCCACCGTGGCCGCGGTGCTGGACGAGGCGACGCTGGCCCGCCCGGAGACGAGCTGGGCGCCGGGCGGCGGCCGGGACGGCGTGCACACCGAGCACCTGTCCTACCTGCTGGCCGAGATGCAGGTGCTGCACCGTGCCCACCCGGGGGCGAGATGGTGACCACGGAGACCGACCCGAGGACGGCAGTGGCGGCGGTGGTGGACCCGGAGATCCGGGTGATCACCATCGACGAGCTGGGCATCCTGCGCGCGGTCGAGCGGGAGCCGGACACCGGTCGGGTGGTCGTGACCATCACCCCCACCTACACGGGCTGCCCGGCCATGGACGTGATCCGCGCCGACATCCGCCGCGCGCTCGCCGCCGCCGGGCACCCCGACGCCGAGGTCCGCACGGTCTACCACCCGGCCTGGAGCACCGACTGGATCTCCGACACCGGCCGGGCCAAGCTGGCCGCCGCCGGCATCGCGCCGCCCGCCCCGCGCGGCGACGACACAGTGGTCCCGCTGACCCTGGCGGTCCGCTGCCCGCGCTGCGGATCGCCGGAGACCACCCAGGTCAGCCGGTTCGGCTCCACCGCCTGCAAGGCGCTGTGGCGCTGCCGTTCCTGCTCCGAACCCTTCGACCACCTGAAGGCGCTGTGACTGTCACCATCACCCGTCCGGTGCGCCGCCGGCCGGTCTTCCACCCGCTGCCCGTCGCCGCCGTCGACCGGCTCACCGACGACTCGGTGTCGATCACCTTCGCGGTGCCCGAGGAGTTGCGGGAGACGTTCGCGTTCCGGGCCGGGCAGCACCTCACGGTCCGCCGTCCGGCGGTCGCGGACGACCCGGAGGCCGAGGAGGCGCGGCGGTCGTACTCGATCAGCTCCACGCCGGACGACCTGGCCCGGCACGGCCGGTTGCGGATCGGGGTGCGCGAGGTGCCGGGCGGCGCGTTCTCCGCGTACGCCTGCGGCGCGCTGCGCGACGGCGACACCGTCGAGGTGCTGCCGCCGCTCGGGCACTTCACCTCCGCGTTCGCCCCGGACCGGGTCCGCCGCTACGGCGCGGTGGTCGCCGGTTCCGGCATCACGCCGGTGCTCGGCCTGACCGCGACCGCG
The DNA here is from genome assembly GCF_044455315.1 of Micromonospora sp. NPDC051300. NCBI lineage: Bacteria > Bacillati > Actinomycetota > Actinomycetes > Micromonosporales > Micromonosporaceae > Micromonospora > Micromonospora sp. NPDC051300. Next base: position 86,171 of record NZ_JBITEP010000012.1, on the reverse strand, counting down.
CTGGCCGTCGAGCCGGCCAGCACATTCACAGTGGTGTACGGCAACCGCACGGCGAACACGGTGATGTACGCCGAGGAGTTGGCCGACCTGAAGGACCGCTATCCGACCCGGCTGCACCTGGTGCACGTGCTCTCCCGCGAGATGGGCGAGTCGCCGCTGCTCTCCGGGCGGATCGACGCGGACCGGCTGACCCGGCTGCTCGACACCGTGGTGCCGGGTGACGAGATCGAGGAGTGGTTCCTCTGCGGCCCCTTCGGGATGGTGGAGGACGCCAAGGCGGTGCTGGCCGCGCGCGGTCTGCCCGACAAGGCGGTGCACACCGAGCTGTTCCACGTGGACTCCGCGGCGGAGCCGGCGCGCCGCCCGGCCGAGCGGCCGGGTGACGGGTCGGGCACCGAGGTGACGCTGGTGCTGGACGGGCGTTCGTCGAGCTTCACGATGGCCCGGGACGAGCGGGTGCTGGACGCGGCGCTGCGGGTGCGCGGCGAGCTGCCGTACGCCTGCAAGGGCGGCGTCTGCTCGACCTGCCGGGCCCGGGTGGTGGAGGGCGAGGTGACGATGGCCCGCAACTATGCGCTGGAGCCGGACGAGGTGGCCGCCGGATACGTGCTCACCTGCCAGTCCAGCCCGATGACGGACAGGCTGACTGTCGACTACGACGCGTGAGGCGGCCGGCGGGCCCATCGGCGATGGCGTTGAGTCGTACCTTAGGGTCCGCCAAACGTGGCATTGCCTTGTCCGAACGGTTCGGACAGCGGTAACCTTCAACTGCCAGGGGCATTAGCTCCATGGAAGTGGACCCGGCAGCCTTCCGGACGGTGGGTGAGCCGGGTCTTGCGCTGTCTGTGAAAGTTCAGATCGGCCGCGACTCGCTGATCATGCGGCGGATGGAGTCCTTCCAGCGTCCGCCCTTGGCCCAGCACCAAGCCACTGCGTCGGGGATCGCCAGCAGGCACTCTTCGTGGGCACGTAGCTGGTCATAGCGAAGTGCGCCGTCTACGCCACACTTCCTGACCTGCTCGAAGAGCAGGCGCTGATCAGCTCGAAAGGTCGAGTCGTCACGTTCCAGGACCAGGCGGACGGCCCCGATCTTCGCTGAGTGCTCGACCAAAGATACGATGCAGGCTTCGCGAGCGCCCCGCGCGTTACGGTGCGCCTTCGCGTCGAAGATGACGACGTGGGCGGGTAGCGCGAGAAACCGGTCGATGATCTGACGGCGCCGATCGTCCCTCTCCTTGTGGAAGTGGATGCGACGCTGGCCGGGCAGGATCAGATCACGGGTCGCCCGGCGCGCAGCGGCTAGGTCGGCCACAGGCACGACCACGGCGGCGACGATGAGACCACGTTCCTTGGTCTCATCGACGAAGACGTGGGCGGTCAAGGGGCGACGGCCTTTCTGCTCTGCTGCTGCGACGGGTGCCGGGGTCAGGCGTTGACGATTTCTCTGATGAGGTCGAGCTTCTGCCGGTGGCTCAGCCCGGCGGCGGTCCTCGTACCGATGGCCTCGAGTTCCGTTCGGACGTCGCAGTCATCGGGGTGAAGCACGGCGTCGATCACACGTGATCGGGGACTGCTGTCCCGGGCGTAGATCCAGACCGTCTGCCATTGGCGTGGCTCGGTGTTGAGCGCCGCGTCGAGCCTGTCGGCGGGGAAGAAGCCGAGGCCAGTCGCTCGAAGCGTGTCAGCGATCTCCGCGAGAACCCAGCGCCCGAGCTTCCGGTAACCCAACTCGTCCCGCAACTTGCCGAGGGTTGTTTCCGTTAGTCCGCCGTCTGCTCGGCATCGTGCGGCAATGCCCGGAGCGGTGTCCGTTTCGCTCATGTCGCGTCCCATGGTGCGGGTGGATGTCGAACAAGATGATGCGATTGACTCCCATGTCTTGTCAATCAGCGAATAAAATTTTATTTTGATCTTGATAATAAATTCTGAGGCGGCGGCGCTGGATCACACAGGTGGCACCGGCGGGACGGAACCCTTCCGAGGCGACGTAGGCTCGGAGGCGTGACGGTGAGCCGGGAGATCGACGACATCCTGCAGCGTGGCGCGGACGGCGGGCGGATCACGCCCGAGGAGGCCCTGCTGCTCTACACCGAGGCGCCCTTCCACGCGCTTGGCGAGGCGGCCGACGCGGTCCGGCGGCGCCGCTACCCGGACAACATCGTCACGTACCTGATCGACCGCAACATCAACTACACGAACGTCTGCGTGACGGCGTGCAAGTTCTGCGCGTTCTACCGGGCGCCCAAGCACGCCGAGGGCTGGACCCACCCGACCGAGGAGATCCTGCGCCGCTGCGGCGAGGCGGTCGAACTGGGCGCCACCCAGGTGATGCTCCAGGGCGGGCACCACCCCGACTACGGCGTGGACTACTACGAGGAGCTGTTCTCCTCGGTCAAGCAGGCCTATCCCCAGCTCGCCATCCACTCGATCGGCCCGAGCGAGATCCTGCACATGGCGAAGGTCTCCGGGGTGAGCCTCGACGAGGCCATCGCGCGGATCAAGGCCGCCGGCCTGGACTCGATCGCCGGCGCCGGCGCCGAGATGCTGCCGGACCGGCCGCGCAAGGCGATCGCCCCGCTGAAGGAGTCCGGCGCGCGCTGGCTCGAGGTGATGGAGTTGGCGCACCGGCAGGGCCTGGAGTCGACCGCGACCATGATGATGGGCACCGGCGAGACCAACGCGGAGCGGATCGAGCACCTGCGGATGATCCGGGACGTGCAGGACCGCACCGGCGGCTTCCGCGCCTTCATCCCGTGGACCTACCAGCCGGAGAACAACCACCTGAAGGGCCGCACCCAGGCCACCGCGCTGGAATACCTGCGCCTGGTCGCGGTGGCCCGGCTCTTCTTCGAGACGGTGCCGCACCTGCAGGCGTCCTGGCTCACCACCGGCAAGGACGTCGGGCAGCTCGCCCTGCACATGGGTGTGGACGACCTCGGCTCGATCATGCTGGAGGAGAACGTCATCTCCTCCGCCGGCGCCCGGCACCGGTCCAACCTGCACGAGCTGATCGGCATGATCCGCTCGGCGGACCGGATCCCGGCCCAGCGGGACACGCTCTACCACCGGCTCGCGGTGCACCACACCCCCGCCGACGACCCGAGCGACGACCGGGTGGTCTCGCACTTCTCGTCGATCGCCCTGCCGGGCGGCGGTGCCGGCCGGTCGTTGCCGCTGGTGGAGGTGAACTGACCGCTCGCGTGGGTTCCCGCACGGTCGGTGACGGCGTGTGCGGCGTCGATGCTCGGTCGAACGGTCGATGGTTGCTGGGCGAAAGGGTGCTTCCGGCGGGCTGGTCGTCCGGCCGCGAGCCGGGGCGCAGGGGAGCAAGAGCGATCAATTCGGACCACCTTTAAGCGATCCTTAGGTGTGCAGGTGGTGAACGTCCGCCGGGCGGGATGGCGGGGAAGATCGCAGACCGCTAATGTCCCCGCCCGTACCCTTTCCTGCACCCCACGGGGGGATCCACTTCCATGCTTATCCGTAGTCGCGTGCTCGCCGGTGCCACCGGCGTCCTCGCCGCCGGCCTCTTCGCCGCGCCGGCGATGGCCGAGCCGGCCTCGGCCGACCTCGCCATCGAGGCCACCGGCACCACGATCGCCGTGGGCGCGCCGGGCAAGACCGCGAGCGTCTCCCTGCTCAACAAGAGCAAGGTGGACGCCAAGGGCATCCTGGTCGGGCTGGACATCAGCAAGCTCGACACCAGCAAGGTAGACATCGACGAGTCCGGTTGCAACAAGCGCGAGGACGGCATCATCCTCTGCGGCATCCAGGGCGACACCCTGAAGGCCGGCGCGGACGTCGACTGGGGCTTCCCGCTGAAGCGCAAGGGCGCCGGGGTCGGCGACGCCGGCGAGATCAGCGCGATCATCCTGCACGAGGGCCCGGACCCGGACGAGTCCAACAACGAGGTGACCGTCAAGGTCAAGGTCGAGGGCACCGGCCCGGACCTGACCGTGGTCGCCGGCGACGTGAACAAGGCCGTCAAGGTCGAGGGCGACAAGATCTCCGTGGTGGGCGACCTGCACGCCGGTGAGACCGCGCAGCTCATCTACAGCACCTGGAACCAGGGCGACGCCACCGCGTCCGGCCTGAAGATCTCGGTCAAGCTGCCCAAGGGCGTGACCTTCGCCCAGGTGGAGGAGGGCTGCGTGGACGACGCCGCCAAGACCTCCCGCGTCTGCACCTACGCGAGCCTGGACCTGATCCCGGAGTCGAAGGACAAGCCGGGTGACGAGCAGATCGCCGGTCTCCGCGCCTACCACGTGCTCACCGTCGGCAAGGACGTCAAGGCCGGCAGCCTCAGCGGCGGCAAGGTCACCGTCGAGGCGCTGGGCACCCAGTCGCTCACCGCCCGCACCGCCGGTCGCAGCGCCCTGCCGGCGAACGCCGAGGCCGCCGCGCCCGTCGAGGTCGACGCCACCGACAACACCGACGCGTACGCTGTCGTGGTCGCCGCCGCCGCGGGCGGTTCCGGTGGCGGCGAGGGTGACGACGACGGTGGCCTGCCGGTCACCGGCCCGCAGGCCGGCCTGCTCGGCGGCGTCGGCGTGGCCGTGCTGGCCGCCGGTGGCGCGCTGTTCATGGCCGCCCGCCGTCGTCGCGTGGTCCTGGTGACCCCGGGCGACGAGAAGTCGGCCGTCTGACGATCGTCCTCCATCGGCCCATGAGGGCCGTTCACATAACGCACCGCGGCAGGGGCGGGATGGGTGACCATCCCGCCCCTGCTGTTCGTCGAGGTAGATGGGAATTCCATCCGCGCAGCGCTGGCGCCGCGCCGCGTCGCTCCGGTACCGTCCGTTCGTTCCGTGCCTGATCGGCGCGTCCCTACCCCCGGGGGAACCATGACCTTCCGTTATCGATCCACACTGGCGCGTGCCGGAGTGGTGGCCCTGCTCTCCACCGCCGGCCTCGGCGCGGTCAGCGGTCCGGCGCACGCCGCCGGCGACGCCGACCTCCAGCTCATCCCGCTCAGCTACCAGCTGGCCAAGGGCGTCGACGCGGCCAAGGCCAAGCCGTTCAAGTTCCAGGTGAACAACACCACCGGCACGGTCGACGCCAAGGACGTCCGGGTCACGGTGGAGACGAAGGGTCTCAAGCCCGGCAAGGTGGGGGTGCTCGTCCCGGACGGCTGCAAGGTCTCCGGCACCGCGTTCTCCTGCCTGCTCGGCGACCTGGCCGCCGGCACCACGGAGGACTTCGGCATTCCGCTCTTCTCCACCGGGGGCAAGGGCGCGGCCGGCACGCTTACGGTCTCCATCAGCGCGGCCAACGGCGACGGCGTCCTGGACTCCGTCGACCACGACATCACCGTCGCCGCCTCCGGCTACGACCTCTCCACCTGGGTGCAGGACGTCCACGCCGACGTGCAGGTCGACGGCGACGAGACCGGCGAGGCGAACCTGCGTCCGGTCCGGCCGGGCGAGACCGCGCCGCTGGACTGGGCCGTCTTCAACGCCGGCGACAAGAAGGCCACCGGCGTCGCGTACGGGATCACGCTGCCGGCCGGCGTCACCTTCGCCGAGCTGCCCGAGGGGTGCGAGGAGCAGGAGCTGGGCGGCGTCGCGCAGGCGTACTGCGTGGACCGGGGCGTGGTGCTCAAGCCCGGCCAGTACTACGCCGCCCCGGTGCGGGTGAAGGTCGGCGCGGACGTGACCGAGAAGCTGCTCCGGCCCGGCTTCGTCTGGGCCGAGGGCCTGGAGCGCGCCGCCGGTGAGCCCGAGGAGGCGCCGCGCGTTGCCAGCTCGGCCCAGCGTCGCACCTTCTCCGAGGTCGACGACGGCGACAACATCGCCCAGTTCGACGTCTTCGTCGACCCGAGCGCGGAGCCGACCCCGAACCCGACGCCCACCCCGACCGCCGAGCCGACCCCGACCGCCGAGCCGACCCCGAGCGGCAGCGCGACCGCGGTGCCGACCCCGACCCCGACCGCCGGCGGTGGCAGCGGTGGTGGCACCGGTGACGGCGGCCTGCCGGTGACCGGCATGCAGGTGGGCCTGATCGGCGGCATCGGCGCGGTCGTGCTCGCCGCCGGCGCGGCGCTGCTGATGCTGTCCCGGCGTCGCAAGGTGGTCCTGGTCGCGCCGACCGACGAGCGCACCGAGGACTGAGCCGGTCGCACCGGACACGGCCGGGGGCGAGGTGGGCGACCACCTCGCCCCCGCGCCGTACCCGGGGTGGTGGGCTGGCAGAGTGGAGGGGTGAACAGTCCTTCCCCGCAGGGCCGGCGCGCCAGCCTGGAGAAGCAGCCGCACGAGGTCGCCGCCATGTTCGACGGCGTGGCGGCCCGTTACGACCTGACCAACACCGTGCTCTCCTTCGGGCAGGACCGGTCCTGGCGGCGGGCCACCCGGGCGGCGCTCGGGCTGCGTCCCGGCGAGCGGGTGCTCGACGTCGGCGCCGGCACCGGCGTCTCCACCGAGGAACTGGCCCACTCCGGCGCGTACGCGGTCGGCGCCGACCTGTCGCTGGGCATGCTGCACGCCGGCAAGCGCACCCGTCCGGCGGTGCCGCTGCTGGCCGGGGACGCGTTGCGGCTGCCGTTCGCCGACGCCAGCTTCGACGCGGTGACCATCTCCTTCGCGCTGCGCAACGTGAACGACACCGACGCGGCCCTGCGCGAGCTGGCCCGGGTCACCCGGCCGGGCGGGCGGCTGGTGGTGTGCGAGTTCAGCACCCCGGTCAACCCGGCGTTCCGGACGGTCTACCTGTCGTACCTGATGCGGTCGCTGCCGGCGGTGGCGCGGGCGGTGTCGAGCAACCCGGACGCCTACGTCTACCTCGCCGAGTCGATCCGGGCGTGGCCGGACCAGGCGGCGCTGGCCGCCCGCGTCGGCGCCGCCGGCTGGGGTCGGGTGGCGTGGCGCAATCTGACCGGCGGCGTGGTCGCGCTGCACCGCGCGGTCCGGAACTGATCGCCCGGCCGGTTCACCGGCCATTTCGTGAATGTCGGACTTCTGGCTGGTTCGCGCCGTAGGCTCGCGGCCATGACCGGATCCGACCACACCGCCACCGACGACGACGCCGCCGAGCTGATCGCGCAGCTCAAGGAGTTGGCCGGCGCGGATCCGACCGAGGTCCGCCAGGTGGTCGCCGAGGTGCTGGCGGCGCTGGACCGGGCGGCCGGTGGCGCGCTGCGCGACCACCTGCCCGAGACGATCCGGCTCGACGCCGGCCTCGGACCGGCCGCGCCGGCCCACCCGTGACCGATCTCCACACTCTTACCGGCCGGTTTCCGAGAAGTTAGGCCCCCCTGGGCGCATACAGGTGTAACGCCGGTCATAGACTCCAACCCGATCGGCTTGTGAAGCATTTCACGAGCATGCGGGAGGAGGCGCGGATGACCGCGGTGGAGAACGACGCCGACGTCATCGTCGTGGGCGCCGGTCCCGGAGGATCGGCCACGGCATACCACCTGGCGCGGCACGGCGTACGCGTGCTGCTGCTGGAGAAGACGGAGTTTCCCCGGGAGAAGGTCTGCGGCGACGGGCTCACGCCCCGCGCCGTGCGCCAGCTCGTCCGGATGGGCGTGGACACCTCGCCCGAGGCCGGGTGGCTGCACAACAAGGGCCTGCGGGTGATCGGCGGCGGCGTCCGCCTGGAGCTGGACTGGCCCGACCTGGCCAGCTTCCCCAACTACGGCCTGGTCCGGACCCGGCTCGACTTCGACGACCTGCTCGCCCGGCAGGCGGTCACCGCCGGCGCGGAGCTGCGCACCGGCGTCAACGTCCTCGGCCCGGTGCTCGACGCGGACGACCGGGTGATCGGGGTGCAGGCCGAGGTCGGACCGGGCAAGGAGCCGGCCACCTTCCACGCGCCGCTGGTGGTCGCCGCGGACGGCGTCTCCGGCCGCTTCCCGCTCGCGCTCGGCATGGCCAAGCGGGAGGACCGGCCGATCGGCGTGGCGGTCCGCCGCTACTACCGCTCGCCCGCCAAGCACGACGACGACTACCTGGAGTCCTGGCTGGAGCTGCGGTCGAAGGGCAACGACGCGCTCCTGCCCGGCTACGGCTGGATCTTCGGGCTCGGTGACGGCCGGGTGAACGTCGGCCTCGGCGTGCTCAACTCCTCATCGGCCTTCGGCAAGACGAACTACCGCAGGCTGCTCACCGACTGGCTGGCCAACACCCCGGAGGACTGGGGGATGACCGACGAGGCCAACGCGGAGGGTCCGATCCTCGGCGCCGCCCTGCCGATGGGCTTCAACCGGGTCCCGCACTACAGCCGGGGCGTGCTGCTCGTCGGCGACTCCGGCGGCATGGTGAACCCGTTCAACGGCGAGGGCATCGCGTACGCGATGGAGTCCGGCGAGCTGGCCGCGGAGGTCGCGGTGCAGGCGCTGGCCCGCCCGGCCGGCGCCGAGCGGGAGCGCGCGCTGATGGCCTACCCGCAGGAGCTGAAGGCCCGCTTCGGCGGCTACTACCGGCTCGGCGGCATCTTCGTGAAGCTGATCGGCCGCCCCGAGGTGATGCGGATGGCCACCAAGCATGGCATGCCGCACCCGATGTTGATGCGCTTCGTGCTCAAGCTGCTGGCGAACCTCACCGACCCACGTGGTGGAGACGCCATGGACCGGGTCATCAACGCCATGACGAGGGTGGCGCCGGCCGTGTAGGAGACCACCGCCCACGGGTCGGACGGAGATCGACCCCCGCCGACCGAGGTCGTGAGGGACGTGAATAGTGTGATTTTGGCCAACCACCGAGGTCAGGGAAGGACGAGCAGGGGACAACGATGACGCTCTCTCCTTATGCACCCATCATCGGGCTGTTCGCCCTCGCCGCGGGGTTCGCGCTGTTCTCCGTGGCCGCCGCCCGATTCGCCGGCCCCCGGCGTCTGAACAAGGCCAAGCTCGAGGCGTACGAGTGTGGCATCGAGCCGAGCCCGCAGCCGGTCGGCGGCGGCCGGTTCCCGATCAAGTTCTACCTGACGGCGATGCTCTTCATCGTCTTCGACATCGAGATCATCTTCCTCTACCCCTGGGCGGTCTCCTTCGACGCCCTGCCGATCTTCGGCTTCGTGGAGATGGTCATGTTCATCGTCGCGGTCTTCGTCGCCTACGCCTACGTCTGGCGGCGCGGCGGCCTGGACTGGGACTGAGGAGGTAGCAGATGGGCATCGAGGAGAAGCTTCCCTCCGGCGTCCTGCTCACCAGCGTCGAGAAGCTGGTCAACTGGTCGCGGAAGTCGTCCGTCTGGGGCGCCACGTTCGGCCTGGCCTGCTGCGCCATCGAGATGATGGCCGCGGGGGGCCCGCACTACGACATGGGCCGGTGGGGCATGGAGGTCTTCCGCGCCTCGCCCCGGCAGGCGGACCTGATGATCGTGGCCGGCCGGGTCAGCCAGAAGATGGCCCCGGTCCTGCGGCAGATCTACGACCAGATGGCCGAGCCCCGCTGGGTCATCTCGATGGGTGTCTGCGCCAGCAGCGGCGGCATGTTCAACAACTACGCCATCGTGCAGGGCGTCGACCACGTCGTCCCGGTCGACATGTACCTCCCCGGCTGCCCGCCCCGGCCGGAGATGCTCATCGACGCGGTGCTCAAGCTCCGCGAGAAGATCATGTACGAGCCGCTGGGCCCGAACGGCCGCAAGATGCTCGAGGCCCGCAAGGAGCGCGGCGACGTGCCGGTCGTCCCGTACGGCTCGATGCCGTCGTCGTACCGCAACGACAAGGCCCGCCGTGCCGAGTGGACGAAGGCCGTCCGCGAGGGGCGCGAGGAGCAGTTGCGGATCGAGAACTGGATGAAGGCGCAGAACCACCTCCAGACGCAGGGGGGACCCAAGTGAGCAACGACCGGAACGACGACGGCGGGGTGCCGGTACCCAGCGTCCCGGCCGGCGCCAGCGGCACCGCGCCGGCCGAGTACCCGCCGGCCAGCCCGGCCGGTCGGGGCATGTTCGGCAACCAGGGCAGCGGCGACGTCTCCGGCTACGGCGGCCTGGTCCGCCAGCGCAAGCCGATCGAGGAGGCCGCCCGGCCGTACGGGAGCTACTTCGACGAGGTGCGCGACGCGCTGGAGGAGGCGTACCCGCAGTTCGGCGACGCGATCGAGAAGGTCGTGGTCGACCGGGGCGAGCTGACCCTGCACGTACGGCCGGAGCGCATCGCCGAGGTCTGCCAGGTGATGCGCGACGACATGTCGCTGCGCTTCGAGCTCTGCTCCTCGGTGTCCGGGGTGGACTACCTGAGCGCCGACGGGCGCCGGTTGCACGTGGTCTACCAGCTCACCTCGATGACCTACCGGCGGCTGGTCCGGCTGGAGGCCGCGGTCTCCGCCGAGGACCCGCACCTGCCGAGCGTCACCGCCGTCTACCCGACCGCCGACTGGCAGGAGCGGGAGACGTACGACATGTTCGGCATCGTCTTCGACGGCCACCCCGCCCTGACCCGGATCCTCATGCCGGACGACTGGGAGGGGCACCCGCAGCGCAAGGACTACCCGCTGGGTGGCATCCCGGTGGAGTACAAGGGCGCCGAGATCCCGCCGCCGGACCGGAGGAGGTCCTACCAGTGACGACGTCGAACTACGCGACCGAGCGCGAGACCACCGAGGGCAAGGTCTTCACCGTCACCGGTGGGGACTGGGACCAGGTCGTCTCCGGCACCGACCCGATCAACGACGAGCGGATCGTCGTCAACATGGGTCCGCAGCACCCGTCCACGCACGGCGTGCTCCGGCTGATCCTGGAGCTGGAGGGCGAGACGGTCCGCGAGGCCCGCTCGGTCGTCGGCTACCTGCACACCGGCATCGAGAAGAACCTGGAATACCGCAACTGGGTCCAGGGCTCGACGTTCGTGACCCGGATGGACTACCTCTCGCCGATCTTCAACGAGACGGCGTACGCGCTCGCGGTGGAGAAGCTGCTCGGCGTCACCGACGACGTCACCGAGCGGGCCACCACCATCCGGGTGCTGATGATGGAGCTCAACCGGATCTCCTCGCACCTGGTCTGGCTGGCCACCACCGGCATGGAGCTGGGCGCGATCAACATGATGTTGTACGGCTTCCGCGAGCGGGAGTACATCCTCGACATCTTCGAGACCATCACCGGCCTGCGGATGAACCACGCGTACGTGCGGCCGGGCGGGGTGGCGCAGGACGTGCCGGAGGACGCGATCCGCAAGATCCGCGACTTCCTGGTGCTGATGCCGAAGAAGCTCAAGGAGTACGAGAACCTGCTCTCCGGGCAGCCGATCTGGATCGAGCGCACCCAGAACGTGGCGGTGCTCGACACCACCGCCTGCGTGGCGCTCGGCATCACCGGCCCGGTGCTCCGGTCGGCGGGGCTCGCCTGGGACCTGCGCAAGACCATGCCGTACTGCGGCTACGAGACGTACGAGTTCGACGTGCCGACCCACACCGACGGCGACGTCTGGGGCCGCTACCTGGTCCGGCTGGCCGAGATCCGCGAGTCGCTGAAGCTGGTCGAGCAGGCGCTCGACCGGTTGAAGCCGGGCCCGGTGATGGTCTCCGACAAAAAGATCGCCTGGCCGGCGCAGCTCGCCATCGGCGTGGACGGCATGGGCAACTCGCTGGAGCACGTCGCCAAGATCATGGGTCAGTCGATGGAGTCGCTGATCCACCACTTCAAGCTCGTCACCGAGGGCTTCCGGGTCCCGCCGGGCCAGGTGTACGTCGGCATCGAGTCACCCCGCGGCGAGCTGGGCGTGCACGCGGTGTCCGACGGCGGCACCCGGCCCTACCGGGTGCACTACCGGGAGCCGAGCTTCGTCAACCTCCAGGCCCTGCCGGCCATGGCCGAGGGTGGCCTGATCGCCGACGTGATCGCCGGCGGCGCCTCGCTGGACCCCGTGATGGGTGGTTGTGACCGATGAGCACCACGTTTACCGAAGAGACCCGGCTGCGGGCGCGCGAGATCATCGCCCGCTACCCGGCGGACCGGTCCCGCTCGGCCCTGCTGCCGCTGCTGCACCTGGTCCAGTCCGAGGAGGGTTACGTCTCCCCGGCCGGCGTCGAGTTCTGCGCCGAGGTGCTCGGGCTGAACAAGGCCCAGGTCGGCGCCGTCGCCACCTTCTACACCATGTACAAGCGCAAGCCGACCGGCGACTACCTGGTCAGCGTCTGCACCAACACGATGTGCGACGTGCTCGGCGGGCAGGTGGTCTACGACACGCTCGCCGAGCACCTGGGCGTCGGGCACGAGGAGACCACCGCCGACGGGAAGATCACCCTGGAGCACGCCGAGTGCCTGGCGGCGTGCGACTACGGCCCGGTGATGACCGTCAACTACGACTTCTTCGACAACGTCGAGCCGCAGGGCGCGCTCGGCGTGGTGCAGGAGTTGCAGGCCGGCGGCCGGCCGATGCCGACCCGGGGCGCCCGGCTCTGCACCCTGAAGGAGATGGCGGTCCAGCTCGCCGGTTTCGCCGACGAGCGGGACGGTGCGGTGGCCGACGGCGGGCCGGGTGAGCCGAGCCTGCGCGGCCTGCGCCTGGCCGAGCAGCACGGCATCTCGGTGCCGGGCTACGACCCGAAGACGCCGATCCGCAGCAAGGCCGACGCCGACCGGGCCGCCGCCGAGGCGAAGGCGAAGGCCGAGGCCGAGAAGCCCGCCCCCGCGCCGGAGAAGGCGGCCGAGCCGGCGACGCCCGCCGCGGCCAGCGGCAGCACCGCGCCGGACGTGAAGGCGCCGGACGACAAGTCGCCGCAGGTGCGTACCGCCGAGACCCGGCAGCCGGACGCGCGGACCGCGGTGGCGGACGCGCCCGGCACCAAGGTCCCGGCCGACGGCCCGGCCCCGGCGCCCCGCGACGCGCGGGCGGCGGAGGCGGCCGGTGCGGCGGCGAACCCGCCGGCCGGCGACGGCAAGCCCGCCGGCGACGCGGCCGGCGCGCAGGAGCGCAACCTCAAGGACGCCGAGGCCGGTACGGACGCCGACGGCGCCGACCCGGCGGACGCGAGCGGAACGGGGGTCCGGAAGTGACCACGCCTCGGCCGGAGACGCTGGCCAAGCTCACGCCGGTGCTGACCAAGCGCTGGCCGTCGCCGGACGCCTGGCGACTCGGCACCTACGAGAAGCTGGACGGCTACGCCGCCCTGCGCAAGGCGCTCAAGGCGCACCCGGACGACCTGATCCAGCTCATCAAGGACTCCGGGCTGCGCGGCCGGGGCGGCGCGGGCTTCCCGACCGGGCTCAAGTGGGGCTTCATCCCGCAGGGCGACGGGAAGCCGCACTACCTGGTGGTGAACGCCGACGAGGGCGAGCCGGGCACCTGCAAGGACCTGCCGCTGATGACGCACGACCCGCACGCGCTGGTCGAGGGCGTGATCATCGCGTCCTATGCGATCCGGGCCAGCCGGGCCTACATCTACATCCGGGGCGAGGCCGTGCACGCCGCCCGCCGGCTGCGCAGCGCGGTCGACGAGGCTTACGCCAAGGGCTACCTCGGCCGGAACATCCTCGGCTCCAAGTTCGACCTGGACCTGGTGGTGCACTCCGGCGCCGGGGCGTACATCTGCGGTGAGGAGACCGCGCTGCTGGACTCGCTGGAGGGCTTCCGGGGCCAGCCCCGGCTGCGCCCGCCGTTCCCGGCGACCCACGGCCTGTACGCGAGCCCGACCGTGGTCAACAACGTCGGCACCATCGCCAGCGTGCCGCCGATCGTGCTGGGCGGCGCGGACTGGTGGAAGACCATGGGCACGGAGAAGTCGTCCGGGCCGATGATCTACTCGCTCTCCGGCCGGATCGCGAACCCTGGGCAGTACGAGGCCTCGATGGGCATCACGCTGCGCGAGCTGATCGAGCTGGCCGGCGGGATGAAGCCCGGGCACGAGCTGAAGTTCTGGACCCCGGGCGGCTCCTCGACGCCGCTGCTCACCGCCGAGCACCTGGACGTCCCGCTGGACTTCGAGGGGGTGGCGGCGGCCGGCTCGATCCTGGGCACCACGGCCACCCAGATCTTCTCCGACCAGGACTGCCCGGTGTACGCCACCTACCGGTGGCTGGAGTTCTATCACCACGAGTCGTGCGGCAAGTGCACCCCGTGCCGGGAGGGCAACTACTGGATGGTCCGGGTCTACCGGCGCATCCTCGCCGGCCAGGGCACCCACGAGGACCTCGACACCCTGCTCGACACCTGCGACAACATCCTCGGCCGTTCGTTCTGCGGCCTGGGTGACGGTGCGACCAGCTCGGTGACCTCCTCGCTGAAGTACTTCAAGCAGGACTACCTCGACTACATCGAGGGACGTACCGCGCCGAAGCTGTCGGACAAGTCCCTGGTGGGAGCCCACTAATGACCGACGTAGCCAAGCAGACCGAGACCGTCACGCTGACCATCGACGGCGTCGAGGTCACCGCGCCCAAGGGGTCGCTGCTGATCCGGGTGGCCGAGCAGATGGGCACGGAGATCCCGCGCTTCTGCGACCACCCGCTGCTGGCCCCGGCCGGCGCCTGCCGGCAGTGCCTGGTGGAGGTGGAGGGCCAGCGCAAGCCGGTCGCCTCCTGCACCCAGACCGTCGCCGACGGCATGGTGGTGCGGACCCAGCTCACCTCGCCGGTCGCCAAGAAGGCCCAGGAGGGGGTGATGGAGCTGCTGCTCCTCAACCACCCCCTGGACTGCCCGATGTGCGACAAGGGCGGCGAGTGCCCGCTGCAGAACCAGGCGATGTCCACCGGCCGTACGGACTCCCGGTTCCACGAGCACAAGCGGGAGTACCCGAAGCCGCTGCCGATCAGCACCCAGGTGCTGCTCGACCGCGAGCGGTGCGTGCTCTGCCAGCGGTGCACCCGGTTCTCCGAGGAGATCGCCGGCGACAAGTTCATCGACCTGATGGGACGCTCCTCGCACGAGGAGATCAACATCTACCGGGACGACGCGTACGGTGAGGACGGCGACGAGGGGGACGTCCCGTTCAACTCGTACTTCTCCGGCAACACCGTGCAGATCTGCCCGGTCGGCGCGCTGACCGGCGCGCAGTACCGCTTCCGTTCCCGCCCGTTCGACCTGGTCTCCTCACCCAGCGTCTGCGAGCACTGCTCGGCCGGCTGCGCGCAGCGCACCGACTGGCGGCGGGGCAAGGTGCTGCGCCGGCTGGCCGGCGACGACCCGGCGGTGAACGAGGAGTGGAACTGCGACAAGGGTCGCTGGGGCTTCCAGTACACCCGCGCGTTCGACCGGCTCACCACCCCGCTGGTGCGCGACGAGAAGACCGGTGAGCTGCGCGAGGCGTCCTGGAGCGAGGCGTTCACCCGGGCCGCTGACGGGCTGCGCGCGGCCCGCGACGCCGGCACCGGCACCGGCGTGCTGACCGGCGGCCGGCTCACCGTCGAGGACGCCTACGCGTACGCGAAGTTCGCCCGGGTCGCGCTGCACACCAACGACATCGACTTCCGGGCCCGCCCGGTCTCCCGCGAGGAGGCCGACTTCCTGGCCAGCAACGTCGCCGGGGTCACCGACGTGACCTACGCGGACGTGGAGAACGCGCCCGCCGTGGTGCTTGTCGGCCTGGAGCCGGAGGAGGAGTGCCCGATCCTCTTCCTGCGACTGCGCAAGGCGTACCTGAAGAAGAAGCTCACGGTGTACGCGATCGCGCCGTTCGCGACCCGCGGCCTGGAGAAGCTCGGGGCCAAGCTGGCCCGGGTGGTGCCGGGCGAGGAGGCGAGCGTGCTGGCCGAGCACGCCACCGTGGCCGAGGCGCTGGGGCAGCCCGGCGCCATCCTGATCGTCGGTGAGCGGCTGGGCGCGGTGCCCGGTGGCCTCTCCGCGGCGGCGGACGTGGCCCGGCGTACCGGCGCCCGGCTGGCCTGGGTGCCGCGGCGCGCGGGTGACCGCGGCGCGGTCGACGCGGGCTGCCTGCCCAACCTGCTCCCCGGCGGCCGGGTGGTCACCGAGCCGGCCGCCCGCGCCGAGCTGGGTGAGGCGTGGGACCTGCCGGCCGGGGTGATCCCCAGCCAGGCCGGTCGCGACACCGACGGCATCCTCGCCGCGGCGGCCGACGGCGCGCTCGGCGCGCTCGTGGTGGCCGGCGTCGATCCGGCCGACCTGGCCGACCCGCGCCGGGCCGAAGCGGCCCTGGACGCGGTGCCGTTCCTGGTCAGCCTGGAGCTGCGGATGAGCGCGGTGGCCCGCCGGGCCGACGTGGTCTTCCCGGTCGCCCCGGCGGTCGAGAAGGCCGGCAGCTTCCTCGACTGGGAGGGCCGGCTGCGCACCTTCGACCGGGTGCTCGACACCGGCGCGATGACCGACGGCCGGGTGCTCGACGCGATCGCCGCGCAGCTCGACGTGCGGCTCGGCGCCGGTGACGTGATGAGCGTGCGCCGCGAGCTGGGCGCGCTGCCGCGCACCCGGACGTCCCGGCCGTCCGCGCCCTCGGTCGAGCCGGCCGCCGTGCCGCAGCCCGGTCCGGGCGAGGCCGTGCTGTCGACCTGGCACCAGCTCGTCGACCTGGGCAGCCTCACCGACGGCGACGAGCACCTCGCCGGCACCGCCCGCCCGCCGGTCGTCCGGCTGGGCAAGGGCACCGCCGAGGCGCTCGGCGTGGCCGACGGCGACCCGGTCACGGTCGGCACCGACCGCGGCGCGGTCACCCTGCCGGCGGCGATCAGCGAGATGCCGGACGGCGTCGTCTGGCTGCCGACCAACTCACCCGGCTCGACCGTGCGACGCAGCCTCGGCGCGACCTCCGGTCACGTGGTCACGGTGACCGCGGCGCCTGTCGCCGCGGACGCCGCCGCCCGCCCGGGTCCGCTCCTCAACGCAGGGGGTGTCTCCGAGTGAATACCGTCGTCCTCGCGGCGCAGGACCCGACGCTCGCCGACTTCGGCAAGGACCCGTGGTGGCTGGTCCTCGGGAAGATCGTCTTCGCGTTCGCGTTCGGCCTGCTGGCCACGCTGCTCGGCGTCTGGTTCGAGCGGCGGGTGGTCGGCCGGATGGCGGTCCGCCCCGGCCCCAACCAGGTCGGCCCGTTCGGCCTGCTCCAGACGCTCGCCGACGGCCTGAAGATGGCGTTCAAGGAGGACATCCTCCCGCGCGCCGCCGACAAGGTGGTCTTCTTCTTCGCGCCGACCATCTCGGTGATCTCCGCGGTCACCGCGCTGTCGGTGATCCCGTTCGGCCCGAGCGTGAGCATCTTCGGCCACTGGACGCCGCTCCAGGTCACCGACGTGCCGGTGGCGGTGCTGGTGATCCTGGCCTGCTCCTCGATGGGCGTCTACGGCATCGTGCTCGGCGGCTGGGCCTCCGGCTCGACCTACCCGCTGCTCGGCGGCCTGCGCTCCAGCGCCCAGATGATCTCCTACGAGGTCGCCATGGGGCTGAGCATCGTGGCCGTGTTCATGACGGCCGGCACGATGTCGACGAGCGGGATCGTCGCCGCGCAGGGCGACGCCACCCGGCTGAGCATCGGCGGGTTCGAGCTGCCCACCCCCGGCTGGTACGCGATCCTGCTGCTGCCCAGCTTCATCATCTTCTTCATCGCCATGGTCGGTGAGACCAACCGGGCGCCGTTCGACCTGCCGGAGGCGGAGTCGGAGCTGGTCGCGGGCTTCATGACCGAATACAGCTCGCTGAAGTTCGCGCTCTTCATGCTCTCCGAGTACGTGGCCATGGTGAGCATGTCCGCGGTCACCACCACGCTGTTCCTCGGCGGCTGGCGGGCACCCTGGCCGATCACGCTCTGGTCGGGCGCCAACGACGGTTGGTGGCCGATGCTGTGGTTCTTCGGCAAGGTGATCCTGCTGGTCTTCGTGTTCGTCTGGCTCCGCGGCACGCTGCCCCGGCTCCGGTACGACCAGTTCATGCGCTTCGGTTGGAAGGTCCTGCTGCCGATCAACCTGGTCTGGATCCTGGTGCTCGCCGGGCTCCGCTCGATCGAGGACTGGCAGACCAGGGACCGGCTGCTCGTCACCGCCGTCGGCGCGGGCGTGCTGCTGCTGGCCACGCTCTTCTGGCCGAGCCGCAAGAAGCAGCCGAAGCCGTCGCCGCAGGAGCAGGCGGACAGCCGCCCGTACGGCAGCTTCCCGCTGCCACCGATGGATCTTCAGGTTCCGCCGAGCCCGCGTACCAAGCGCGTGGTCGCCGAGCGGGAGCCGGCGAACGTCGTCGCCGGCTCCGAGTCCAGGGAGGTGTGACGTGGGCGCGATCACCGGAACGTTCAAGGGCTTCGGGGTCACCTTCTCGCACATGTTCAAGAAGGTCGTCACCACCGACTACCCGTTCAAGCCGCCGGTCTCGGCGCCGCGCTACCACGGGCGGCACATCCTCAACCGGCACCCGGACGGGCTGGAGAAGTGCATCGGCTGCGAGCTGTGCGCCTGGGCCTGCCCGGCCGACGCGATCTACGTGGAGGGTGGCGACAACACCGAGGAGCAGCGCTTCTCCCCGGGTGAGCGGTACGCCAGCAACTACCAGATCAACTACGCCCGGTGCATCTTCTGCGGGCTCTGCATCGAGGCCTGCCCGACCCGTTCGCTCACCATGAGCAACGAGTACGAGCTGGCCCGGGACAACCGGCAGGACCTGATCTTCACGAAGGAGCAGTTGCTCGCGCCGCTGCTCGAGGGCATGGAGCAGCCGCCGCACCCGATGCGGCTCGGTGACAGCGAGAAGGACTACTACGTCGGCGCGCTCACCAACCCGGGCACCTCGGCCGGCGCCGAGCAGTCGCCGGCGGGCGGCCGGTATCCGGTGGAGGAGCACCCCGGCGTGACCTTCCCCGGCGCCGAGCAGGCCGCGCAGCGGTCCGAGGCGGGCAAGGGAGCAGGGGTATGACCACGCAGACTGTGCTCGCCGCGGCGGGCGAGGTGTCCGGGGGCGAGGAGGTCACCTTCTGGATCCTCGCGCCGTTGGCCCTGATCGGGGCGCTCGGCATGGTGTGGGCCCGCAACGCGGTGCACTCCGCGCTCTGGCTGGTGCTGACCATGCTCTGCCTGGGCGTGTTCTACGTGCTCCAGGCCGGGCCGTTCATCGGCATGGTGCAGATCATCGTCTACACCGGCGCGATCATGATGTTGTTCCTGTTCGTGCTGATGCTCGTCGGCCGGGACGCGTCCGACTCGCTGATCGAGACGTTGCGCGGCCAGCGGGTCGCCGCGGTGGTGCTCGGGCTCGGCTTCGCCGGCCTGGTCGGCACCGGGCTCTACCGGGCGCTGAAGGGCGTCCAGGCGGTCGGGCTGGACCAGGCGAACGCCGAGGGCAACGTGCAGGGCATCGCCCGGCTGCTCTTCACCAAGTACGTCTTCGCCTTCGAGCTGACCTCGGCGCTGCTGATCACGGCCGCGGTGGGCGCGATGGTGCTGGCGCACGTGGAGCGGCGCAAGGAGGACCGGATGGACCAGGTCGCCACCATGAAGGCGCGGTTCCGTCCGGGCAACTACCCCGGCCCGAAGCCGGGCCCGGGCGTCTTCGCCACCTCGTCCTCGGTGGCCACGCCGGCCCGCCTGCCGGACGGCCGGCTGACCGACCGCGGCATCCCGGAGATCATGCCGGTGCGCGAGCTGACGTCGGAGGAGACCGCACTGAAGGGTACGGAGAAGTGACCCCCGACTACTACCTGATCCTCGCGGCGGTGCTGTTCACCATCGGCGCCGTGGGCGTGCTGGTCCGGCGCAACGCGATCGTGCTGTTCATGTGCGTCGAGCTGATGCTCAACGCGGCCAACCTTACCCTGGTCACGTTCAGCCGGATCAACGGTGACCTGAACGGCCAGATCATGGCGTTCTTCGTGATGGTGGTCGCGGCGGCCGAGGTCGTGGTCGGGCTCGCGATCATCATGGCGATCTTCCGGACCCGGCGCTCGGCCAGCGTCGACGACGCCAACCTGCTGAAGTACTGAGGGGTCTGCGGTGGAACAGACTGTGGAATTCGCTACTGCGGATGGCCTGCTGGGCAGCGTCTGGCTGCTGGTGGCGATCCCGCTGGTCAGCGCGGCGGTCCTGCTGCTGCTCGGCAGGCGGGCCGACCGCTGGGGTCACTGGCTGGGCGTGGCCGCCATCGGCGCCGCGTTCGTGCTCGGGCTGACCTACTTCTTCCAGCTCCGCGGCCTGGAGAACAAGCAGGTCCAGTCGAGCCTCTGGCAGTTCATCACCGTCGGCGACCTGAAGGTGGACTTCGGTCTGCTCTTCGACCCGCTGGCCGCGGTGTTCGTCCTGCTGATCACCGGGGTGGGTTTCCTGATCCACCTCTACGCCGTGGAGTACATGGCGCACGACGAGGGCCGGCGGCGGTTCTTCGGGTACTTCAACCTGTTCGTCGCCGCGATGCTGCTGCTGGTGCTCGGCAACAACTACGTGATGCTCTACTTCGGCTGGGAGGGCGTCGGCCTGGCGTCGTACCTGCTGATCTCCTTCTGGTACGGCCGGCCGAGCGCGGCCACCGCGGGCAAGAAGGCGTTCCTGATGAACCGGGTCGGCGACGCCGGCCTGGCCATCGGCATCTTCGTCATGTTCGCCATGCTCGGCACGACCCAGTACGACGAGGTGTTCAACGGGGTCGGCTCGATGACCTCGACCACGGTGCTGGTGCTCGGACTGCTGCTGCTCCTCGGCGCGGCCGGCAAGTCCGGCCAGTTCCCGCTCCAGGCGTGGCTGCCGGACGCGATGGAGGGCCCCACCCCGGTCTCCGCGCTGATCCACGCCGCGACCATGGTCACCGCGGGCGTCTACCTGATCGCCCGCTCCAACCCGATCTTCTCGGCGAACGAGACGCTCCAGCTCGTGGTGGTCAGCGTCGGC
Source organism: Micromonospora sp. NPDC051300 (assembly GCF_044455315.1). Taxonomy (NCBI): domain Bacteria; kingdom Bacillati; phylum Actinomycetota; class Actinomycetes; order Micromonosporales; family Micromonosporaceae; genus Micromonospora; species Micromonospora sp. NPDC051300. The sequence goes on along the minus strand of NZ_JBITEP010000012.1, from coordinate 65,475 downwards.
GCGCTCACGTTGCTGCTGGGCTGCGTCATCGGCGCCGCGAAGGACGACATCAAGCGGGTGCTGGCCTGGTCCACGGTCAGCCAGATCGGCTACATGTTCCTCGGCGTCGGCCTGGGTGGAGGCGCGTACGCGCTGGCCATCATCCACCTGCTGGCGCACGGCTTCTTCAAGGCCAACATGTTCCTCGGCGCCGGCTCGGTCATGCACGGCATGAACGACCAGGTGGACATCCGCCGCTTCGGCGGGCTGTCGAAGTACATGAAGATCACCTGGCTGACCTTCATGATGGGCTGGCTGGCCATCATCGGCATCCCGCCGCTCTCCGGCTACTTCTCCAAGGAGCCGATCATCGCGTCCGCGTTCGAGCGGGAGGGCTGGACCGCCTGGCTCTTCGGTGGCGCGGCGCTCCTCGGCGCCGGCCTCACCGCGTTCTACATGACCCGGCTCTTCGTGCTCACCTTCCACGGCCCGAAGCGGTGGACCGAGGACATCGAGCACCCGCACGAGTCGCCGAAGCTCATGACGATCCCGCTGATCCTGCTCGCCGCCGGTTCGGTGGTGGCCGGTGGTCTGATGACCTTGAACGACAGCGTGGTGTCCTGGCTGACGCCGGTGCTCGGCGAGGAGGCGGGCGGTGAGGCGCACGGCGTGCTCTCGCACACCGTGATCACCATCCTCTCCATCCTGATCACTGTGCTCGGCGCCGGGCTGGCCTGGTTCCTGTTCCGCAACGGCACGGCCACCGAGCCGCAGCCGGCCGGCGTGGTGGTCACCGCCGCCCGCCGCAACCTCTACACGGACGCCTTCAACGAGGCGGTCTTCGAGAAGCCGGGCATCTTCCTCACCCGGGCGCTGGTGTTCCTCGACAACCGGGGCGTCGACGGGCTGGTCAACGGCCTCGCCGCCGCGGTGGGCGGTGGCTCGGGCCGGCTCCGGCGGCTGCAGACCGGCTTCGTGCGGTCGTACGCGACCTCGATCCTGACCGGCGCGCTGCTCGTGGTGGCGGCGTTCCTGGCGGTGCAGGCGGGGTGGCTGGCGTGATCGACAGCAACGCGGCCGCCCCCGCCGGCGGGCCACGCAGTCACGACGGAGGTAAGGCCGAATAATGTCCAACTTCCCGTTCCTCTCGGTGCTGACCGTGGCGCCGCTGGTCGGCGCCCTGGTGGTGGCGCTGCTGCCACGCAGCCGGCCGGATCTGGCCAAGCTGGTGGCGTTCGGCTGGTCGCTGCTGGTGCTGGTGCTCTCGGTGGTGATGTGGTTCGCCTTCTCCGCCGGCGGCGACCGGTTCCAGTTCCGCGAGTCGTACCCGTGGATCCCGAACTGGGGCGTGCGGTTCACCTTCGAGGTGGACGGCATCGCGCTGGTGATGCTGATGCTGATCGCGATCCTGGTGCCGCTGGTCATCCTGGCGTCCTGGCACGACGCCGAGTCGTCGAAGCGCTCGGTGCCCGTCTACTTCGCGCTGCTGCTCGTCCTCGAGTGCACGATGATCGGCGTCTTCGCCGCCGCCGACGTCTTCCTGTTCTACGTGTTCTTCGAGGTCATGCTCGTGCCGATGTACTTCCTGATCGGCAGCTACGGTGGCCACCAGCGGCAGTACGCGGCGGTGAAGTTCTTCCTCTACTCGCTCGTCGGCGGCCTGTTCATGCTGGCCGCGGTGATCGGCCTCTGGGTGGTCGGCGGCAAGACCTTCGACTGGCAGACGCTGAGCCAGGCGGAGTTCGCCACCAACACCGCCCGCTGGCTGTTCCTCGGCTTCTTCCTGGCGTTCGCGATCAAGGCGCCGTTCTTCCCGTTCCACACCTGGCTGCCGGACGCCGGTGGCGCCGCCCCGGCCGGTGCCGCCGCGCTGCTGGTCGGCGTGCTGGACAAGGTGGGCACGTTCGGCATCCTGCGCTACTGCCTGCCGCTGTTCCCGGAGGCGTCGCGCTGGTTCGCGCCGTGGGCGCTGGCGCTCGGCGTGATCGGCATCATCTACGCCGCGCTGCTGGCGGTCGGGCAGAACGACCTGAAGCGGCTGGTGTCGTACACCTCGATCGCGCACTTCGGGTTCATCGGCGTGGGCATCTTCGCCTTCACCACCCAGGCCGGCACCGGCGCGGTGCTCTACATGCTCAACCACGGCCTCGCCACCGGCCTGCTGTTCCTCGTGGTCGGCATGCTGATCGCCCGGCGCGGTTCGGCGCTGATCAGCGACTTCGGCGGCGCGGGCAAGCTGGTGCCGGTGCTGGCCGGCGTGCTCTTCTTCGCCGGTCTGGCCTCGCTGGCGCTGCCCGGCACGGCGCCGTTCGTCTCCGAGTTCCTGGTGCTGATCGGCACGTTCACCGTCAACAAGCCGGTCGCGGTGATCGCCACGCTCGGCATCATCCTGGCCGCGGCGTACGTGCTGTGGATGGTGCAGCGCACCACCCAGGGCACGCTGAACCCGGCGCTGACCGAGGTCGAGGGCATGCGGCGCGACCTCAGCCTGCGCGAGAAGGTGGTCGTCGCGCCGCTGATCGCGCTGATCGTGCTGCTCGGCTTCTATCCCAAGCCGGTCACCGATGTCATCAACCCCGCCGTCCAGGCGACCATGCAGGACGTCGGCAAGTCCGACCCCGCCCCTGAGGTCGGAAGCGTCCAGGAGGCCGCGAAATGACCGAGCTCAAGCTGCCGTCGATCGACTACGCGGCGCTCGCTCCGATCCTGATCATGCTGGGCGCCGCCCTGCTGGGCGTCCTGGTCGAGGCGTTCGTGCCCCGCCGCCTGCGCAACGCGGTGCAGCTCGGGCTCGCCCTGGTGGCGGCGCTCGCCGCGATCACCATGGTGATCCTCAAGTCCGAGGTCCGGGTGATCACCGCCGGCGGCGCGCTCGCGGTGGACGGGCCGACGCTCTTCCTCCAGGGCGCGATCCTGGTCCTGGCCGTGATGGCCCTGCTGCTCGTCGGCGAGCGCACGGTGGAGCGGGGCGGCGCCTTCGTGGCGCACGCCGCGGTGACCGCCGAGTCGCCGGAGGACCGCAAGCAGGCCGAGGGCGTCGGTGGGGCCACCGAGGTCTACCCGCTGATCTCGTTCGCGATCGGCGGCATGCTGATCTTCGTGGCGGCGAACGACCTGCTGACCATGTTCATCTCGCTCGAGGTGTTCTCCCTGCCGCTCTACCTGCTCTGCGCGCTGGCCCGCCGCCGGCGGCTGCTGAGCCAGGAGGCGGCGATGAAGTACTTCCTGCTCGGCGCGTACGCCTCGGCGTTCTTCCTGTTCGGCGTGGCCCTGATCTACGGCTTCACCTCGGGGATCCCGGGCCGGGGCGCGGGTGTCGACTTCGCCACCGTGCACGCCGCGGTCGGCGAGTCCTCGTCCAGCCAGGTGCTGCTCTTCGCCGGCATGGCGCTGCTCGCCATCGGCCTGCTCTTCAAGGCCGCCGCGGCCCCGTTCCACGTCTGGACGCCTGATGTCTACCAGGGCGCACCGACGCCGGTAACCGGATTCATGGCCGCCTGCACCAAGGTCGCCGCGTTCGGTGCGCTGCTGCGCGTGTTCCACGTCGCGTTCGCCGGCGCCTCCTGGGACTTCACGCCGGTGATCGGCGTGGTGGCGGTGCTGACCATGCTGGTCGGCGCGGTGCTGGCGGTCACCCAGACGGACATCAAGCGGCTGCTGGCCTACTCGTCCATCGCGAACGCCGGCTACCTGCTGGTGGGTGTGCTGGCGCCCAGCAAGGAGGGGCTGTCCGGCACGATGTTCTACCTCGCCGCGTACGGCTTCTCGGTGCTCGCCGCGTTCGCCGTGGTGACGCTGGTGCGGGACGCCGACGGGGAGGCCACCCACCTGTCCCGCTGGGCCGGGCTGGGCCGCCGCTCGCCGTTCTTCGCGGCGATCTTCACGTTCATCCTGCTGGCGTTCGCCGGCATCCCGCTCACCAGCGGCTTCACCAGCAAGTTCGCGGTCTTCGGGCCGGCGTTGGAGGCGAACCAGGCCTGGCTGGTGATCGCGGGTGTGCTGACCAGCATGGTGCTGGCGTTCCCGTACCTGCGGGTCGTGGTGATGATGTGGCTCTCGGAGCCGGGTGAGGCCACCCCGACGGTGACCGTGCCCGGGGCGCTCACCTCCGCGGCCCTGGTCATCGGCGTGCTCGCCACGCTGGTCCTCGGCGTGGTCCCCGGGCCCCTGCTCGACCTGACCACCGGTGCCGCCGAATTCGTTCGATGACAGAGGTGGTCACACCCGGGGGCCGGTACGCCGTGGCGTGCCGGCCCCCGGTCCGTATCCCCCTCACCGAGCAGGTCGAACGGGTGTGGCATGGTTGAAGACGTGGTGAATCCGGCTGGCGAGCGTTCAGGTCAGTTCGGCGCGCTCGGCCTGCATCTCGCCGACCCGCGCGTCGAGGCGTCCGTGCTGGGCGTGCTCGACCGGGTCGAGGCGGAGCTGCGCGCGAGCGTGACCAGCGCCGACCCGCTGGTCACCGAGGCGGCCCGGCACCTGATGGAGGCCGGCGGCAAGCGGTTCCGCCCGCTGCTGGTCGCGCTGGGCGCCCAGTTCGGCGACCCGGACGCCGCCCAGGTCGTGCCTGCGGCCGTGGTGATGGAGCTCACCCACCTGGCGACGCTCTACCACGACGACGTGATGGACGAGGCCGCCGTGCGGCGGGGCGCGCCGAGCGCCAACTCCCGCTGGGCCAACTCGGTGGCCATCCTGGTCGGCGACTTCCTCTTCGCCCGGGCCGCGGACATCGCGGCCGATCTGGGCCCCGAGGCGGTCCGGTTGCAGGCGCGCACGTTCGCCCGCCTGGTGCACGGCCAGATCGCCGAGACGGTCGGCCCGCGCGACACCGACCCGGTGGCGCACTATCTGCACGTCATCGCCGAGAAGACAGGTTCGCTGATCGCGACCTCCGCCCGCTTCGGCGGCATGTTCGGCGGCGCGTCCGCCGCGCACGTCGAGGCCCTGGCCGGGTACGGCGAGGTCATCGGCGTCGCCTTCCAGCTCTCCGACGACCTGCTGGACATCGCCAGCGAGTCGGTGCAGTCGGGCAAGACGCCCGGCACCGACCTGCGGGAGGGCGTGCCCACCCTGCCGGTGCTCTACGCGTTGGCCGGCGACGACGCGGACGCCGCAGGCGTGCGACTGCGCGAGATCCTGGCCACCGGCCCGCTTGTCGACGACGCGCTGCACGCCGAGGCGCTCACCCTGCTCCGCGAGTCCCCGGCGCTGAAGCGGGCCCGGGAGACGGTGCGCAGCTATGCCGAGGAGGCCCGCGCCCGCCTGGCCCCGCTGCCCGAGGGCCCGGCGCGTCGCGCGCTGGAGTCCCTCTGCGACTACATCGCCGACCGCACGAGCTGACCCTCGTCCGGCTCGCGCGCCTCGGCCCGCTCCGGCCTGATGGGGTCGCGGGTGTGCGGGTCCGACCGCCGCTACCGAACGTAGTCCCTGGAAAGAATAGGCGGCATGTAAGCGGTATACCGGAGAGGCATAATTATGCCTCTCCGGTATACCGCTAAGAATTGATGTCTTTCCGTCAGCGCTGCCGGCCCGGCATGCCCGCATGCCCCTGGTCCATCGGCTCGGCTCGGGACGGCACGCGGGCCGGCAGCCGAACGGTGGCCCGTCCGGCGCGTGACGGCGCCGCCCAGGCGGGCGTGGCACTGAACTGCGGACGGGCCGGGCGGACCGGGATCAGGCGGGACGGGCCAGGCGGTGCGCGCCGAGGAGCATGAGCAGGGCGGCCAGGAGCATGGCCAGGGCGGCGGTCAGCCACATCGCCGGGTAACCGGCGGCGCCGGCCAGCGCGCCGAGGCCGAGCGGGCCGAGGCAGCCGCCCGCGTACACCCCGGTCTGGGTGATGGAGGTGGCGGCGGCCGGGGCCTGCGGGTGGAGCCGGACCACCGCGAAGTTCAGCAGCCCGGGCCAGGACCAGCCGAGCCCGAAGCCGAGCACGACGCCCACCACCAGCGGCACCGGGCCGGCGACGGCGAGCAGGAGCAGCCCCACCGAGCCCGCCAGCAGCAGCCCGGCGACGACGCCGACGTGTCCGCCCGCCCGGCGGTCGGCCAACCAGCCGACGCTCACCCGGGCCGCCACGCAGACCGCGCTGCCGAGGGTCAGGGTGAGACCGGCCAGGGCGGGTGGGAGCCCTCGCCCGGCGGACGAGTCGACCAGGAACGTGGCCAGCGCGTTCGCCGCGCCGGCCGCCAGCGTGGCGGCCAGCCCGACCACCACCAGCGCGCCGGTGCCGCCGCCCCGGCCGGCGGGGCGGTTCCCGGTCCGCCGGTCCCGGTCGGTCCGGGGTACGGCCGCCAGCGCGGCCAGCGCGGCCCCGGCGGCCGCCACGAACGCCCAGCGCCAGCCGGCGGTCAGCGCCACGGTCGGCACCGCCGCGCCGGCCAGCAGCGTGGAGAGCGGGATTGCGGCCTGCTTCACGCCGAAGGAGAGCCCCTGGCGGTGGGCGGGCACGTGCTCGGCGAGCGCGGCGTTGCTGGCGAGCTGACCGAGGGCGTTGGCGGCGGCGCTGAGCGCCAGCAGCGCCACCAGCACCGGGTAGGAGCGGGCCAGAGCGGCCACGGCCAGCAGCGAGCCGGTTGAGAGCCCGACGGCCACCCGGGCGACCGGGGCGGGGCCGTACCGCTCGACCAGGGCGCCGGAGGGCACCGAGGCGAGCGCGCTGATGCCGAAGTAGACGGAGACGGCCAGGCCCAGCCCGGTCGGGCTGAAGCCCAACTCGTCGCCGAGCTGGACGGCGAGGCCGCCGACCAGGAAGACCGGCAGGACGCAGGCGATCGTGGTGACGGTGGCGCCCGCGCCCACCCGGACCGCCCGTCCGGACACCGGCGGGCCGGTCCGTGAAATTGTTTCGGTCATCGTCGGCCAACCTACGCCGGCCGCGTTTTTGCTGCTGATCGTGTCTGTCGGTGCACCCTGTGTGTCCGTCGATCTGGCATCCTCGACCCGAACAGGCATTTCGCACTCGGCCTCTTTTTCATATGGTGTAAGTCCCCGGCGGCGGAGGTGGTTGTGCGCGACCCCCTGGCGGAACCTTCGGACCTGATCCGCAGCGTCTCCCGCGCGCTTCGAGTGCTCGAGTCGGTCGGCCGTGCGCCGAGGGGCCTGACCGTGAAGCAGATCGCCCGCCGCTGCGAGCTGACCGTCGCCACCACCTACCATCTGGTCCGCACGCTGGCGTACGAGGGCTACGTGATCCGGCGCGAGGACGGGACGTACATCGTCGGGCTGGAGATCGCCGACCGCTACCGGGAACTGGTCACCGCGTTCCGGGGGCCGCCGCCGGTCGGTGAGGCCCTGCGCCGGGCCGCTGCCGACACCGGCTGGAGCCACTACCTGGGCCGTTTCGTCGGCGGGCAGGTGGCGGTGACCGCGTGCGCCGAGGGGCCGCGCTCGCCCTACATGGAAGACCTGGTGCCCGGCTTCGACGAGGGCGCGCACGCCACCGCGCTCGGCAAGAGCCTGCTCGCCACGCTCACCGCCGAGCAGCGCTTCCGCTACCTGCGCGAATACGGCATGCGTCCGTTCACCACCGCCACCCTCACCACCGTCGAGGCGTTCGAGGCCGACCTGGCCGCCGGTGACCGGCGCGGCATGCAGTTGGAGCTGGGCCAGTTCCGGCAGGGCGTGGCGTGCGCCGCCGTGCTCGTCGCGCCGGACAAGGACATCGAGCGGCGGGTGGTGCTGGCCTGCGCGCTGCCGGCCGGCGAGATGATGACGTCCGCGCGGGTGGTCCGGGCCAAGCTGCTCACCGCCGCGCGGGCGATCGCCGACGGGATCGCCACCGAGAACTGAGCGGGCCACCATCCTGGCGGGATGGTGGCCCGTCAGCGGGCGGTCCAGCGCCGGACCGCCCCGGGGAGGGCTCAGCTGCCGATCGCGCCGCCGTCCAGACGCCAGGTGACCACCACGCCGGGCTTGGCGAAGTCGCCGTCCGGCCAGGTGGAGGCCGGGTTCTCCACCGACGCGCCGGAGATCTCACCCGGGTGCTGCACGGCCACGAAGACCGACCGGTTGTCCTTGGCGATGAACGGTCCGCAGGTCTCCGCGCCGAGCGGCACGGTGAGGAACTGCTTGAGGTGCCCCCGCTCCGGGCCCTCGACGGCGGTGGCGAAGAGGCCGTCGTTGCTGCCCAGCGCGTTGCCGTCGGTCGAGATCCAGAGGTTGCCGGTGGCGTCGAACGCGACGTTGTCCGGGCACGAGATCGGCGAGACCTTCGTCTTGTCGTAGCCGGCGAACCAGGTCGACGCGTCGGCCGGGTCGCCGCAGACGATCGGCAGCGACCAGGCGAAGGTCTCGGCCGTGTTGTCGCCCCGGTCCTCGACCAGTTCCAGGATCTGGCCGTGCTTGTTGGCGTTGCGCGGGTTCGCCTCGTCGGCCGGCGCCTTGCCGGCCTTGCCCCGGTCGGTGTTGTTGGTCAGCGCCACGTAGACCTTGCCGGTGAGCAGGCTCGGCTCGACGTCCTCGGGACGGTCCATCTTGGTCGCGCCCACCTTGTCGCCGGCCAGCCGGGTGAAGGTGAGCACGTCGGCGGCGGTCATCCCGTCGACGTACGAGCGGTTGCCGCTGACCAGCCTGATCCACCGGCCCCGGCCGCCGAACCCACCGTCGGCGGGCAGCGTGCCGGTGCCGTCGATCTCAGCGGCCGGGCTGTCGCCCTCGATCCGGGCGACGTAGAGCGTGCCGGACTCCAGCAGCGTCAGGTTGTGCTTGCGGGCGACCCAGGAGTTGCCCGGCATGAACTTCTTGTCCGAGACGAACTTGTAGAGGTAGTCGAAGCGCTCGTCGTCGCCCATGTACGCGACCACGTGCCCGCTGCGGGCCACGATGACGTTGGCGCCCTCGTGCTTCACCCGGCCCAGCGCGGTGTGCTTGCGCGGCCGGGACTCCGGGTCGAACGGGTCGATCTCGACGACCCAGCCGAACCGGTGCGCCTCGTGCGGGTGCTTCGCCAGGTCGAAGCGCTCGTCGGCGCGGTCCCACTTGCGGCTGCCGCTCGGGTACCGCACGTCGGTCGGGATGCCGTAGCGGGCCAGCTTCGGCTTCAGCTCCTCCGGTGCGCCGTCGCCGCCGACGAAGTACTGGTTGAAGTTCTCCTCGCCGGAGAGCACGGTGCCCCACGGGGTGACCCCGCCAGCGCAGTTGTTCAGCGTGCCGACGACCGTCCGGCCCTTCGGGTCGGCGGCGGTCCGGACCCAGGCCGAACCGGCGGCCGGTCCGGTCAGCTCGAACTTCGTGGCCAGCGCGGTGACCCGGCGGTTGTACTCGCGCCGGCCGCGCCGTACCGGCCGCCACTGGCCGGTGTCGGCCACCCGCTCCAGTTCGACCACGGACATGCCGTGCGCGGCCATCGCCACCCGCACCTGCTCCACGGTCAACGCGTCCTGGCCGGTGAAGCCGGGGAACATCAGGTCCTCGTTGGTGTACTCGTGGTTCACCACGAGCAGCGCGCGCCTGCGGTCGATCGGCAGCACACCGACGAAGTCGTTGTTGTAGCCGAACTGCCGGGACTGGGCGGCGGCGCTCTGGTGGCGTACGTCGAAGGCCGGCGCGCCCGGCACCACCTCGTCGCCCCACTTGATCACCACGGCGTGGTCGTAGCCGTTCGGCACGACCAGCGTGTCCAGCTTGTTCGGTGGGATCGGCTTGAACGTGAGCGCCCCGCTCCCCGGGCGGGCGGCAGCGGCGGCGGCCGGGTCCGTGCCGGGCGCGGCCGGGGTGGCGGGCGCCGCGGCGGCCGGCGCGGCGCCGGCCAGCGCACCGGCGGCGGCGCCGCCGAAGCCGAGCACGAGCGCGCCTACCGCGCCGGCCCGGACCACGCCGCGCCGGGAGACCTCGGCGTCGACCAGATCCCCGAAGTACGGGTTGTCGGAGCGGTTGGGCACCGGGTGGTCGCAGGCGTTGCCGCACCGGTACAGGCAGGTCATCGCGTCGCGACTGCCGTGGCGGGTGCCGCCCAGCAGCGGAAGCAGGCGAGGACGGTCGCTCATGAGGTGGAGCCTCCTGATCGGACTGGGGAAGGCGCGCCGGGCGGTCGGCCCGGGCGCGTACCCGCCGGACGGTGCCAGGGCGCGGTGAGCGTCGGTCGGCCCGAACGTGAACCGGGCGTGAACAGCTCCGGCCTGACCTGCGGCTGAACCGTTCGGCGTCACGGCACGTATGGAAGGGCGGACGCATCGCCGGTCTCCCCGCCGCCGGAAGCGAGGTACCGCCATCAGTGACCACGACGCCCAACTGCTGCGCGCGCTGCACGACGAGCACGCCGACGCGCTGTTCGCGCACGCGCTGAGGCTTGTCAACGGCGACCGGCCGCGGGCCGAGGACCTGGTCCAGGAGACGCTGCTGCGCGCCTGGCGGCACCCGGAGTCGTTGGACCCGCGTCGCGGTTCGGTCCGCGCCTGGCTCTTCACCACCGCCCGGAACCTGGCCATCGACGCGTGGCGTCGCCGTTCCGCCCGGGTCGGCGAGGTCTACACCGACGAACTGCCGGAAACCGCCGAGACGGTCGACGAGACGGAGCGTGCGGTGGAGGCGTGGACGGTGGCCGAGGCGCTCAACCGGCTGAGCCCGACCCACCGCGAGGTGCTCGTCGAGTGCTTCTACCAGGGGCGGTCGGTGGCGGAGGCGGCCGCCCGGCTGGGCGTGCCGCCGGGCACGGTGAAGTCGCGCACCCACTACGCGCTGCGCTCGCTGCGGTTGGTGCTGGCCGAGATGGGGGTGACCGGATGACCCGCTGCGAGTTCGCGCACGACGACGGGGCCTACGTGCTGGGTGCCCTCGCCCCGGCCGACCGGGCCGCCTACGAGCGGCACCTGGCCGGCTGCGCGCAGTGCCGGGAGGCGGTGGCTGAGATCGCCGTGCTGCCCGGACTGCTGGGCCGGCTCGACCCGGCCGGGCTGGAGCAGTTCCTGGAGGTCGGCCCGGAGGCATCCCGGGTGCCCGGACTGCTCGACGCCGCCCGGGAGCGCCGGCGCCGTGACCGGTCGCGCTCCCGCCGGCGGTACGCGGTGACCGCGCTCGCCGCCGCCGTGCTCGCGGTGCTGGCCGGGGTCGGGGTGGCCGTGGTCCGGCCGCCGGCCGAGCCGGCCACCCGGCCGGTGGCGCTCACCTCGATGCGGCCGGTCGCCGGCACCGCGCCGGTGCACGCCGAGGTGGGGTTGACCGAGACGCCGTGGGGCACCGAGGTCACCATGCACTGCGGCTACGACAGGCGGGCCGGGCACCGCGAGGCGTACACGTTCCGGCTGGTGGCCCACGGCCCGGACGGCGCGACCGAGCAGATCGGCTCCTGGCTGGCCGCTCCCGGCGACGACCTGCGTTTCTCCGGTGTCACCCGGTTCACCAGGGGCGAACTGGTCCGCCTGGAACTCCGCCGCGCCCCCGACACCCCCGTCCTCTCCTACGACCTCCGCTGACCCGCCCTCTCCACTCCCGCGATCTTGCACTTACGGCCCTCGTTACGGGCGGTTCGCCCTTTCTGCCGGGGCGGTAAGTGCAAGATCGGCGGGGCGGGGGCGGCGGCGGGCGTGGTGGAGGGCGTCGGCGGTGAAGACCAGCAGGGCCAGCCAGACCAGCGCGAAACCGGCCAGCCGGGCCGGCGGCATCGGCTCGTGGAACAGCAGCACGCCGCAGCCGAGCTGGAGGATCGGGGCGAGATATTGCAGCATGCCGACGGTGGACAGCGGCAGCCGGTTCGCCGCGCCGGCGAAGAGCAGCAGCGGGATCGCGGTGGCGGCCCCGGCCAGCACCAGCAGCGCGGTGTGTCCGGCCGAGACGTGGCCGAACGTCAGCCCGCCGTCCGCCGACAACCAGGCGAGGTAGGCCAGGGCGGGCAGCGCCAGCACGGCCGACTCGACGAAGAGCCCCTCGACGGCGGGCAGGCCGAGCCGCTTCTTGACCAGGCCGTAGCCGGCGAAGCTGAACGCGAGCGTGAGCGCCAGCCAGGGCAGCCGCCCGTAGTCGACGGTGAGCACCGCCACCGCGAGCGCGCCGACGCCGAGCGCCGCCCACTGCGCCGGACGCAGCCGCTCCCGCAGCGCGACCACGCCGAACAGCACCGAGACGAGCGGGTTGATGAAGTAGCCGAGCGCGGTCTCCACCACCCGGTCGGAGTTCACGCCGTAGATGTAGGTGCCCCAGTTGACCGCGATCAGCGCGGCGGCGAGCGCGATGCCGGCCAGCGCCCGGGGCCGCCGGGCCAGCGTCCGCAGGAAGCCGACGTGGCGCATCGCGGCCAGCAGCAGCGCCACGAACGCCACCGACCAGACGATCCGGTGGGCGAGGATCTCCACCGGCCCGGCCGGCCGGAGCAGCTTCAGGTAGATCGGGAAGAAGCCCCAGAGCAGGTACGCGCCGATGCCGTAGAGGTAACCGAGGCGGAGCTGGTTCACCGCTCCACCGTAAGTGGTGAAGCTGGCTGTTGGTCCTTTCCGGTGATGGGCGTCACGCGTTGGTCCAGCTCCATGTACCGTTCCGCCGCCACCGGCTGGAAGCCGAGCTTCGCGTACACCCCGTGCGCGTCCACGGTGGCCAGCAGGATCCGGCGTACGCCCAGCTCGGCCAGGTGGTCGCGGACGCCGCCGGCCAGCCAGGTGCCCAGCCCGCGACCCCGCTCGGCCCGGTCCACGTAGACGTCGCAGAGCCAGGCGAAGGTGGCCCGGTCGGTCACCACCCGGGCGACCGCCACCTGCCGGCCGTCGCCAGGCCGGTAGACGCCGAAGCCGATCGAGCCGGCGAACGCGCGCCCGACCGTCTCCCGCTCCCGCCCGAGCGCCCAGTAGGCGTCGGTGGCGAGCCAGGTGTGCACCCGGTCCAGGTCGAGCCGGTCCGGGTCGGTGCTGAGCAGGTAGCCGTCGGTGCGGGTCACGGTGAACACCAGGCCGAGGGTAGTGCGGCGCCCAGGTCGTACGCCGGTCGGTTTCCCGCCGGTCGGACGGCCGGTCGCCGGACGGGCGGCGACCGGCCGGGACCGGTCAGTCGCGGTCGAGGACCGCGCCGAGGATCCAGGTGACGATGCCGACGAAGAGCGCGCCCAGCACCGCGGCCGGCCAGAACCCGTCCACGTGGAAGGGCAGGCCGGCCTCCCCGGCGATCCAACTGGTGAGCAGGAAGAGCAAGCCGTTGACCACCAGTGCGATCAGGCCGAGGGTGAGCAGGTAGAAGCCGCAGCCGACGGTCTTGATGATCGGCTGGAGGACCGCGTTCACCACCCCGAAGATCACCGCGACGAGCACCAGCGTGATCACCGTCTCGGTCGCCGACTCGGAGTCCAGCGAGATGCCCGGGATGAGCAGCGTGGCGAGCCAGAAGGCCACCGCCGTCGTGCCCAACCGGATCAGAAGACCCTTCAGAAAATCCATGGCCGGGATCGTGCCACGCCGATTCGGCCGGCGGAACCCGTGGCAGCCGGCTCAGCGCCGGGCCGGGCGACCGACGAGCTGCGACTCGACAGGCGTGGGGGAGAGCAGCGCCCAGCGCAGCGCCCGCCGGTTGACCACCGCCACCATGTCGTCGCGGATCCGGGTGAGCCAGTCGGCGGAGGCGCCGAGGCCGAGCGCCGTGCCGGCCAGCGCGGCCTCGGCCGGGTCGAGCGGTTGCAGGACGGTCAGGTCGGCGCGGGCCAACGCGGGCACGTCCGCCGGGGTCAGCTCGTCGCGCACCACCAGCACGGTCTGCCAGGCCGCCGCCGGGCCGGCCTCCGGCGGCACCGGGCCGGCGTCGACCACCAGCAGCAGTGGCCGCAACGGCGAACCGGGCGGGCCGCCGACCGGCCGTCCGGGCGGGAGCAACGGCACCGCCGCCCCGACCCCCCGGACGTACGCCTCCCAGCCCCGCGGCCGGGCCGTCTGCACCGCCACCCGCGCGCCGAGCGCCAGCGCCCGCAGGACGATCAGTTGCGCGGCCGGCACCCCGCCGACCAGCACCACCCGCGTCGTCGCCGGCCGGAACAGCCGGACGGTGAGCGGACCGCCACGCCGGTTGGCACCCACCATCAGGCCGGAACCGCCGACCGGCAGGTCCGGCGCGGCGGGTGCGGAGCCGGACGGTGGCGCGTCCGCCCCGGTCACCGCCAGCGGCAGGGTGGCGGCCAGCCCGGACAGGTGCTCGCCGTCGAGGCGGCGCAGCTCTCCCCCCGCATCGGTGGCCACCCGGCCCAGCGCCCGCTCGGCCGCCGCCAGCTCCGCCGCGCTCCCGGCGGCCACCCGCACGGTCAGCTCGGCCGGGACCGGCGCGGCGTCGGTGCGGGGGCCGACGCAGAGTGCGACGGTGGTGGCGGTGGCCGGCACCGCCAGCAACCGGGGCACCAGCGAGCGAGCGGCCTCACCCCGGGGGTCCGGCCAGCGGCGCAGCCGCCAGGTGGCCTGCGGCAGCCCACCCACGGTGAGCATCGACCAGGTCTCCCGGGCCGGTGCGCCGGCGTCGTGGTGGGCCAGCTCGGCGATCACCCGCAGCGCCGCCGGTACGCCCAGCGGACGGCCGACGAGCGGCCCGAGCCGGCGGACGATCCGGCGGACCGTGCCGGTGAGCGCGCGCAGCAGCTCGTCGTCCGGCCAACCGTCGGCCCGGACCACCCGGACCGCCAGCACCACCCGGGCGCGCCCGGCCAGCCGGCCGTCGGTGAGCTGGCGGTAGGACGTGCCGGCCGGACCGGCGGCGACGGCCGGCGCGGGCGCGGGGGACGCCGAGAACAGGAGCTGGAGCCGGACCGGGGGGATCTCCGGACCGGCCGGGGGAAGCAGGTCGTGCGGCGCCGGCAGGGCCTGCGGGTGGTCGCCGAGCAGGTCGTCCGGATCGCCGAGCTCCAGCAGCGCGGTAAGCCCGGCCTCGTCGTGCAGCACGGCGGCGGGGCCGCCGGCCAGCTCCGCGGCGTGCACCACCGTGCCCGGACCGACCAGCTCCAGCAGCGCCGCCGGATCGGCCGGCGCGGGAAGGGCGCGACGCCGACCGAGGTACGCCAGGGCGACGGTCGTCCACTCGTGCAACCAGCGGCCCCGGAACCTGACCCATGCGGCGGGCAGCAGCAGTGTCGCGGTCAGCAGCGCGACGGCGGTGGGCACGACCCCGCGCCCCGCGGCGGCGACGAGGACGGCGGCGGCGACCTGCGTGGTCACCACCTGGCCCGCGCGCACTGTCGTGGTCGACCGTCGCCTCCACTGTGGTGTGGCCGCAGTCGGGGAGGTGGGCCGGTCGGTCGCGGTCGCGGTCACCACACCTCCTCGTCCGGCCCGCCGGGTGACGCCGCCGTGGCTCATCGTAGTGGCGTCGTTGTCCACAGGGGAGACCCGGGGGGTAGCAGAACCGGACTGGGACGGCTACCGTCAGCGACGAAAATCGTCACGTGTGCGCCCGCCGTCCCCTCCCCTCCGGCGGCCGCGAGCGCCGCGTCGACGAGTCCACGGTGGTCACCTCGGTGGCCAGCCACGACCGAGGAGACGAGGTGACGTCCGGGATGTCCCAGACCCAGGCAGAAGCCGCGGTGATGCAGCAGACCGCCGCGAAGTTCGAGCAGGTCGACCAGTCGTTGCAGACCATGCTGAGCGGCCTGATGGCCGAGTTGGAGGTGCTGCAGCAGGCCTGGCGGGGCGCCGGTGGGCGCTCGTTCACGCAGGTCAAGCAGCAGTGGGCGCAGGACCAGGCGGCTCTGCAGCGGGCGCTG
Organism: Micromonospora sp. NPDC051300; assembly: GCF_044455315.1. NCBI lineage: Bacteria > Bacillati > Actinomycetota > Actinomycetes > Micromonosporales > Micromonosporaceae > Micromonospora > Micromonospora sp. NPDC051300. The sequence goes on along the minus strand of NZ_JBITEP010000012.1, from coordinate 49,844 downwards.
CGCGAGACCGCCACCGCGATCCGCAGCGCCGGCCGGCACTACGACGTCTCCGACACCGAGGCCGCCGGCCGGGTGTCGGGCACCAACCGCGGCATCCAGCTGCCGCTCTAGAGCATCGGAAGGGACAGGACCCATGGAGCACGGTGTGCTGGTCGTCAACTTCGCCGCCCTGCAACAGGCCGGCGCGGACATCCAACGGGCGCTGACCACCCTCGAGAGCCAGCTCGCGCAGCTCGAACGCGACGCCGCGCCGCTGGTGGCGAGCTGGAACGGCGAGGCGCGTGAGGCCTACGAGCAGCGGCAGTCCCGGTGGCGGGCGGCCTCCCAGGACATGCAGGCGATGCTGCGCGACATCAAGCTCGCCGTGGAGGACTCCGCGGCCGACTACCTCGACACCGAGAAGCGCAACGCCAACCTGTTCCACTGAGTCGGGCGCGGCCCGGGTGCCCCACCCGGGCCGCCTCCGCCGGTCAGGCCGGGCCGGGCGGCTGCCAACGTCGGCGTGCTCCCCGGGGCAGCACCACGGCCAGCACCGCCACCAGCACCGCCACCGCGCCTGTCGCGCCGGCCACCAGCAGCGCCCGGTCCCGGGCGGTCTCGCGGCGGGACCGGCGGGTCAGCGCGGCGGGGTCCGGCCGGTCGGCGGGCAGCACGACCGCACCCCCGGGTCGCGCGTCCACCCCGCCGGGCGACTCGGTCACCGCGCGGTACGGGTTGAGCACCCCCGCGCCGTAGCCCTCGCCCCGCCCCGGCGCCGGGTCGGTCGCGGCCAGGATCCGTGCGGCGACCTCGGCGGCGCTCAGCCCCGGGCGATACTGCCGCAGCAACGCCGCGGTGGCGGCCACGAACGGGGTGGCATAGCTGGTCCCCTCCGCCCGACGGTGGCCCTGCCGGGGCGCGGCCATCAGCACCTCACCGCCGGGAGCGACCAGGTCGACGTACGCGCCGGTCTGGGAGAAGGCGGCGCGTACCCCGTCCCGCCCGATCGCGCCCACGCCGAGCACCCCGTCGTAGGCCGCCGGATAGGGCCGGGGGTCACCGTTGTCGTGCAGGTTGCCGGCGGCGGCCACCACCACCACGTCCCGCCGCACCGCGTAGGCCACCGCGGCGCGTACGGCCGGGTCGTCCGCGTAGAGCACGACCGACAGGTTGAGCACGTCCGCGTGGTGGTCGACCGCCCAGCGGACGGCCTGGGCGAAGCCGGCCGCGTCGACCGTGCGCCCCGACTCCCGACCCTCGACGACCTGCTGCTCGCTCACCCGTACCGGCAGGATGCGCGCGCCCGGCGCGAGCCCGCGGAACGCGACGCCCGGCCGCGCCGTCGCGGCGATGATGCTCGCCACCCCGGTGCCGTGTCCGGCGCAGTCGCGGGTGCCGTCGCCGCCCGGGTCGAGGAAGTCCGCGCCCGCCAGCACCCGGCCGGCGAGCTGCGGGTGGGACCGGTCCACCCCCGAGTCGACCACCGCCACCACGACGTCGGCGCCGGTCGCGAGCGGGGCGAGCCGCTCCGGCGCGTACCGTTGCTGGGGCCACGGCTGCTCGGCCACCGGACGGGCCGGCGCGGGCGGCGTGGCGCAGCCGGACGGCGCCCGGGCCGCCGCTGGAGCGGCGGGCAGGCCGGTGACGAGGAGGGTCGCCAGGGCGGCCAGGGCCGGGCGCGCGAAGGGCCGAGCCATCGACGACCTCCGTAATGTGTCGACTCCGGAACGGGATGTTAGCGCCTCGCCGACGCCGCGGTCGTCCGTCGATGGCCAAGCATTGTGATCTTGATACCACCTTGTAGGTTGTAGGCGATGCCTGTGGCCTGTTCACGGAAGGAGAGGTGGCCGTGACCGGATGGGAACCGGCCACCGAGGCCGAGGTGGCGATGCGGGACGCGCTGCACGCGCAGGACCAGCAACAATACTTCCGCGTGCTGACCCGCGTCGATCTGGTGCTGCCGGTCGCCAACGGGTCGGCCGCGGGCTGGGGCACCTGGACCTCCGGGGGCCGGACGCACGTGCTGGCGTTCACCTCCGTCGCCGCGCTGCGGGCGAGCCTGGGCGAGAACGCCGGCGCCACCCGCCGCCTCCCGTACGCGGACCTGGCCGCCGCCTGGCCCAACCAGGAGTGGTGGTTGGCGGTCAACCCGGGCCTGCCGGTCGAGGGCTACCTACCCGCCTGGTACGTCGCCCAGCTCGCCCGGGGTGACGTCCGGCTGCCCGGCCGGACCATGGGCGCCCGGGCCCGCCTGGAGCGGGTGGAGAGCGCCACCCGGGCCGCCCGCAACGGCGCCACCGCCCGCGAGGACCCGTCCGTTCCGGCTCCCGCCACCACCGCGCCGCCCGTCCCGCCCGACCGGGCCGCCCGGGTGGCGGAGCCCGAGGAGCCGGCGACCGTACCGATGCGGACCGTTCCGGTCCTGGGTCGCCGTGTCCCGGCCGCCTCGCCCCGCCGCCGCGAGCCGGCCGTCGGCGACCGGGGCCGGGCCGCGCCCGGCGACGGAGCCGCACCGGACGCGCTCGACGGCTGGCTCACCGACCTGCGTCGCCGACCGGACGAGCCGGACCCGTTCGCGGCCGGCCGCACCGCGCCGGCCGAGGACGCGCCGGTGGCCCCGCCACCACCGCCGGCCCGATCCTTCTTCGAGCCCACCTCCGGGCGTTCGACCCGACGGTCCTCGCCTCTGGACGCGCCCCGACGGTCCGGGGAACGGGCGACCCCGCCGTCCCGGTTCGCCGGCGGCCAGCCGTTCCCACGACGCCGGCCGCTCAACGAGCCGGTACGCGAGGACCCGACCCGGGCGTTCCCGGTGGGGGCGGACGAGCCGGCACCGTCCCGTCCGGCCGAGGCGGCCGCGCCGTTCCAGCCCGCCCGCCCGCCCGAGGACGCCACCCGCACGCTGCCCCGCCGGCATCCCGTCCCGGCCGCGCCCGCTCCCGACGAGCGGGCGCCGGCCGACCCGGATCGGGACGCCCCCGGCTGGCATGCCCTCGACGGGCCGGTGAAGGCGGAGGAACTGCCGCCGTCGCTGGCCGAACCGGTGTCCGCGCCGCCCGCGCCGCGCCGCGACTTCGCGCCGATCGTCATCGAGGGCATCGTCATCGAGGCCCGCGACCTGATCGAGCCGGCGCCGGCCTGGTCGCCGCCGCCGGCCGACGACGGCTACGCCGCGGAGGCGCCGGCACGGGTACGGCCCGCCGCGCCGTCGGCCGACGTGCCAGCGCCGGCCGAAGCGGCCACGGTGCCGCTCTCACCGGTGGCCGGACCGGACGACCTGACCGTGCCGCTCACCCGGCCGACCGCGTCCTTCGGTGAGCCGACGAGCCCGTTGTTCGCGTCGTCGCCGGACGAGCCCTCCCCGTCGACACCCGTCGCCGACGAGCCGACGACGACGCGATACCCGCCGCGTTCGCCGGAGGAGCCGGTATCCCCGGCCGAGCTGCCGACCTCGTTGTTCGCCACGGTCTCGCCGGAGGAGGCGACCTCGTCGTCGTTCCCGCCGGTCTCGTCGTCGTTCCCGCCGGTCTCGTCGGAGGAGTCGTCGTTCGCGTCGTCGTCTGAGGCGGAGCGGACCGCGTCGCTGTTCGATCCGGCCGGGCCGGCGGAGGCGACGACGGCGTTCGTGCCGGCGCCCCCGGCGGAGCCGACCACGTCACTGTTCGCGCCGGTGCGGTCGGAGGACTCGACCGCGTCGTCGTTCGCGTCGGCGGAGTCGACCGAAGCGCTGTTCGCGCCGACGGTGCCGGTGGAACGGACCACGTCGCTGTTCGACCCGGTCGCACCGGCGGAGGCGACGACGGCGTTCGTGCCGGCGGCTCCCGCCGAGCCGACCACGTCGCTGTTCGCGCCGGTGCCGTCGGAGGAGTCGACCGCGTCGTCGTTCGCGTCGGCGGAGTCGACCGAAGCGCTGTTCGCGCCGACGGTGCCGGTGGAACGGACCACGTCGCTGTTCGACCCGGCCGGGCCGGCGGAGGCGACGACGGCGTTCGTGCCGGCGGCTCCCGCCGAGCCGACCACGTCCCTGTTCGCGCCGACGACGGCGCCGAAGGAACCCACCACCGCGCTGTTCGCCCCGGGCGCGTCGGAGGAGTCCACCACCGCGCTGTTCGCGTCGGCGCCGGAGGAGTCGACCACCGCGCTGTTCGCGCCGGTGCCGTCGGGGGAGCCGGCGAGGCCGGACCGGGACGGGGAGGCGGCGTACCGGCCCGGTGACGTCGAGCGGACCGCTGTCGCGCCGGCGACCACTGACACCTCCGCCCCGGGGGACGATCCGGACTTCGAGCCGGCGAACGAGGTGGAGGAGGAACTGCTGGCCGCGGCCGGCAGCGGGAACGGGGACGGCTTTCTCACCACGTTGCTGCTGGCCCGGGTGCTGCTGCCTGTCGCGTTCGACTCGGCGCCGGGCAGTCGTCCCGGTGACAAGGGTTTCTCCTGGCGCACCGAGACGGTCGACGGGGTGCGGTACGTGGTGGCCTACACGTCGCCGGAGCGGCTCGCCGAGCACGCGGCCGGCCCGGTCGACACGATGCGGGTCAAGTTCGTGCAGCTCATCCGGCGGTGGCCGGACGAGAACTGGTCGTTCCTGGTGAACCCGGGGAGCCCGGTCGGCGCGGCGTACCCGGGGGAGCAGGTCCTGGCGCTGGCCAACTGGGCCGCCGAGGTGGGGCTCGGCGACGACCCGGAGACCGAGCCGGAGCCGGCCGCCGCCGCGCCGGCCCCGAAGGCCCAGCCCCGGACGGACGCCCCGGTCACTCCGCCGAGCCGGCCGGTGACGATGCAGAAGGCGATCGCGGCCAGTCAGCTCGCCTACTACCTGGAGCGTGGCTACGACCGGGTCTCCGGTTTCGTGCACCGGGCCGGCGAGCTGGCCCACCTGCGTACCCCGGCGGAGTTGTACGACGCTCTCGGCCTCGGCCACCCCGGTTCCCCGTTCTCCCGCGACGACGACGAGCTCTATCTGCTGCGCTGGCCGGCCTACCGGCCGAGCCTCTACCGGATCCCGTACGGCGGGCAGAACGAGGCCGCGATGCGCGCGATGGAGGGCTGGGTGATCGAACGTTCCCCGTTCCGCGGCAACGGCTTCGCACCTGGCGAGAGCAGTGACGTGGTCGCCGAGTTCAAGGTGGACAGTGCCCGCCTGCCGCACGGCGCGGAGCTGTGGCGGGTGGGCGCGGACGGCGACGCCCGGCTGGTCGCGGTCCTGGACACCGACGCGCTGCTCTGGCGGAAGGCGGACGAGGCGTGACCCGCGACGGCTACGTGGCCCGCTGGCACGGCCGGGAGTACCAGGCCAGCCCGGACGGCGACGACGTCCGCCTCTACCAGCCGGAACCCGGCGAGGGCTTCACCGAGGTACGCCCCGGCCGGTACGTCCGGGTGGTGCCGGCGGTCGAGGTCGACGACCTGGCGTACGTGCGTACCACCTGCACCTGGCAGGGGCAGCCGTTCATCGTGCTGGCCGAGCACGAGGGCTGGTTGCGGGTGGAGTACACCGGCGGACGCTGGCCGGTGGCGGAGGCGATGGGGCTGGAGGCGTTCGACTTCGGCGTCTACCAGGGTTGGGCGCCCGCCACCGAGGTGGCCGGGCTGGGCGAGCAACGGGTCTGAGTCAGGACTTCGCCCACCGCAGGATCTCGCCGAGCACCAGGTCCCGCGCCTCCACGTGCGGGAAGTGGCCCACCCCGTCGAGCAGCCGCCACTCGTAGGGGGCGCTGACGTAGCGGCCGGAACCCTGGGCGGTGCGGGGCAGCGACGCCTCGTCCAGCGCGCCGTGCAGTTGCAGGGTCGGGGTGACCAGCGGCTTCTGCATCAGCTTCACGAACCGGTAGCCGTGCAGCCGCAGCACCGACCGGAACGCCCAGCGGTAGCCCTCCAGCGCGCAGAACGCGGCCTGCGGGATCTGCATCGCCACCCGGCAGCACCTGGCGTAGTCGGCGAAGTCCGGCCCGTCCACCCAGCGCGGCCCGCCCCAGCGGCGCAGCATCCCCTCCACCTCGGCGGCGTCGTCCCGGGTCAGCACGTGCTCGTAGCGGGGAAGTTGGAACTTCAACGTCGCGGTGGCGGAGGCGAACTGGCCGCGCGGGTCGGCGACGATCGCGGTACGCAACCGGAGCGGGTGCGGCGCGCCGAGCACCACGAGCCGGCGGACCAGGGTGGGGTGGAACGAGGCGGCGGTCCAGCCGATGAGGCCGCCGGCGCCGGTGCCGACCACGGTGGCCGAGCGCTCCCCGAGCGCCCGGATCAGGCCGGCCACGTCGGCGGCGAGGGTGTAGCCGTCGTACCCCCGGGGTGGCTTGTCGCTCGCACCGTATCCGCGCAGGTCGACGGCGACCGCGCGGAAGCCGGCGTCGGCGAGCGCGGGGAGCATCTCGTGCCAGGCGTACCAGTATTCCGGGAAGCCGTGCAGGAGGAGCACCATCGGGCCGGTGCCCGCCTCGACGACGTGGAACCGGCTGCCGTTGGCGCCGACGAACCGGTGCGTCCACGGCCCTTCGGGCATCACGCAGGACTCGTCGGCGGCCCCGCCGCGCTGGTCGGTCATGGGCTCAGCCTAGGGCCGGGGGTGGTGCATCGGCCCCGCAGGTGCGCAGGATCAGGGGTTTCTCCGGGATGGCGGCATGGCCGGTCAGGCCACGCGTTCGATGCGCAGCAGGCCGAGCGGCCGGCCCGGTCCGCATTCGACGCCCTCCGGTGCCGGGCCCACGGTGACCCGGACCCAGGTGCCGGCGGGCCAGGTGCCCTTGTCCCGGCCGTAGAGCCCGTGCTCCTGACCGTCGTCGGTGACCAGGGTGTAGCAGGGGCCACCGCCGCCGTGGCTGATCCGGCCGGCGAGGACGTTCGGCTTCAGCTGGTCGGTCGGGTGCCGTGGGGGTCCGGTCGGCGGCCGGAGCGTCGGCAGGTCGGTCGCGGAGAGCGGGGGCCGGCCGGAGGAGGCGGCCGGGGTGGGCGCCGCCGGGGTGGGTGGCGTCGTCGCGGGTTCGGGTGTGGGTTTGGCGGGACGCTCGGACGCGGGCACGTCGGTTCCTTCCTGGGGGCGGGCTTCCCGGTCGGCGCAGCCGGCCAGGGTCAGGGCCAGAGGCAGTGCGAGGACCGCGGCCAGGCGGCGGTCGAGGCTCGTGGTCACCTGCCTGGGACGCGCGGTGGTCCGCCGCGGTCCCCGTCGGCGGACAACGGGCGAGGCCCGGGCAGGTGACCTGCCCGGGCCTCGCCGTGGTGTTGCGTGGATCAGCGGTTCAGGAGAAACGGACCTTCAGCGAGGTGCCGTCCTGCTCCAGGACCTTGATCTTGGTGCCGGTGGCGGGGAGCTTGACGCCGTGGTTCGGCAGCTCCGGGTACCAGTACTGCTTGGTGTCGTCGAACAGCGGCTGCGCGGCCTGGCCACGGATGTACTGCGGCTGGCTGTTGATGTGCAGCGTGAACGAGTCCGCCTTCTTCAGGCCGAACGGCGCGTCGTAGACCTGGACGCGGGCCCGCCAGGGCGCCCCGGTCAGGTTGTAGATCGGCCGCGGGTGAGCGTCGATGATCATGTTGCGACCCTCGCCCGGGTGCACGAACGTGTCGTTGTCCGCCCACCGGAGGTTCCAGTAGGAGATCAGCAGACCCTCCTGGTACGCGTAGTGGTCCACGTAGTCCGGGCGGGTGTTCGCGTAGCCGAAGTAGTACGGGCCGGTCTTGAGGTACTTGTCGTACGAGGTGTACGACCGGTTGCCGGCGATGTAGTAGTTGTCGAACTTCCGGATGTAGGTTTCCTCGACGATGCTCCAGCCGGCCAGCGTCCAGCCGGCGGCACCGGTCTCGGCGCCGTCGCTGAGCAGCGTCTGCCCGTCGGCGGTCACGGTGAGCGCGTCACCGTAGAAGCCACCGGCGGAGACGCCGCCGTCCGTCTGGTAGCGCAGGCGGAACTGCACGGACTTGCCCGCGACCGCGTCCATCGGGATGTTGACGTCGACCCACTTGTCGTCGCTGGAGCCGTCCAGGGCGTAGCGCCCGGGCGAGATCTCCTTGAGCGGCTTGCCGTCGACCGTGCCCGGGAGCGAGACCCAGGTCTGGCCACCGTCGGTGGAGGCCTCGAAGAAGAGGTAGTCGTAGTCCTCTTCGATGTTGTAACGACCCTTCATCGACAGCGCGGCGCTGGTCTTCCCGGTGAGGTCGATCGTCCGCGTCATCGTGGTGTTCAGGTCGTCCTCGTTGCCCGAGAAGAACTGCTTCGTCCCCTCGAACGGCGCGCCGTTCTGGAAGGTGTACTCCCGCTGCGGCAGCACCACCACGGCGGCCTGCGCCTTGGCGGAGTTGTACTCCTGCGGGCCCAGCTCCAGCGTGCGCTTCTGACCGGCGACGACCACCTCGTAGTCGAGCCAGCCGAGCTGGAGCTTGTTCCAGGCACCCAGGTCGCCACCGCGCTCGCCGATGCCACCGTCGTTCTTGGCGCCGAGCCGGCTCTGGGCCATCAGGGTCCAGTGCTCGTTGTTGTTGTCCCCACCACTGGTGACGTTGTAGTCGTCCGGCAGACCGAGGTCGTGGCCGTACTCGTGGTAGAAGACGCTCCGGCCACCGTTCTCCGGCTGGATCGTGTAGTCACCGATCCAGACGCCGGTGTTGCCGATCTGGGTGCCGCCGGCCGGGAAGTTCTCCGGGCCGGTGTTGCCCTGGTCGCTGGCGAACGCGTACCAGCGGTGGCTCCAGATGGCGTCCTCACCCTGGATCGGGTCACCGTCGGCCTGGTCGCCGCCGGCGTGGACGATCTGGAAGTGGTCGATGTAACCGTCCGGCTCGTTGAAGTTGCCGTCGCCGTCGAAGTCGTAACGGTCCCACTCGTCCATCGACTTGACGTCGGCAGCGATCTCCGCGTCCGAGCGGCCCTGCGCCTTCTGGTCGGCGACCCACTGGTTCGCGGCGTCGCGGACCAGGGCCCAGGTGTTGTTGCAGACGTTCGAGGCGCACGGGTAGCCGTTGGACCGGCCGTAGCGAGCCTCGTTGTACTTCACCTTCACCCAGTTGGTGACCTCGCCGTCGACGCTGTACCGACCCGAGGACTGGGCCTCGTAGTACTGCTTCAGCGACTCGTCACCGGGGTTGGTGCCGAAGTACAGCTGCCGGAAATGATCGGCGCTGTAGTCCGACTGCCAGACGGTGGAGTTGTCCACCGCGCGGTTGGGCTGCGGAATCTGGTTGACGCGCGGCCCGTCGAACCGGGTCGGACCCGCGACAGCCGGGTCGGTGTCCTGGTCCGGGTAGTTCGGGTGCCGCTCGTCGCCGAACTCGGCGAGGATGACGAAGATCTTGTCGGTCTTCTCGCGGGAGAGCTCGACGTACTGGTCCTCGGTGGGACCCTTGCCGGCCTTGGTGCTCCGGGCGGCCTTGCCCGCCGAGGCACCTTCGGCAGCCTTCTCGCCAACCTTGACGACCGTGCTGCCGTTGATCTTCTGGGCCTTCGCCCTGCCGGACAGAACCTCGCTGAGGCCCTCCTGGCGCAGCGCGCGCCGCTTGTCCTCGAGCGGGTTGGGCAGGTCGTGTTCAGCCTGCGCAGGCTCGGCCACCGACGGGGCGGTGGTCGGCAGCTTCGGCGTCGGCGCGGCACTGGCGGACGTACCTGCCATCAGCCCCGTCGCGGTCAGCGAAAGCCCGAGCAGACCCACTGCGACTTTGCGCACGTGGTACCTCCGGTGTGAGGGAACCGGCCCCTTGGGGGTACGGGCCGGTGGAACGTCCCACAAGTGGGACCCCTGGTGAACATAGACACTGCTGGGACCGGTGGGAAGATGTGCGCGTCGATTTGTAGCAACTTTTTGTTGGGGGCGTCTTTCCCCGTCACACCCCGGCTCGTCGTCACGGCGCTGACCAGGGCCGATGTCCGACCACTCGAACGCAACGACACCGATGGATGTGCAGTAAGGGTCGGGAGCGCTGCGGCTCCCGACCCTTACCTCATGCAGTCCGTTCAGCCCATTTTCCGGTCATTCCGGTTCCGGTTTCGGGCGGTCGATCAACTCCGCGGCGGAACCACGTACACCGTGGCGTACGCGTTGTCCTTGGCGGCCTTCAGGATGACGATCGAGGTGCCGTACGCGACACCCGCGTCCCGCGGGTTGCCGGTGCCCAGCACGATCGCGCCGCCACCCAGTTCGGTGCCGTACCAGTCGGTCGCCGGGGTGCCGTCCGGGTTCACCACCCGGGTGGTGTACCGCTGGTTGCCCTTCGACGGGACGACCACCGAGGCGTCGTTGTCCCGCGCGTACGCCGAACCGTCGCGGATCTCGATGCCCGGGTACCAGCCCTTGGCGTCGGTGAAGGCCCGCACCGGCGCCTGGGCGCCGAACTTGGTGCAGTACTCGCTGTACGGCTCGTCCGCCGCCTCCAGGCACTCCTTGAACGGGTACGTCTTCGTCAACCCGAACGCGGCGTTGGACGACTGCGGGCGGCTGGGCAGGTTGTCCAGCACCGACGGGTCCTTCTCCGCCGCCACGCCCTTGCGGCGCAGCGGGTCGTTGTGCGAGTCGACGATCAGCAGCCCGCCCTTGGCGCCGTAGCTGGGCAGCGCGGTCATCTGCCCGGTGACGTGGTTGACGTCGCCCAGCTCGGTGTCCCGGTACCAGACCAGCATGCCCGGCGCGTTGTAGGAGATCCGGTCGACCTTCCACGCCTCGTGCGAGTAGACGGTGTCGTAGGCGTACTTCAGGCCCTTGTCGAAGCCGTCGAAGTTGCGCCACTCGGCCAGGTAGTAGTGCGACCTGACCTGGGTGCCCGAGTCGATGTGCCATCCGGCGCCGCTGGTGTCGGTGAACGTGCCGCCGGTCTGCGTCCAGCCGGCCGTGCCACCCTCGACGTCGTCGCTCCAGGTGGTCGCGCCGCCGCCGGTCACCGAGAAGTCGTCGGCGAACCAGCCGCGCTCCTGGAACGCCTCGTCGGTGGCGTACCGCAGCCGCACCTGCACGGTCTGCCCGGCGTACGGCGACAGGTCCACGTAGTCGTGGCGCCAGCCGCCGGTGCTGCCGGTCAGGCCGTACTTCTTGTTGCCGAAGTCGACCATCCGCCCGTTCGGGTCGGAGTAGCCGTCATCGGTGGAGACCAGCGCGCCGGACTCGTCGTACACCTTGCGCTCGGTCCAGGTGGCGCCGCCGTCGGTGGAGACCTCGACGAAGCCGTAGTCCCAGTCCTCCTCGATGACGTAGTCGTTCCACATCCAGAACTTCGCGTCCGCGGCGTTCGGGACCGTCACCGTGCGGCTCAGCTTGACGTCCGCCCACGCCTGGTCGGCGCCGGAGTACCACATGTTCGCGCCGCTGTGCGGCTCGGCCAGCGTGATCACCTTGTCCGGCAGGTCGATCTTGATGCCGTCCTCGGTGCCCACCGGCGTACGCGAGGTCTGCCCGAGCTTGACCAGCTTGGCCCGGTCGCCCGGCCCGAAGGTCTTCGGCTCGGCCCAGCCGAGCACCCACTTGTCCCAGAGGCCCATGTGGGTGGGGAGCGCCTGGAAGATCTCGCCGGAGTGCGAGCCGGACGCCATCAGGTCCCAGAAGTCCACGTCGGAGTCGGCGTTGCCCGAGGTGTCGTAGAGGTCCGGCAGGCCGAGGTCGTGCCCGAACTCGTGGGCGAAGACGCCGACGCCGGCGTCCTCCGGCTGCACTATGTAGTTCGACACCTTCAGGCTGGTGCCGGGAATCGTGTAGCCGCCGGCCACGGTGGACGAGTGCGCCCAGACCGAGTAGACGCCGATGTCGCCGCCACCGCGGGACTTGCCCTGGTTGGCGTGCACCAGCACCAGGTGGTCGATCACGCCGTCCGGCTCGTGGAAGTTGCCGTCGCCGTCCCGGTCGCTCTGGTCCTCGATGTCGTAGTCGGCCCACGGGAAGCTCGGGTCCGCGGCGGCCAGCGCGTCGATCGCGTCGGTGGCCAGCCGGCCGGCGCCCTGCGGGTTGTCCGGGTGGCCGTTCATCGACTGCTCACGCCCGGCGACCCAGTTGCCGTTCTCGTCCTGGAAGCAGCGCGACGCCGCGTACCAGCCCTCCGAGTGCGGCACCGTGATCCACGGGCTGGCCTGCCCGTCCACGGTGTACGCGCCCTTGGACATCTCCAGGTACATGTTGTGCATGGTGCGCCCGGCCAGGCTGATGCCCGGCTTGCCGTCCGGACCCATGAGGTCCTTGCGGACCCGCTCGGTGATGCCCTTCTTGGTGTAGAGCATCTTGTCGTAGTGGGCCGGGGAGAAGTCCGGCACCCACATCGAGTTGTTGTCCTTGTGCGGCAGCGTGGCCGGGTTCGGGATGGTGTTGTGCCGCGGCCCGTTCTGCACCGTGCCGGGAACGCAGGTGCGGTCCTCGAAGACCGTCTTCGGGACCATCACATTGGTGAAGTCGTCGTTGGCCTTGTCGTTGAACTCGACGAGCAGCGTCAGCAGCTTGGCGGTCTGGGTGCTCTTGGCCTTCTTGATCTTTCGCGGGCTCTGCCCGGTCCGGATCGACTTCGCCTCCAGCTTGGCCAGCTCACGCGCCGTCGCCGGGTTGCCGCCGGCGTACTTGCGGTCGTAGGCGCGGGCCTCGTCGGCCGGAGAGGAGAAGACCCCGTCCCTGCCCTTGGTCTCCTTGCCGCCGGTGTCCGGCTGCACCTCGGGCTCGGCGTAGTTGATGTAGTACTCGTCCGCCGCGATGGTCGCCGGTGCGGACCGGGACGGTGGGGCCGCCGCGCTGCCCGTCGCGGTCAGCGACGTGGCCGCGAGGGCGATGGCCGGCAGCGCGACGAGTAGTCGTCTGCCCGCCTTGGACTGCGAAATGGGGAGCATGCCACTCCGATCGTCGGGAATGGTGAGGGACCGGTCGACTCAGTGACACCTGTCGACATTTGCCGGTGCGGCTGAACGTAGCCGACGGGAAGCGCCATCGACAGAGGTGAACAGGCCAGTACTCCTCCGCCGATCGACCGGCACGGCCCCGGGCACGACGAAGGGCGGGCCGCCGCGCGACCCGCCCTTCCGTTCCGATGTCGTCAGTCCTCGTCGGACCTGCCGCCGCTCATCCCGGACGAGATCAGGTCCATCACCGAGGAGTCCTGGAGCGTGGTCACGTCGCCGAGCGACCGGTTCTCCGCCACGTCCCGCAGCAACCTGCGCATGATCTTGCCGGAGCGGGTCTTCGGCAGCTCCGGCACCAGCATGATCTGCCGCGGCTTGGCGATCGGGCCGAGCGTCTTCGCCACGTGGTTGCGCAGCTCCGCGATGAGCTGCTCGCCCGCGTCGCCGGAGATCTCCGCGCTGCCGCGCGGGATGGCGAACGCCACGATCGCCTGCCCGGTGGTCGGGTCGGTCGCGCCGACCACCGCCGCCTCCGCCACCGACGGGTGGCTGACCAGCGCCGACTCGACCTCGGTGGTGGAGATGTTGTGCCCGGACACCAGCATCACGTCGTCCACCCGGCCGAGCAGCCAGATGTGCCCGTCGTCGTCCTTCTTGGCGCCGTCGCCGGCGAAGTAGACCCACTTGTCGCCGGTGTTCGCGCCCGCGCCGAACCGCGACCAGTAGGTCTCCAGGAACCGGTTGTCGTCGCCCCAGATGGTGCGCAGCATCGACGGCCACGGCTCGGTCAGCACCAGGTAGCCGCCCCCGCCGTTCGGCACCGACTCGCCCTGGTCGTCGACCACGTCGGCGGCGATGCCGGGCAGCGGCGTCATCGCCGACCCGGGCTTCGCCTCGGTCACCCCCGGCAACGGCGAGATCATCATCGCCCCGGTCTCGGTCTGCCACCAGGTGTCCACCACCGGCAGCTCACCCCGGCCCACGAACTGCCGGTACCAGATCCACGCCTCCGGGTTGATCGGCTCGCCGACGCTGCCGAGCAGGCGCAGCGACGACAGGTCGTACCCGGCCGGGACGTCCTCGCCCCACTTCATCATGGTGCGTATCAGCGTCGGCGCGGTGTAGAGGATGGTGACCCGGTACTTGTCGACGATCTCCCAGAACCGGCCCTTGTGCGGGGTGTCCGGGGTGCCCTCGTACATGACCTGGGTGGCGCCGTTGGCGAGCGGGCCGTAGACGATGTAGGAGTGTCCGGTCACCCAGCCGATGTCCGCGGTGCACCAGTAGACGTCCGTCTCCGGCTTCAGGTCGAAGACCGCGTGCGCGGTGTACGACGCCTGGGTCAGGTAGCCGCCGGTGGTGTGCAGGATGCCCTTCGGCCGGGCGGTGGTGCCGCTGGTGTAGAGGATGAACAGCGGGTGCTCGGCGTCGAACGGCTGCGCCTCGTGCTCCGGGGAGGCGTTCTCCACCGCCTCGTGCCACCAGTGGTCCTTCGCCGACCAGTCGATCTCCTCGCCGGTGCGGCGGACCACCAGCACGTGCTCCACCGACGGGCAGTTCGCCACCGCCTCGTCCACGGTCGGCTTCAGCGCCGACGGCTTGCCCCGGCGGAACCCGCCGTCCGCGGTGATCACCACCTTGGCGCTGGCGTCCTGGATCCGGTTGGTCAGCGCGTCGGCGGAGAAGCCGCCGAACACCACGCTGTGGGTGGCGCCGATCCGGGCGCAGGCGAGCATCGCCACCGCCGCCTCCGGGATCATCGGCAGGTAGATCGCCACCCGGTCGCCGGCGGTCACGCCCAGTTCGGTCAGCGCGTTCGCCGCCTGGCAGGTGAGCCGGTGCAGGTCGGCGTAGGTGACCGTCCGGGTGTCGCCCGGCTCGCCCTCCCAGTGGATCGCCACCTTGTCGCCGTGTCCCGCCTCCACGTGCCGGTCGACGCAGTTGTACGCCACGTTGAGCCGGCCACCGGTGAACCACTTCGCGAACGGGGCGTTCGACCAGTCGAGCACCTGCTCCCACGGCTGCGCCCAGGTCAGCCGGCCGGCCTGGCGCTCCCAGAAGGCGAGCCGGTCACCGGCCGCCTCGTCGTACGCCGCCGCGGTCACGTTGGCGTTCGCGGCGAGTTCGGCCGGTGGCGGGAACTGGCGCGTCTCGTTCAGCAGATTGGCCAATGCCTCGCTCATACGGTGACTCCTTCGTCGCGTGACCTGCGTCTCCCTACTCCGGGGAAGGTTAGTCCCGCCGTACCGCACCCGCGACCGCCCGCCCCGCTCCGCGCGCTCAGCGGCTCCCCCTCCGCGCTGAGGTGCAAGGCGGGGCCCCCTGTTAACGCCTCCGGTAGAGGAGGGGCCCCTTATTAACACCCCGTACCGTGTCAGGGTGACCACTGATCCGCTGGCCCCGCTGCTCGCGCTCGCCGACGTCGCGCCCGCCGTCGAGCGCGCCCGCGACCGGGTCGACCAGGCCCACCGGCACCGGGCGCTGCGCCGCCAGGGCGGACCGCTCGCCGCCGAGGTCAGCCTCCGCTCCGCGGTCGCCAGCGCGGCGCTGGAGGGTCGCGTCCACGACCGCGAGGAGGTACGCGCCGGCACGGTCACCGACCCGGTGCTCCAGGGCGCGCTGCGGGTGGCCGGCGCGCTGCCCGGGCTCAGCGACCTCTGGCCGAAGGCCCCCCGGCAGGTGCTCGCCCGCCTGCACGTGCTGGCCGCCCGCGACGTGGTCGGCGAGGCGGAACTGGGCCGCCCGGTGACCGACCCGGTGGTGGCGGCCCGGCTCGACGCCCTGTCCGACCTGGTGGCCGGCGGCACCAAGGTGCCACCGCTGGTGCTGGCCGCGGTGGTGCACGGCGAGCTGCTCAACCTGCGTCCGTTCCCCGGCCCCTCCGGCGTGGTGGCCCGCGCCGCCGCCCGCCTGGTGCTGATCTCCACCGGCTTCGACCCCCGCGGGCTGGTCGCCGTGGACGTCGGGCACCGGGAGCGGGAACCGGAGTACGTCGGCGCGGCCGGCGCGTTCGCCACCGGCACCCCGGACGGCCTGCGCTCCTGGCTGCGGCACTACATGAGCGCGGTGGAGGTCGGCGCGGACCAGATCACGCTCATCGGCGACGAACTGCTCGCCGCCTCCTGAACCCGGCCGGCGACGTCAGGCGGTCGGCGCGGCGGTGCGGGTGCGCCGGTGCCGGCCGTACCAGGCGATGCCGATGGCCACGCCGACGCCCACGCCGAGCGCCGCCGCCGCGACCGGCACCGCCGGCCGCTCCCGCAGCCGGCGGCCCAGCGGGATCGGGTGCCGGAACTCCAGCACCGGCCAGCCGTTCTCCGCCGCCAGCTTGCGCAGCGTCCGGTCCGGGTTGACCACGCTCGGGTGCCCCACGCACTCCAGCAGCGGCCGGTCGCTGTAGGAATCGGAGTACGCGTACGAGTCGGCCAGGTCGTAGTCGCGCTCACCGGCCAGCTCGCCAACGGCGTCGACCTTGCTCGGACCGGCCGCGTAGAACTCGACCTCGCCGCTGTAGCGGCCGTCGACGACCCCCATCCGGGTGGCGATCACGTCGGTCACGCCGAGCAGCTCACCGATCGGGCGGACCATCTCCTCGCCCGACGCGGACACCAGCACCACGTCCCGCCCGGCGGCCTGGTGCTCCTCGATGAGCGCGGCCGCCTCGGCGTACACATAGGGGTTGATCAGCTCGTGCAGCGTCTCCGCGACGATCTGGCGGACCTGTTCCACCGGCCAGCCCTTACAGAGCGTGGCGAGGTAGTCCCGGGTTCGGGCCATGGTCTGCTCGTCGGTGCCGCCCAGCCGGAACATCAGCTGCGCGTACGCCGACTTGACCACGTCACGCCGAGTGATCAGCCCGTCCCGGTAGAACGGCCTACCGAAAGCCAGGGCACTCGACTTGGCGATGACGGTCTTGTCGAGATCGAAGAAAGCGGCACTGCGGCCCACGGCGCGAAAGTCTAGCCGGACGGGACGCCCGCGACCGCCCACCCCGGTCCGGGTGGGCAAGGTGTACCCGGCGGAGTGACGGCCGTCACATCTCTGTGCGAGAAATTAGCTTTGCGTGGAGTGAACACCACTCGACGTATAAGGGTCGGCTGCGGCATGCTTGTCCTCGCGACAGGAGTTCGCGTCCGGTCGCCCGCACACCCTCGGCGGTTGCACCCCCCGTGACCGCTGAGTCGGTTCGGCTCGACCCCCCCGGAGCCGAACCACCCGACGACCCCCGTCTCCCCCCGACGGGGGTCGTCCCTTTGTGGCTGATGGAAGAGTGGGCGTCGTGATGGGGGAAGACGCGGGGCAGTTCGCCAACGTGAACCGTGGGCCGGACGGTGGCCCGTACGCCTGCCCGTGCTGCGGTTTCCTCACTTTGGGCGAGCGAGGCGGCTACGAGATCTGCGACGTCTGTTTTTGGGAGGACGACGGTCAGGACGAGCACGACGCCGGCCGGGTACGCGGCGGCCCGAACCGGAATCTGAGCCTGCTCGACGCCCGCCACAACTTCGCGGTCTGTGGTGCGGCCGATCCGAAGGACCTGCGCCACGTGCGACCGCCCCTGCCCGAGGAACATCCGCTCGGCGATCAGGGCCGTACCTCCTGAGTCGGGCCCTGACGTGACGAAGCGGCCGGACCGTCGCCGGTCCGGCCGCTGTCAGGACTTGCGCAGCGTGACGACCGTGGTGTCGTTGACCTCGACGTACTGGTTGTACTCGCTGTCGTAACCCTGGGCCCGGGTGCTGACCTCGACGTCGCCCCGGACGAACGGCTGGGTGCCGGACGGCGTGGCGGTGGCGGTCCAGGCGGCCGGGGTGCCCGGCACGCAGTTGACCCGGGTGGTGAAGTCACCCCGGACGATGGCCTTCTTCACGATCTGGGTGACCGTGCCGTAGAGCGACACCGAGGTCGGCTGGTTGCAGGTGACGGTGCCGTGCACGACGGCCTTGCCGCTGACCGTGCTGGCGGTGCCGCTGGTGGACACGGCGAGTGCCAGGTCCAGCGGCGCCGGCGCGGGCGGGTTGGCGATGTGCACCTCACCGCGGGCCGCCGCGGTGCCGCCCTCGCAGTGCTGCTCGAAGGTGGCGTCGAACGTCTGGACGTAGCCGTTCGGCCCGAAGACGGCGTTGAGCACCGTGAACGTGCCGGTCAGCTGGTTGCAGCCACGCCCGTTGCCGTCCAGGCTGAGGCCCGGGACCCGAGCCGTTGAAGGGGTAGCGCGTCGCGTTGTCGTAGGTGCCCGGGGCCAGTGGCTGGCTGCCCGGGGCGTCGAAGTCCAGGTACCACCAGTCGCCGTTGTAGCCGTTGACGTTCACCGACACGTGGCTGTTGTCGGTCGAGGCGGCCGTGGTGAGCTGGTCGCCGTCGGCGACCGCGTAGGCGTACGAACCGCCGCCGGTGATGTAGTCGCCCGGGTCACCGCTGAAGGTGACCGAGCCGGACTCCACCGCCTGCGCCTGTGCCGGCGCGGCGGCGACCAGCCCGCCCAGCGCCCCCGTGATCGCGAGGCCGGCCGCCAGGACCGTCCTCCGCCAGGTGTTGTGCATCCCCGCTCCTCTCGGATCTAGCGGACGACGGCGCGCAGCGTCCGCGGCGCGGGTTCGAAGCAGACGAGCGCCTGGTCTCGCTCGTCGGCCACCACCCACGGGTGGCCCAGGTACGTCTGCTGCCGGTAGGTCTGTCCCGGTTGCAGCACCGCGTACCGCTGGCGCCGGCCGCCGTAGTCGAGCCAGTAGACGACGACGGGCCCGGACCGGGCGTTGACGAAGTCGACGAACGTCTCCGGGCCGCCGCTGCGGGAGCGCAGCGTCGGCTCCCGGGACGCCGGGAGCGGGGTGAGCTCGCCCGGCCGCGGCGCGGGCGGCTTCGCGCTGTTTGCCGACGGCCTCGGCGAGGGCGGCCGGGTGGCGGGGGCGGTCCGGTGTGGCGCGGGCCGGCGGGTCGGCAGCACGGCGCGGGTGGAGAGCGACACCGGCGCCGGGGAGTACGACTCGGTCGGCGGGTCCGCGGCCGGCGTGGAGTTTCCCGGGGAGGCCAGGATCGCCTCGCTGCCGATGGGCGGTGGCAGGTCGGGCCGGCGCGGCATGGCGAAGAAGCTGAGCGTGCCGACCAGCACGACGACCACGACCCCGATCGCCACCGAGGCGAGCGTGGCCGGTGACGGGTCGCGGAGCCAGGCGTCGCCGCTCGGGGGCGTGGGACGGGCGTGGCGGCGGGCGGGTGGTTGTCCGGCGCCCTGCGGTGGATCGGTCATGGCCTCGATTCCGCGAGCCGGTGCCGTCCGTTCTGCGGCAAGGGATCCGATTATGCGGGACGGACAATCCCCTTAGTCAATGGCTGGCGGCCTGTCCGTGCCGACCGGTGGCATAGCAGATCCACTCGTCGGTCGGGCTCTGTCCACATCGCGCCGTTGTCCACAGAACGGCCCGCGGCGTGCCCCGTCCGGCTCGGCCGATTGGGCAGGCTGCTGCGCGGCACGTCCGAGTCCGACCGATGGAGGCCGCCATGCCGCCCCGTACCCCGCTCCCGCCGTACCGCCGGCTGCCCCTGCTGGTCACCGCCGACGGCGACCTGCTCGACGAACTGCTGCGGCTCGCCGCGGCCGGCGGCACCGAGGTCGAGCTGGCGGCCGATCCGGCCGCCGCCCGCGCCCGGTGGGCGCCGGCGCCGCTGGTGCTGGTCGGCGCCGACCAGGCGGCGGCCTGCCTGCGGGCCCGCCTGCCACGACGTCCGCGCACCGTCCTGGTAGGTCGCGCCGATCAGCTCGATCCGGGTACGGAGTTGGCCGAGCTGATCGGCGCCGAGCACGTCGCGGCCCTGCCGGCGGCGGAGCCCTGGCTGGTCGACCGCTTCGCCGAGTGCCTGGTCGGGCCGGCGGGCGCCAGCCCGGCGCGGGTCGTGGCGGTGCTCGGCGGGCGCGGCGGCGCCGGTGCCAGCGTGCTTGCCGGTGGACTCGCCGTCAGCGCGGCCCGGGCCCGGCTGCGCACGCTCCTGGTCGACGCCGATCCGCTCGGTGGCGGGCTGGACCTGGTGCTCGGCTGGGAGCAGCTCGACGGGCTGCGCTGGCCCGAGCTGGCCGGCGCCGACGGGCGGGTGGATCCGCCGGCGCTGGTCCGTGCCCTGCCCAGCCGCGGTGACCTGGTGGTCCTCTCGTGGGACCGGGGCGACCTACGGCACCTGCCGGCCGAGGCGATGGCCGCCACTGTCGACGCCGGTCGGCGCGGGCGGGACCTGGTGGTGCTCGACCTGCCCCGACATCTCGACGACGCGGCGGTGATCGCCCTCCAGGCCGCCGACCGGGCGCTGCTCGTGGTGCCCGCGGAGCTGCGGGCCACCGCCGCCGCGGCCCGGGTGGCCGCCGTCGTGGCCCCGCACTGCGCCGACCTGTCGGTGATCGTGCGAGGTCCGGCGCCGGGGCGGCTCCGGGCGGCGGAGGTGTCCCGCGCGCTCGGCCTTCCGCTCGCCGGCACGCTCCGGCCCGAGCCCGGCCTGTGCCGAGGGCTGGAACGCGGCGAGGCGCCGGGCGCCACCGGCAAGGGCCCACTCGCCGCGCTCTGCCAACGGCTCGTCGACGAGCTGACCGGCCGGCCGGCGGCGGGTGCGGCGTGACCGGGCCGGCCGACCCGGGGGAGCTCGCCGCCCGCGTCCGGCACCGGTTCGCCGCCGAGGCCACGCCTGTCACGTCCGCCGCGGTCGTCTCCGCGGTACGCGCCGAGCCGGCCGCCGGTGTGCTCGGTGACACCACTCTGCTGCGCCTCGCCGGGCGGGTGCACGACGACCTCGTCGGCGCCGGTCCGCTCGCACCGTTCCTGGCGGATCCGCAGGTCACCGACGTGCTGGTGAACGGCGTCCGGGTCTGGGTCGACCGGGGCCGGGGGCTGCACCAGGTGGCCGTCCCGCTCGGCACTGTCGACGACGTGCGTCGGTTGGCGCAGCGGCTGACCGCGGCCGCCGGGCGCCGGCTCGACGACGCCTCGCCGTACGCCGACGCGCGGCTGCCCGACGGCACCCGGCTGCACGCCGTGCTGCCGCCGGTGGCGACCGACGGCCCCTACCTGTCGTTGCGTACCTTCCGGCAGCGACCGTTCACGCTGGACGAGCTGGTCGAGCACGGCACCGTGCCCCGGGCGGTCGCCCCGCTGCTCGACGCGCTGGTGGCCGCCCGGTTGGCCTACCTGGTGACCGGTGGCACCGGATCGGGCAAGACCACCCTGCTCAACACGCTGCTCGGGCTGGTGCCCGGCAACGAGCGGATCGTCCTGGTGGAGGATGCCGCCGAGCTGCGTCCGGTGCATCCGCACGTGATCGGGTTGCAGGCGCGCACCGCGAACGTCGAGGGCGCCGGCACGGTCGGGCTCGGCGACCTGGTCCGGCAGGCGCTCCGGATGCGGCCGGACCGGCTGGTGGTGGGCGAGTGCCGGGGCGCCGAGGTGGTCGACCTGCTGGCCGCGTTGAACACCGGTCACGACGGTGGCGCCGGGACGCTGCACGCCAACGCCCCGACGGACGTGCCGGCCCGGCTGGAGGCACTCGGGATGCTCGGCGGGCTGCCCCGGGTCGCGCTGCACGCCCAGGTCTCCGCCGCGTTGCAGGTGGTCCTCCAACTCCGGCGGACCGGCGCGGGGCGGGTGCTCGACTCGATCGGCCTGCTTCTGCCGGAAGGGCCCGACCGGGTGGTGACCGTGGTGCCGGCCTGGATACGCGGCCGTGGCCTCGGCCTGGCCGCCAGGTCGCTCGGCAACCTGCTGCGGGAGCGTGGCGTGCCGGTACCGCCGATCCTTCGGTCGGTCTGGCCCGGCGGTTCGTCGTGACCGGCCAGCTCTGGCTGGTGGTCGCGCTCCTGGCCGGCGCCGCCGCGGCGGTCGCCTGGCCGGCACGCGTCGGGCGGGTCCGGCGGCGGGCGGTCCTCCATGCGGGAGGGGCGTCCGGCGGTCCGCGCCCTGTCGGCGGCGGGAGGGCCGCGGGTGCCCGAGGACCGGCGCGTCGGGCATCGGTCGGGTTCGCACGCCCGCCCGCCCGGTTCGACCGGTTGCCCCGACCGGGCACCCTCCCGAGCCGTGCGCGACGCCGGGCCGTTCTCGACCGCCACGCTCCCCGGTGGCGACTTCGCACGGCGGTGTCGGCCCGGCGCGCGGTGTCGGCGGCGGCGGTGCTCGGCGGGGTGCTCGGTGCGCTCCTCGGCGGCCCGGTGGCCGCGCTGGTGCTGGCCGCCTACGGCGCGCTCGCGGCCCGCGCGGCGGTGCGTCGCCAGGCACAGCGGGCAGCCGACCTGGCCCATCGCCGGGAGCTCGACCGGCTCGGCGGCGCGGCGGCCGACCTGCGCGCCGGCCTGCCCAGCGGCGCGGTGCTCGACGAGGGCTCCGGGCGGATCGCCCGACTGTGCCGGTCGGCGGTGCGCCTAGCCGACCGGACCGGTGCGCCCCTGGCCGACCTGCTGGAGCGGATCGAGGCCGACGCCCGCGCGGCCGACCGGGGCCTGGCCGCCGCCGCTGCCCAGGCCGCCGGTGCCCGGGCGACCGCCTGGCTGCTCGCCGCCCTGCCGCTCGGCGGGATCGGCCTCGGCTACGCCATCGGGGTCGACCCGGTGGCCGTGCTCCTGCACACGCCGGTCGGCGGCGGCAGCGCCGTGGCGGCGGTCGTCCTGCAGGTCGGCGGGCTGCTCTGGGCGGAGCGGCTCGGCGCGGGGCCCGGGCGGACCGCCTGATGTCCCGGCAGGTGGTGGCCGCCGTCTGCCTCGGGGGTGCCGCGTCGCTCCTCGTCGTGGCCGGGCCGGTCGCCCGCCCGGCCGGGCGGCTGCGCCGGCTCGCCGCCGCCCCCCGGCCGGCCCGGCCGTCCTGGTGGCCGGACCGGATCCGGCTGGGCGCCGGCTTGGCCGGGCTGGCCGTGGCGGTGGTCGTCGGCGGGTGGGTGGGCCTGTTCGCCGGGCCGCTGGCCGGCGTCGCCGCCGATCGCCTGCTCCGCCGGATCGAGCCCCGCGACGCGCGGGAACGGCGTCTGCGGGAGGCCGCCGACCTGCCACTCGCCGCCGATCTGCTGGCCGCGGCGCTGCGGGCCGGCGCGCCGGTGGACCGCTCGGCGCTCGCGGTCGCGGAGGCGCTCGGCGGCCCGCTCGCGGACCGACTCGGCCGGGTCGGCCGCACGCTGCACCTGGGCGGTACGCCGACGGAGGCGTGGGCCCACCTGCGGCCCGTGACCGGAGCGGGAAGCCTGGTCGGCGCCGCGATCCGCTCGTCGAACAGTGGCGCCGCGCTGGCCGGCGCGCTCACCCGGCTCGCCGACGACCTCCGGGCCGAACGCTCGACCGCGGCCGAGGCGTCCGCCCGGCGCGCCGGGGTGCTCATCGTGCTGCCGCTCGGGCTGTGCTTCCTGCCCGCCTTCATTCTCGCCGGTCTGGTGCCGGTGATCGTCGCCGTCCTCGGCGACGTGCTGTGAACCATCGAGAAGGGACGTACGACATGCGCAAACTCCTCGCCCGCCTGCGGGGTGACGCCGGCATGAACACGGCCGAGTACGCCGTGGGCACCCTCGCCGCGGTCGCCTTCGCCGGAATCCTGCTGAAGGTGCTCACCTCCGGAAACGTGCAGTCCGCCCTGACCGCGGTGATCGACCGGGCCCTGAAGTGAGCGGGCGCCGGTGGGCCGGCCGCCGGCTCGGCGCGTCGACGGTTTCGGCGGCCGGCACGACGACGCCGTTCGACGGCCGGCGCGGCGTCGTCGTGGGGCCCCGGTCGTGGGATCTCCGGGAGCGGGGATCGTTCACCGCCGAGTTGGCGGCCGGCCTGCCGGCGTTGATGCTTCTCCTCTTCGCCGGGCTCACCTCGGTCGACGCGGTGACCACCCGGGCGGGCTGCGTGGACGCGGCCCGGGAGGCTGCCCTCGCCGCCGCCCGCGGTGAGCCAGGCGTCGCCGCGGGCGCCCGTTACGCGCCGGCCGGCGCGGAGGTGACGGTGACCGTGACCGGGGACCTGGTGACCGCCACCGTCCGAGCGCCGGTCCGGGCACTGGGCGCGCGGCTGCCCCGATTGACCGTGTCGGGCGTCGCGGTGGCCGCCGTGGAGCCCGGCGCTCCCGGTCCGGTGCCGTGACCGCCGCGGGACCGCCGCCGCTCGGGCCTGCGCCGTCCGGCTCCGGCCGGTCCGTGGACGGGGCGGACACCCCGACGACCGTCGACCGAGGTGGGGCGACCGTCTGCCTGCTCGCGCTCGGGCTGGTGTTCGTGCTGGTGGGCCTGTTCGGGGCCGGGCTCGGGGCGGCCCGGTGCGCCCGTCACCAGGCCCGGGTCGCGGCCGACTTCGGGGCGCTCGCGGGCGCCGGTCGTGCGCTCGACGGACCGGACGCCGCGTGCGGGCGGGCCGCGACGCTGGTGGCGGCCAACGGCGGCCGGCTGACCGGCTGCCGGACCGACGGTCTCGACGTGATAGTCACGGCGCAGGTGCGGGTCGCGCCGTTGCCCGGGCTGGTCCGCGCCGCGACGGCGACATCACGTGCCGGTCCGGCCCGGATCGGCGACCCCTGAGGCCGGCCCGGAGCGGCATCCCGACCGGTGGTGCTCAGGACAGGAGCGGGCCGGCCGGTGGTGCTCAGGACAGGAGCATCCCGACCGGCGCTGCTCAGGACAGGAGTGGGCAGCCTGCGCGCGGGGTCCGCAACAGAATCGGGTGGGACGCGCGACGTGACCGGGCGGCCGGCCGGCGGAGCCCGCCGTGAACGGGGTTCGCCGGCCGGCGTCGGGGTCAGCGGGACTGGAGGGCGTCCAGGCCCACCGCCATGGCGATCACCAGTCGACGGTCGATGTGCGGGTGCGGGATGTCCACGACGTACCGGTCGCGCAGGCCCCACTTCTTGTCGACGGAGAACACCGGCTGGCCGCCGGCCAGGAAGTCGAAGTGGTAGGGCAGCCAGGAGAGCGAGTCGACGAAGCGGCGCAGCAGCGCCACCGGCAGGCTGCGCTCCTGCCCGGTCGCCGGCGGCAGGCCGGGCTGCTCGACGTGCCAGGTCGACCGCAGCAGCGACTGGGCGAAGTCCTTGCGGAACAGGCCGATCGGGTTGCCGGCGTGGTCGGTCACGTCGTACGTGGCGCCCAGGTCGAGGCGCTGACGGGCCTTGAAGCCGAGGAGGGGGTACTGCTTGGTGTCATCGGTGTAGATGGTGACCTGCTCCTTGAAGGCGAGCCGCTTCTGCTGCGCGAACGCGAGCAGCCCGCCCTCGGAGCCGTCCGGTGCCACGGCGTGCACCTCGTACTGGTTGACCATCATCCGGATTCGCTGGCGGACGATGAACCGGTGCTGCGCCTGCAGGCTGTCGAGCGACATCTGATCTCCTTCGAGGGGTCGCCGGAGTCTCGCACAGCCCTGCCACCAGCGCGCGCCCACCAAACGCCGAGCCCGCCGCCCCGTCCGCCCGCCCGACCCCGGTCGGCGGTCCGCCCGTCGACTCGCCCTGCCCCGGCCGGTCAGGGTGGGGGCGCCGGGCGACGCCCGACGGGGGCTGGCCGCCGGTAGGCCATGCCCGCCTCGGCGAGCCGGGGAACCCTCCGGGGACGCCGTGGTCGGCGCGACACCGCGGGAGGGTCAGCGGCCGCCGTCGACAGTGGCCTTCATCGCCCAGGTGTTGAGCACCTGGTGGATGCCGCGCAGGCGTTCGTTTATCTGCTCCAGCCGCTCCGCCTGCGCCAGGTTCGCCAGCGCCGTGCCCAGCGCGATCTGCTGGTCGGGCGTGAGGCTTTCCTGGTCGATCGTGTAGAGCAGCTCGACGGTCTCGGCGATCGTGTCGGCCACGGTGGCACCTCCGGCGGGCGGGTGTCGGGGTCACGTCTGCGATACCGGAAATGATGCATGGAAGCGCTCCCATGCATCAATGCCCCAACGCCGCCGACCTCAAGCCCCCGTCCCACCAACCAGACGCGGGACCTCGCCGATCATGCACTCGCTGCCCGGGCGGATCGGGGTGAAAGGGACAAGATGTGGGCCGGAACCGCATGATCGACGAAGGGGGTGGGGGTGGGGGTCAGTCCGTCGGGTTGTGGGCGGTGGGGGATCGCCGGGCCGCCCGGTCGTCCTGCCGCGGTAGCACCCCGCCGCGCTCCACGTCCAGGGTCACCCCGCCGTGCGGCGTCGTCTCCGACGCGGCCGCGCGGGGCGATGCGGCGGCGAGGTTGGTGAGGACCACGTCGAGGACCTTCACCGCCTCCGGCTTGGCCAGCGGGTTGTTGCCGTTTCCGCACTTCGGGGACTGGACGCAGGACGGGCACCCGGTCTCGCACCCGCACTCGACGATCGCGTCGCGGGTGGCGCGCAACCAGGCGGTGGCAGTCCGGTACGCCCGCTCGGCGAAGCCCGCCCCGCCGGGGTGACCGTCGTAGACGAAGACGGTAGGCGCCTCGGTGTCCGGGTGCAGGGCGGTGGACAGCCCGCCGATGTCCCACCTGTCGCACGTCGCCATCAGCGGCAGCAGACCGATCGCGGCGTGCTCGGCGGCGTGCAGCGCCCCGGGCACGTCCGCCGCCTCCACCCCGGCGCGCGCCAGCGACCCGGGGGAGAGCGTGAACCAGACCGCGACGGTACGCAGCTCGCGCGCCGGCAGGTCCAGCGGACGGGTGTCGATCACCTCGCCGGTGGCGATGCGGCGCCGCTGGTAGGACACTACCTGGCTGGTCACGTCCACCTCGCCGAGGAAGAGCCCGACCGGCCCGGCGTCGGTGTACGAGCGGACGGAGACCACCGAGAGCGAGGTGACGTCCCGGGCGTGGGTGGACCAGTCCGGCTCCTCGGCGTGCACGAGCGCGCACCCGTCGGCCAGGTCGAGCGTGTCGACCACGTACGAGACGCCCTGGTGCAGGTAGACCGCGCCGGTGTGCAGCAGGAAGTGGGCGGAGCCGCCGTCGACGGTGCCGAGCAGCCGGCCGGTGGACTCCTCCACCACGCAGACCGGCGCGCCGCCCTCGCCGCGCAGGTCGACCTCGGGGCGCTCCCGGTGCCGCCAGTACCAGCCGGTGGGCCGCTGCCGCAGCGCGCCCGCCTCGACCAGCGAGTCCACCGCCTCCTTCGCCCCCTCGCCGAAGAGGTCCAGGTCGGCGGGGGTGAGCGGGGCCTCGTGCGCGGCGCAGGCGAGCTGCGGCGCGAGCACGTACGGGTTGGCCGGGTCGAGCACGGTGGCCTCGACCGGCCGCCCGAACAGCGCCTCCGGGTGGTGCACCAGGTAGGTGTCGAGCGGGTCGTCCCGGGCCACCAGCACCGCGAGGGCCTCGTCGCCGCTGCGCCCGGCGCGCCCGGCCTGCTGCCAGAGCGAGGCCCGGGTGCCAGGCCAGCCGCAGATCACCACCGCGTCCAGCCCGACCAGGTCGACGCCGAGTTCGAGCGCGTTGGTGCTGGCCAGGCCGAGCAGGTCGCCGTGCAGCAGCGCCCGTTCCAGCTCCCGGCGTTCCTCGCGCAGGTAGCCGGCGCGATAGGCGGCCACCCGGCCGCCCAGCCCGGGCACCGCCTCGTCGAGCGTCCGCCGCGCGGTCGCGGCGACCACCTCGGCACCCTTGCGGGACCTGACGAAGGCGAGCGTGCGGACCCCCTCGACCACGCTGTCGGCGAGCAGGTCGGCGGTCTCCCGCAGCGCGGAGCGCCGGACCGACACCAGGTCGGCGAGTTCCACGTCCGAGGAGGGCGGCGGCAGCAGCGGCGGCTCCCAGAGCGCGAACGTCACCCCGCCGCGCGGCGACGTGTCCTCGGTGACGGCGGTGACGGGCAGGCCGGTGAGCCGCCCGGCCGCCGTCGCCGGGTCGCCCGACGTGGCGGAGGCAAGCAGGAACACGGGGGTACGCCCGTAACGCGCGCACTGCCGGCGCAGTCGTCGCAGCACGTGCGCGACGTGCGAGCCGAACACGCCCCGGTAGGTGTGGCACTCGTCGACCACCACGTACGCGAGCCGGCGCAGGAAGCCGGACCAGTGCGCGTGCCCGGGGAGGATCCCGTGGTGCAGCATGTCCGGGTTGGTCAGCACGAACCGGGCGTGCCGGCGGATCCACTCCCGCTCGGTGCGCGGCGTGTCCCCGTCGTAGGTGGCGGGGCGTACCCCGTCGAGGTCCAGGGCGGCGACGGCGCGGAGCTGGTCGGCGGCGAGCGCCTTGGTCGGGGCGAGGTAGAGCACCGTGGCGCGGGGGTCGTCGAGCAGGGTGCTCAGCGCCGGGAGCTGGTACGCCAGGGACTTGCCGGACGCCGTTCCGGTGGCCACCACGACGTGCTGGCCCGCGTACGCCAGCTCGGCGGCCTCGGTCTGGTGCCGCCACGGGGTGACGACGCCGCGTCGCGCGAACGCCGCCCGCAGGTCGTCCGGCGCCCAGTCGGGCCACGGCGCGGGCTCGCCGGCGCGGGCCGGGACCCGCTCGACGTGGGTGACCGGGTCGGTGGTGTGGCGCAGCCGCAACCGCCGCAGCAGCTCGCCCGGGGCGTGCCTCGGGCCGGGCCTGTCGTCGGTCACGTCCTGCACTCTCGCACTGGTGTTCGGAATTGGGAACCGCAGGGTGGGGGTATGGGGACGGGCAGGCCGGCGACCCGGGGCGGTCGCGCGGAGGATGGTTAGATGCCCAGGAGAGTTTACCGAGGAGGGGCCGATGGAGCTGTCGCTGGCGACCCACGCCGTGGGGGAGCACACGGTGCTGGAGGTCGGCGGTGAGGTGGACGTCTACACCGCCCCCCGGCTGCGGGAACGGCTCATCGAGCTGATCGACGGCGGGGCCCGCCACGTGGTGGTGGACCTGGGGCGGGTGGACTTCCTGGACTCCACCGGGCTCGGCGTGCTGGTCGGCGCGCTCAAGCGGCTCCGGTCGGCCGGCGGCTCGTTCGCGCTGGTCTGCGACAAGGAGCCGCTGCTCAAGATCTTCCGGATCACCGCGCTGGACCAGGTCTTCCCGCTGCACCCGACGGTCGACGCGGCGATCGCCGCCGACTCCACCGGCGCGTGATGGCCACCGTCAAGCTCTCCTTCTCGCCCGCCCCGGTCCACGTCCGCACCGCCCGTCTGGTCGGTGTCGCGGTGGCCCGTCGGGCCGGCGTGCGTGAGGACCTGCTCGACGAGGTGCGCCTGGCCATCGGTGAGGCGTGCACCCGGGCGGTCGCCCTGCACCGGCAGTACGGGCTGGCGGAGCCGGTGTACGTGGAGATGTCCGACGGCGGCTCGTACACGGTGCGGGTGGTGGACCGGGCCCCGATCGAGGCGGGCCTCGGGCTGGCCGCGCTCGGCCCGGACGAGCTGGCCAAGGAGTCGCTCAGCGAGGACGCGCTCACCACCGGCGTGGGCTTCGCCCTGCTCGCCGGTTTCGTGGAGGACCTCCAGGTCCGCCCGGTCGACGAGGGTGTCGGCACCGAGGTCCGGATGGCCTGGCCGGCCGGCCGCGCCTGACCCGTTCCGTCCGCAGGCCGCGTTCCCCGACGGGGAGCGCGGCCTCGTCGTGTCGACCGCCCTATATATCAGATTTCCTCGCATAACACAGTTACGAAGATCATCAAGAGTGGGTGCCCCCTCGGTGTGACCCTCACCACGCGGGAGGGCTACAGTACCCGGGTTGTCAGCAAGTGATCGCTGCCCGCAGCCAGCGGGAACGGGTGGATGGCGCGCGCTGGCGAGTTCGCATCCAGGCGTCGGACCGTGCGTCTCCACGAGCCGACGCGTGTTCGGTACAGGAGGACACAGATGTCCGGGACCTTGGCCGCCGACGGCGGCGCACTGTCCCTTACCGGAGCCAACGTGACGTACGTCGTCATCGCCGCGGTCATCGCGCTGGTGGCGCTCGTCTTCGCCGCCGCCTTGACCAAGGCGGTACTGGCAGCCGGTACGGGAACCACGAACATGCAGGAGATCTCCGGGGCGGTGCAGGAGGGCGCGTCCGCGTACCTGCTGCGGCAGTTCCGCACCCTGGCGATCTTCGTGGTGATCGCCGTCGTACTGCTGTTCCTGCTGCCGGTGCACGACACCGACGGCAACCAGACGCTGGTGAAGATCGGCCGCTCGGCGTTCTTCGTGGTGGGTGCGCTGTTCAGCGCGTTCATCGGCGGCGCCGGCATGTGGCTGGCCACCCGCGCCAACCTGCGGGTCGCCGCCGCCGCGCGCGAGCGCGAAGGCGGGCGCGAGGGCGCCATGAAGATCGCCTTCCGCACCGGCGGCGTGGTCGGCTTCCTCACCGTCGGCCTCGGCCTGTTCGGCGCGGCGCTGGTCGTCATCCTGTTCAAGGGCGACGCCCCGACCGTGCTGGAGGGCTTCGGCTTCGGCGCCGCGCTGCTCGCGATGTTCATGCGGGTCGGCGGCGGCATCTTCACCAAGGCCGCCGACGTCGGCGCCGACCTGGTCGGCAAGGTCGAGCAGGGCATCCCGGAGGACGACCCGCGCAACGCCGCGACCATCGCCGACAACGTCGGCGACAACGTCGGTGACTGCGCCGGCATGGCCGCCGACCTCTTCGAGTCGTACGCGGTCACGCTCGTCGCCGCGCTGATCCTCGGCCGGGCCGCGTTCGGCGAGGACGGCCTGGTCTTCCCGCTGATCATCTCCACCATCGGCGTGCTGGTCGCGATCGTCGGCGTGTTCATCACCCGGCTGCGCACCAGCGACCGCAACGGCCTCACCGCGATCAACCGGGCCTTCTACATCTCCGCGGTGATCTCCGCGGTGCTGGTGGCGGTCGCCGCGTTCGCCTACCTGCCGGCCACCTTCGGTGAGCTGGAGGGCGGGCTGACCGACGTGGACCGCAACCCGCGACTGGTGGCCATCGGCGCGGTCGTGATCGGCATCGTGCTCGCCGCCGCGATCCAGGCGCTCACCGGCTACTTCACCGAGACCAACAAGCGTCCGGTGCAGGACATCGGCAAGAGCTCGCAGACCGGCGCCGCCACCGTCATCCTCGCCGGCATCAGCGTCGGCCTGGAGTCGGCGGTCTACTCGGCGCTGCTCATCGGCGCCGGCGTGTTCGGCGCGTTCCTGCTCGGCGGCAGCTCGATCACGCTGTCGCTGTTCGCGGTCGCGCTGGCCGGCACCGGCCTGCTCACCACCGTCGGCGTCATCGTCGCGATGGACACGTTCGGCCCGATCTCCGACAACGCGCAGGGCGTCGCGGAGATGTCCGGCGACATCGACGAGCACGGCGCGCGGACGCTCACCGAGCTGGACGCGGTAGGCAACACCACCAAGGCGATCACCAAGGGCATCGCGATCGCCACCGCGGTGCTGGCCGCGACCGCGCTGTTCGGCTCGTACACCGACACGCTCCGCTCGTCGTACGCGGACGCGGGCGTCGGCGACGTCGGCACCGAGATCCTCAACGCGCTGAACGTGGCGAACCCGCGCAACCTGGTCGGCCTGATCATCGGCGCGGCGGTGGTCTTCCTCTTCTCCGGTCTGGCCATCAACGCGGTCTCCCGCTCGGCCGGCGCGGTGGTGATGGAGGTACGCCGTCAGTTCCGCGAGCTGCCCGGCATCATGGACCGCACCCAGCGGCCCGAGTACGGCAAGGTCGTGGACATCTGCACCCGGGACGCGCAGCGCGAGCTGATGACCCCCGGCCTGCTGGCCATCCTGGCCCCGATCGCGGTCGGCTTCGGCCTCGGCCCGGGCGCGCTCGCCTCCTACCTGGCCGGCGCGATCGGCGCGGGCACGCTGATGGCGGTCTTCCTGGCCAACTCCGGCGGTGCCTGGGACAACGCCAAGAAGCTGGTCGAGGACGGCGCGTACGGCGGCAAGGGCTCCGAGTCGCACTCCGCCACGGTCATCGGCGACACCGTCGGCGACCCGTTCAAGGACACCGCCGGCCCGGCGATCAACCCGCTGATCAAGGTGATGAACCTGGTCTCGCTGCTGATCGCCCCGGCCGTGGTGGCCTGGAGCGTGGGCGACGACCGGAACACCCCGCTGCGGATCACGATCGCCGTGGTGGCCGCGCTGATCATCGTGGCGGCAGTGGTGTTCAGCAAGCGCAAGGGCGTGGCGATGGACGACTCCGACCGTGGGGCCGGCACGCCGGACCAGCACGCGGAGACGGTCAACGCCTGATCTCCACCGGACGGTTCCCGGTCGGCCGTCGGCCGGCCGGGAACCGTGCCAAACCTGACCGGTGGCAGTTCCACCCGGAGGTCGTACGCTGCATCGCATGCGTACGTGCCGGGCGGCGACCGCCGGAAAGCTCACGGTGGTCCTGGCCACGCTCGTGCTCGTCGTCGCCGGCTGCGGCGGCCCCAGTCCACGGGCCTGGGCCGCCTCGGTCTGCCAGGCGCTCGGCCCGTGGCGCGCGGAGATCTCCAAGCTGACCAGCAGCACCCAGCAGCAGATGACCGCGCAGACCACGCCGACGCAGGCCAAGGAGAACCTGGTGCGGCTCTTCGCCGGGGCCGAGCAGGCCAGCGAGACGGCCCGGCGCAAGGTCGAGGAGGCGGGCGTGCCCGAGGTCGAGCGCGGCACCGAGGTCTCGGCCGGGTTCCGGGGCTCGCTGGGCAAGATGCGCGACGCCTACGGCCGGGCCCGGACCACCATCGACGGGCTCGACACCGCCCAGGCCGGCCCGTTCTACGACGGCGTGCGCGCCGCCGTGGACACGCTGAACAAGGAGTACGACGCGAGCGCGCTGGACACCAGCAGGCTCAACTCGCCCGAACTCAAAGAGGCCTTCGACGAGGTCCCGGAGTGTCGCTGACGCCACCCTCCCCGCATCCGGCCCGCCAGCCCTCGCTGTTCTCCACCGAGGCGGCCGATCCCGCGCTGGCGGACCTCGCCGGCCTGCTCGCCGGGCCGGCGGAGGTGGTGCGGATGGGTGGCACGGCGCGGCTCGCCGTGGTGGTGGACGCGGCCTGGCGGGTGCACGTGCTGGTGGCCGAGCTGCGCGCCCGGGGGGTGCCGGCGAGCTGGGAGCCGACCGAGGACGGCCGGCACCGGGTCCGCACCGCGTACGCGACCACCCTGGCCCCGCTCGCGCGGGCCTGGCTGCGGGGCGCCGCGAAGCGGCCACCGGCCCGGTTCCACCTGGACGGGCGGCGGCTGCGGCTCTGGGTCGCCGCCGCCGGGATGGCCGAGCCGGCCGGGTTCCGGCTCGGGCTCGGCCCGGCCGACGAGCCGACCTGGCCGGCGGTGCGCGCCGCGCTGGCGGCGGTGGGACTGCCGGCCGCGTTCGTCGAGCCGGACGAGGGCGGGCCGGCGTACCGGATCGGGGGGCGGCGGGTGCGCCGGCTCGCCGAACTGGTGGGGGAGCGGCCCCCGGCCGCGCCGGTAGGCGACTGGCCGGGCTGACCGGCCGCGCAACCCCGCCGGGTGTCCGATCACGGACACCCGCTCCGGCTGCTCGGGGCAGGAAAACGACCGGGGTGACCTCCGCCGGGCGGTGTGTGATCGTCACAGTGACCCGCTCGGCGCCCTACCCACGGTGTACGGTGGCGCCGTCCGGCAGGGTTCGGCCGGCGGTCGCCGGGGAGCGACCCGTTTGCCGCCCACGAAACCCGGAACGTGGACGGCGCGTTACGTTGGACGTCCGGGCCACCGACGGTCCGGACGGTGCAACACGGCCCGAAGCGGGCATGGCGTAGGAGTGAGGTCGGGGAGAGACGTGCCGAGCAACGCTGGAACCACCCGTCTGGTCATCGTCGAGTCACCGGCGAAGGCCAAGACGATCTCGGGCTACCTCGGCCCGGGGTACGTCGTGGAGGCCAGCTTCGGCCACGTCCGGGACCTGCCCCGCAACGCCGCCGACGTCCCGGCGAAGTACAAGGGCGAGCCGTGGGCGCGCCTCGGCGTCGACGTCGACAACGGCTTCCACGCGCTCTACGTGGTCTCCGCCGACCGGCGCCAGCAGATCAGCAAGCTGGTGAAGCTGGCCAAGGAGGTCGACGAGATCTTCCTGGCCACGGATGAGGACCGCGAGGGCGAGGCGATCGCCTGGCACCTGGTGGAGACACTCAAGCCCAAGGTGCCGGTCAAGCGGATGGTCTTCCACGAGATCACCAAGCCGGCCATCCAGGCCGCGGTGGCCAACCCCCGGGAGATCGACCGCGACCTGGTCGACGCCCAGGAGGCCCGGCGCATCCTCGACCGGCTCTACGGCTACGAGGTCTCCCCGGTGCTGTGGAAGAAGGTCATGCCGAAGCTCTCGGCGGGCCGGGTGCAGTCCGTGGCGACCCGGATCGTGGTCGAGCGGGAGCGCCAGCGGATGGCGTTCCGCACCGCCGAATACTGGGACATCCTGGCCACCCTGGCGGTGGCGAAGCCGGGCGAGGGCCCGCGCACCTTCAACGCCACGCTCGTCGCGCTGAACGGCGACCGGATCGCCACCGGCAAGGACTTCGAGCCGACCACGGGCCGGGTCCGCGCCGGCGCGGGCGTCGTCCACCTCGACGAGGGCGGGGCCCGCGGGCTCGCCGCCCGCCTGGCGGACCGGCCGTTCACCGTCACCCGGGTCGAGGAGAAGCCCTACCGCCGTCGCCCGTACGCGCCGTTCATCACCTCCACGCTCCAGCAGGAGGCGGCCCGCAAGCTGCGGTTCTCGTCACAGCAGACGATGCGCACCGCGCAGCGGCTCTACGAGAACGGCTACATCACCTACATGCGTACCGACTCGGTGAACCTGTCGGAGACCGCGATCGCCGCGGCCCGCCGGCAGATCGTCGAGCTGTACGGCGAGCGCAGCGTGCCGCCGGAGCCGCGCCGCTATACCGGCAAGGTGAAGAACGCGCAGGAGGCGCACGAGGCGATCCGCCCGGCGGGGGACAACTTCCGCACCCCGGGCGACGTGGCCAAGGAGCTGTCCGGCGAGGAGTTCAAGCTCTACGAGCTGATCTGGCGGCGCACCATCGCCTCGCAGATGACCGACGCGGTCGGCTCCAGTGTGTCGGTGCGGATCCGGGCCGTGTCGTCGGCGCAGGAGGAGGCCGACTTCGGCGCCACCGGCAAGACCATCACCGACCCGGGTTTCCTGCGCGCCTACGTCGAGTCGAGCGACGACGAGAACGCCGAGGCCGAGGACGCCGAGCGGCGGCTGCCCACGCTGGTCAAGGACCAGCCGCTGACCGCCGACGAGCTGGCCGCGCAGGGCCACCACACCCAGCCGCCGTCGCGCTACACGGAGGCGTCGCTGGTCAAGGCGCTGGAGGAGCTGGGCATCGGCCGCCCCTCCACCTACGCGTCGATCATGCAGACCATCCAGGACCGGGGATACGTCGTCAAGCGCGGCCAGGCGATGATCCCGACGTTCCTGGCGTTCGCCGTGATCGGGCTGATGGAGCGGCACTACCCGCGCCTGATCGACTACGACTTCACCGCCAGCATGGAGAACGAGCTGGACGAGATCGCCGGCGGCGACCACGCCGCGGTCGACTTCCTGACCTCCTTCTACTTCGGCAGCGCCAACGGGACCGGCGACCAGGCCATCGCGCACGCCGGTGGGCTGAAGAAGCTGGTCACCGAAAACCTCAGCGAGATCGACGCGCGCAGCGTCAACTCCATCCTGCTGCACACCGACGACGAGGGGCGCGAGGTCGTCGTCCGGGTCGGCCGCTACGGGCCGTACCTCCAGCGGGCGCTGCCGGGCGGCGAGCAGCCGGCGCCGGCAGCCGAGGGCGAGGAGGGCGGCGCCCAGGGTGACCGGGCGCCGATCCCGGAGGGCCTGGCCCCCGACGAGCTGACCCCGGAGAAGGTGCACGAGCTGTTCCTCGGCGGCGGGGGCGAGCGCAAGCTCGGCGACGACCCGTCGACCGGCGAGCCCATCCTGCTCAAGTCCGGCCGCTTCGGCCCGTACGTGGCCAGCGGGGAGCGGAAGTCGTCGCTGCTGCGGTCGCAGTCGCCTGACGACCTCACCCTGGACCAGGCGCTGCGGCTGCTCAGCCTGCCCCGGCTGGTGGGCGTGGCCCCGGACGGCGGCGAGGTCTTCGCCAACAACGGCCGCTACGGCCCGTACGTCAAGCGCGGTGACGAGTTCCGCTCGCTGGACTCGGAAGACAAGATGTTCACCGTCACGCTGGACGAGGCGCTGGCGTTGCTGGCCGCCCCGAAGACGCGCCAGCGTCGGGCCGCCGCGCCGCCGCTGCGGGAGATGGGCGTCGACCCGCTCACCGAGAAGCCGCTGGTGATCAAGGACGGCCGCTTCGGCCCGTACGTCACGGACGGGGAGTTCAACGCGTCGCTGCGGCGCGCGCAGACGCCGGAGGCGCTGACGCTGGAAGAGGCGTCCGAGATGCTCGCCGAGAAGCGGGCGAAGGGCCCGGCCCCGAAGAAGAAGGCCACCAAGAAGGCCGCCCCGGCCAAGAAGACCACGGCCGCGAAGAAGACCACCGCAGCGGCCAAGAAGACCACGGCCGCCAAGAAGGCCCCGGCCAAGAAGGCGGCCCCCAGGAAGGCGACCGCAACCCCGAACGAGTGATCTTGGAAGGAAATGGCCCTCCTGGGGGCCGTCTCCTTCCAAGATCTTCGAGTTGTCCACAGGGGCGGCGGGAGGCCGGTCCGGGCGGGCAATGTCGGGCGGGTGGTGGCTTCCTGGGCGGGGATGCGGCGAGCGCTCCCCTCGGATGACGCGGACGAGCTGACCTGGTTGCTCTTCCGGCAGGAGGACGTGCTCAGCGTCGGCCAAGCCTCTGCTCACCTCAGCCGCAAGGCGATCCGGCACCGGTTGGCGACGGGCCGGTGGCGCCAGGCCCATCGAGGGGTCCTCGTGGCGCACAACGGCCCGGTCAGTTCCGCTCAGCGTCGTTGGATCGCGGTGCTGGCTGCCGGCCCCGCCGCGCTGATCGGCGGCATCACCGCAGCCCGGGCGGGCGGGTTACGGGGGTTTCCGGACCGGGTCGTGCACCTGCTTCTGCCGGCCACTGTTCGTCGCGCTCCCCTGCCGGCCGGTGTGCTGGCGCACCGGACGACCCGTCTGCCGGAACGGGACGTGGTGCCGGTCGGGCAGCCGCCACGCACCTCGATGGCCCGGTCGGTGGTCGACGCGGCCCAGTGGGCACCGTCCGACGCTCAGTCCCGGGCGATCGTGGCGGCCGCCTTCCAGCAGCGCCTCATCGTCGACACCGAGCTGCACGAGGTGCTCACCCGGATGCCGCGAATCCGTCGCCGCCGGCTGATCCTGTCCACCGCCCTCGACGCCGCAGGTGGCGCGCACTCCCTCGGTGAGCTGGACCTGCTCACGCTGGTGCGGCGCGGCGGTCTGCCCGAGCCGACCCGCCAGGTGGTCCGGCGCGACTCGGCTGGCCGGCGGCGCTACCTCGACGCCTACTTCGAACAGTGGCGGGTGCACGTCGAGGTGGACGGCGGACAGCATCTCGATCCCGCGCACGCCTGGGCGGACATGCGCCGACAGAACGACCTCTGGGTGGAAGGTGACCGGGTTCTCCGGTTTCCTTCCTGGGCTCTGCGCGCCGACCCGGAGACGGTGCTCGCCCAACTTCGCACCGCCCTCCGCGCTGCCGGCTGGCCGGGCTGAGGATCCCCGGCAGATCTTGGAAGCGGACGGCCCCCAGGAGGGCCGCCATCTTCCAAGATCTCGCCTCAGGAGCCGAGGATCTGGCGGAGGTACTGGTTCTCGAAGAGGCGCTGGGGGTCCAGGCGGGCCCGCAGGGCCTGGAAGTCGCCGAATCTCGGATAGGCGGACGCCAACGACCCGGCGTCGCGCCAGTGCAGCTTGCCCCAGTGCGGCCGCCCGCCCAGCTCGGTCGCCACCTGCTCGAACGCCCGGAAGTACGGCTCGTACGGCATGCCGGCGTACTGGTGGACGGCGATGTAGGCGGAGTCGCGCCGGTAGGAGTGGGAGAGCCAGATGTCGTCGGCGGCGGTGAACCGCACCTCGACCGGGAACAGCACCTTGAACGGCATCCGGTCGACGATCCGGCGCAGTTCGGTGAGCGCCTCGGTCAGCGCGTCGCGCGGCAGGCCGTACTCCATCTCCACGAAGCGGACCCGGCGCGGGGTGCAGAAGACCCGGTCGGAGCGGCCGGTGTAGGTGCGTTCGGTGAGCGCGCGGGCGGACACGGCGCTGATCCGGGGGGCCAGGGCGGGCGCGGCGCGGCCGAGGCGGCAGGCCCCGGCGAAGACGGTGTTGGACAGGAACTCGTCGTCCAGCCAGCCGCGCCAGCGGGGCAGCGGCCGGTCGTCGGCGGGTACCCGGTCGTTGGTCTTGACCTGGACCCGGTCGGTGTAGGGGAACCAGTAGAACTCGGCGTGGTCGTGCGGCTCGTAGAGACCGGGCAGGTCGGCGAGCACGTCGGAGAGCGCGGCCGGCCGTTCGTGGGCGCGCAGCACGAACGCGTCCACGCAGCGCAGGGTGACCTCGACCAGCACGCCGAGGGCGCCCAGCCCGACCCGCGCCGCGTCGAACACGTCGGGGTGCTCGTCGGCGGAGCAGCGCAGCACCTCGCCGGTGCCGGTGACGAGCGTCAGCCCGGCCACGAAGGTGGAGAGGCAGCCGAGCTTCGCGCCGGTGCCGTGGGTGCCTGTGGAGAGCGCGCCGGCGATGGTCTGCGCGTCGATGTCGCCGAGGTTGGGCATGGCCAGCCCGTGCCCGGCGAGCAGGGCGTTGAGCGTGTGCAGCGTCATCCCGGCCGGTACGGTGACCAGGCGGCGTGTCACGTCGACGGTGACGTCGGTCTCCAGCTCGGCGAGGTCGAGCCGGTGCCCGTCGGCGACGGCGGTGGCGGTGAAGGAGTGGCCGCTGCCGACGGCCCGGATGCTCCGGCCGGCGTCGGCGGCGCGGTGGACCGCCGCGGCGACGTCCGCCACGCTACGGGGGCGCTCGGTGACCAGCGCCGTGCTGTGTTGGTTGCCGGCCCAGTTGGACCAGGCGGCGGGGGGACCGGCCATGGCGAACACTCCTCGACATGAATATGAACTGAATTCATATCAGGAACGTTGTGCCTGGTAAATACCGCAATCGAGCCCGGCTCGTTGTACCGGTAGTCACGGTCTCGTGACGTGCAGATATGTTCATCCGTCGAAGGGGGGTGGCGCCGAGTGTCCACACCAGCCGCCACGACCGGGCCGCTGCGTCGGGTACCGGTGCAGGGTCGAAGTGTCGCGCGCGTCCAGCGGATGCTGGACGCCTGCGCCGAGCTCGTCGACGAGGTGGGGTACGAGGGCTTGACCACGACCCTGCTCGCCGAGCGTGCCGAGGTGGCGATCGGGTCCGTCTACCAGTTCTTTCCGGACAAGCGGGCGATCGTGCAGGCGCTGACCCTGCGCACGATGGAGTCCTACCTCCAGCGGCTCGACGAGCGTTTCGCCTCGGACGACCTGACCCACTGGTGGGACGGGGTCGACGCGGCGATCGACGAGTACATCTCGATGCACCGCACGGTCCCCGGTTTCCGTACCCTGCACTTCGGCGACGTGGTCGACCTGCACCTGCTGGACGACCAGCGGGACAACAACGGCGTGATCGCCGAGCAGCTCGCCCGCGTACTCACCGAGCGGTTCGGCCTGGCCGGGGTGCCCGACCTGCGGTTCCACCTGGAGGTCGCGGTCGAGGCCGCGGACGCCCTGATCAAGTTGGCGTTCCGCCGCCGCGCGGACGGCGACGAGCGGGTGCTGGTCGAGGCGAAGGCGCTGATCCGGGAATACCTGCACCGGCAGGTCAACGCCCCGGTCGAGGCCGTGCGCCAGGGCTGAGCGGCACGCCGGGCGGCGGGTTCTGAGAGTGCGCCAGGACCCGCCGTCGTCATGTCAGAGGAAGGCCCGGCCCTCGCCCCGGTAGGTGGCCGCGGTCGCCACCACGGCGTCGCCCTCCACCAGGTGCACCTCGTTGACGTGCTCGCACACCTCACCTGCCTTGGCGTGGCGGAACCAGACCCGGTCGCCGACCCGCAGCGCGTCCGCCGCGTCGCCGGCGAGCGGCGTCTGCACCTCGCCCGCGCCCTCCGCGCCGAGCAGCGTCAATCCGGCCGGCAGCCACGGCCGGGGCAGCCGGCTCGCCGCCGCCGGGCCGGAGGCGATCCAGCCGCCGCCGAGCACGGTGGCCAGCCCGGGCGCCGGCCGGCGGACCACCGCGCAGGCGAAGAACGCCGCCGGGGTCGGCCGCCAGGCACGGTACGCGTCGAACAGCGTCGGCCCGTAGAGCCCGGAGCCGGCGGTGACCTCGGTGACCGCCGGGTCGGCGCTGGTGGCGGCCACGCTGCCGGTGCCGCCGCCGTTGACGAACTCCAGGTCGGCGTGCTCGCGGACGGCGGCGACCGCGGCCGACCGGCGGGCCAGCAGCTCCCGGTACGACCCGCGCTGGGCGACCCGGATCGCGGAGCCGGTCAGCGCCTGCCCGGGCGGGGCGTCACCGAGCCCGGCGATCTGTGCCTCGTACGACATCAGGCCGACCAGCCGGAAGCCCGGCCGGCCGGCGACGGCGGCGGCGAGCGCGCCGGCCGCCCGGGCGCTGTGCACCGGCGAGCGGCGCACGCCGACGTGCACCCGACCCCGCAGCGGTCGCCAGGAGGCGTCCAGGTCCAGGCAGATCCGCAGCGCGGGCCGGCGCTGCGGCGGGCACACCCGGTCGATCAGGTCGAGCTGCGCGGCGTCGTCGACCATCAGGGTGACCGCCTCGGCGGCGGTCGGGTCTCCGGCCAGGTCGGCGAGCGCCCCCCGGTGTGCGGTGGGGTAGGCGACCAGCACGTCGTCGGCGACACCGCCCCGGGCCAGCCAGAGCGCCTCGGGCAGGGTGAAGGCCATCACGCCGTGCCAGCCGGGCCGCTTGAGCGCCCGGGTGAGCAGCTCGCGGACCCGCACCGACTTGCTCGCCACCCGCAGCGGCTTGCCGCCGGCCCGGCCGGCCAGCGCGTCGGCGTTGGCGTCGAACGCGGAGAGGTCGACCACCGCGTACGGCGGGTCGAGGTGGGCGGTCGCCCGGTCGAGACGATCGCGAAGTTCGGCACGGTCGATGGCCACGTCTGCACGCTAACTGTCTGGACGCCAATGCGAAATACCCTCGCGTCTGTCCGGGCTGCGGGCGGGGGTCCCGGCGGCCTAGGCTCGGCGAGCAGGTGAATGTCGCGGCAGGCGGTGCCCTCCGCGCGACTAGAGTGTTCCACCGGGGATGCCCAGACCTGGGCCGGCACGTGGAGGTACGGCCATCGAAAGCCAGAAGAACGGCGAGTCGTCCGGCGTGTCGTCGCCCGGCACACAGGCCGACCGGTCCGGCTTCGCCGCGATCCGCTCGGTGCTGCGCATCCGGCCGTTCCGCCGGCTGTGGATCGTGCTCAGCGCGGCCTCCTTCGGCGACTGGCTCGGCCTGCTCGCCACCGCGCTGTTCGCCGCCTCCCAGGTGTCCGGCAGCACCGCCCAGGGCGCGGCCTTCGGCGGCGTGACCGCGATCCGGCTGCTGCCCGCGTTGGTGCTCGGCCCGATCGCGGGTGTCTTCGCCGACCGGTTCGACCGCCGGTGGACCATGGTCATCTGCGACCTGCTGCGCTTCGTGCTCTTCGCCTCGATCCCGCTCTACGCGCTGACCGGTGCCGCGGGTGGCCTGGTGGTCGGCTGGGCGCTGATCGCCACCTTCCTGATCGAGTCGATCACGTTGCTGTGGATCCCGGCCAAGGAGGCGGCGGTCCCCAACCTGATCCCGCGCACCCGGCTGGAGACGGCCAACCAGCTCACCCTGATCACCACGTACGGCCTGACCCCGGTCGCCGCAGCCATCATTCTGGCAGTGCTGACCCGCGGTCTGCCCAGCGCGGTAGGGGGTGACCTGCCCAACTGGGCCCAGCCGGCCCAGCTCGCGCTCTGGTTCAACGCCTTCTCCCGGCTGGCCACCGCGCTCGTGGTGGCGTTCGGGATCAAGGAGATCAGCGAGGCCCAGCGCGGCGAGGCGGCGCGCACCGAGCAGAGCATGTTCCGCCAGTTCTCCGAGGGCTGGAAGTTCATCGGTCAGACCCCGCTGGTGCGCGGCCTGGTGCTGGGCATCTTCGGCGCGTTCGCCGGCGGCGGCATCGTGGTCGGCACGGGCAAGTTCTTCGCCAACTCGCTGGGCGCCGGTGACGCCGCGTTCTCGCTGCTCTTCGGCGCCATCTTCGTGGGCCTGGCGCTCGGCATCGGGCTCGGCCCGATGATCGTGCGGGACATGTCCCGGCGCCGCTGGTTCGGCATGAGCATCGTGCTGGCCAGCGCGTCCGTGCTGGTGCTCGCGTTCGCCATCCACCTGTCCATGGCCATCGTCGGCGCGATCCTGGTCGGCGCCGGGGCCGGCATGGCGTTCCTGGCCGGCACCACGCTGCTCGGCGGCGAGGTCGCCGACGAGGTGCGCGGCCGGGTCTTCGCGGTGGTGCAGATCGGCACCCGGCTGGTGCTGATCCTCGCCATCGCGCTGAGCAGCCTCCTGGTCGGCGTCGGCGGCTCCCGCCAGCTCACCATCGCCGACCTGGGCATCTCCATCTCCTCGACCCGACTGCTGCTCCTCGCGGCCGGCGCCGCAGGCATCTTCGCCGGGATCAGCGCGTTCGGCCAGATGGACGACAAGAAGGGCGTACCGGTCCTCGCCGACCTCTGGGGCTCGATCCGGGGCCGTCCGCTGATGCCGGCCGAGCCGTTCGTCTCCTCCGGCCTGTTCGTGGTCTTCGAGGGCGGCGAGGGCGCCGGCAAGTCCACCCAGCTCGCCGCGCTCGCCGAGCGGCTGCGCGGCGGGGGCCGTGAGGTGGTCGTCACCCGCGAGCCGGGTGCCACCGCTGTCGGCGAGCGGATCCGCTCGCTGGTGCTGGGCACCACCGGAGACGCCGCGCCGTCGCCGCGCGCCGAGGCGCTGCTCTACGCCGCCGACCGCGCCCACCACGTCGCCACCGTGGTCCGCCCGGCGCTGGTCCGCGGGGCGGTGGTGATCAGCGACCGGTACGTCGACTCGTCCCTGGCCTACCAGGGCGCCGGCCGGACGCTGCCGGTCGACGAGGTCTCCTGGCTCTCCTCCTGGGCCACCGGCGGGCTCAAGCCCGACCTGGTGGTCCTGCTCGACGTCGATCCGCACACCGGGCTGAGCCGGGTGGCCGCCCGCAACGAGGACGCCGATCGGCTGGAGGCCGAGTCGGTGGCGTTCCACGAGCGGGTCCGCTACGCGTTCCTCGACCTGGCCGCCGGCGACCCGAAGCGTTATCTGGTCCTGGACGCGTCGCGACCGGTCGAGGAGATCACCGCCGCGGTCGCGCGCCGGGTGGACGAGTTCCTCGTCGACCCGGCCGGGATCGTGCACCCGCGCCCGGCCCAGGGCCCGGACACCTCGGTCCAGCCCGAGTTATCCGACGCGGAGCTTGTGACGATGGAGCAACGCCGAAGATGACCGACGTCTTCGCCGACCTGGTCGGGCAGGACGAGGCGGTGGCGACGCTGCGACGGGCCGCCGCGTCCGCCGCCGCGCTGCTGCGGGCCGGCGCGCCGGTGGCGACGCCCGCCGGCGGCGGGGACACCGACGGGTACGACGACCTCGACGCGCTCGCCGAACAGTTCGACCAGCCCGGCGACGAGCCGGGTGAGGTGCCCGCCGCCGAGGCCGATCCGGGCGCCGGGATGACGCACGCGTGGATCTTCACCGGGCCGCCCGGCTCCGGCCGCTCGGTGGCCGCCCGCGCGTTCGCCGCCGCGTTGCAGTGCGTGCACGGCACCGGCTGCGGCCGCTGCCCCGGCTGCCACACCACGCTGGCCGGCACCCACGCCGACGTGCGGCTCGTGGTGCCCGAGGGGCTCTCCATCGGTGTCGGCGAGATGCGCGCGCTGGTGCTGCGCGCGGCGAGCACGCCGTCCGGCGGCCGGTGGCAGATCGTGATCATCGAGGACGCCGACCGGCTCACCGAGGCCGCCGGCAACGCGCTGCTGAAGGC
This sequence comes from Micromonospora sp. NPDC051300, assembly GCF_044455315.1. NCBI lineage: Bacteria > Bacillati > Actinomycetota > Actinomycetes > Micromonosporales > Micromonosporaceae > Micromonospora > Micromonospora sp. NPDC051300. The sequence continues at coordinate 6,306 of NZ_JBITEP010000012.1, read as the reverse complement.
CGTCGAGGAGCCGCCCCCGCGTACCGTCTTCCTGCTCTGCGCCCCGTCCACCCACCCGGACGACGTCTCGGTGACGATCCGCTCGCGGTGCCGGGTCGTGCCGCTGCGCCAGCCGCCGGCCGGCGCGGTGGCCGAGGTGCTGGAGCGTTGGGACGGCATCGCCCCCGACGTGGCGCAGTGGGCTGCCGCCGCCGCGCAGGGGCACGTGGGCCGGGCCCGGCGGCTGGCCCGCGACCCGGAGGCCCGGCAGCGCCGGGAGGCGGTGCTCGCCGTGCCGCGCCGGCTCACCGGTGTGGGCGCGGCGTTCGACGCCGCCTCGGCGCTGATCGAGGCCGCCGAGGCGGAGGCCGCCGCCTCGGTCGCCGAGGCCGACGAGGCGGAGCGGGCGGCGTTGCAGACCGCGCTCGGCGCGGGCGGCACCGGCCGGGGCGCGGCCGGCGCCATGCGGGGCGCCGCCGGTCAGCTCAAGGAGCTGGAGAGACGGCAGAAGTCGCGGGCCACCCGGGCCCAGCGGGACGCGCTCGACCGGGCGCTGGTCGACCTGGCCGGCTTCTACCGGGACGCGCTCACCATGGCGCTGCGGGCGCCCGTCGAACCGGTGCACACCGACACCGCGACGACGGCCGCGGCCGGGGCGCGGAAGTGGGACGCCGAGGGCTCGCTGCGCCGCCTGGAGGCGGTGCTGGAGTGCCGGGCGGCGATCGAGGCGAACGTCAAGCCACGGATCGCTGTCGAGGCGATGATGCTCTCCCTCTGGCGGGGCTGAACCCGCCGCCCGCACGCTGTCCACAGGGCATCGACACGCGCGATTGACGTGCGGTACGGTCCGGTGATGCCGTGGTGACCGAGGCGGCACGCTCAGTGATGGCGGCGTCGGGGTGGGGCCGGCGGTGCCGACCGGCCGGGAGGAGTGCGCCGATGGCGCGGGGGGAGATCGACGAGGCCTGGATCGAGGAGGCGGTGCGGCGCTACCGCCGCATCGGGACCCTGCAGGCCGAGTTCGACCAGGCGGTCGCCACGGTGGAGGTCACCGTCCGGTCACCCGACGGGCTGGTCGAGGTGGTGGTCACCGCCGGCGGACGGATCACCGACGTCCGCTTCCTCGGGCCGCTGCACCAGCGCCACCCGCGCGACGTGGCCGGCTCGGTGCAGGCCGCGGTGACCGCCGCCGCCGACGCCGCGCAGTGGGCCCGGGAGAAGCTGCACAACGAGACCTTCGCGGCCTACCGGCCGCTGGCGGGAGCCTGAGATGGAATCGCTGCGCGCGCTGGCCGCCCGCCTCGACGACGCCGGCGCCACGCTCGCCACGCTGGCCCGCACGGTGACCGCCACCGACCCGCCGCACCCGGCGTTCGGCGCCCACGCCACCGGCCGGCCCGGCGAGGTGGGGCGGGCCCTGCACCGGCAGTGGACGGCGGCCACCGCCGACCGGGCGCGTGAGGCACAGGCCGCCGCGAATCGGCTGGCCGCCGCCGCGGCGGCGTTGCGCAGCGCCGCCGAACGCTACGCGGCGGCCGACGACGCGGTGTCCCGCCGGTTCGCCCGGGAGGCCTGATGGACGCGCTGGACCGCCTCGCCGAGCCGGGCCTCGACCTGCTCACCCGGGTCGACACGCTGCTCGCCGCCGGTGCTCCCGAGGGGCACCGGCTCTGGCCGCTGCTGCGCCGGATGCAGGTGCTCCCCGGCGCGGCCGTGCGTGAGTTCCTCGACCTGCACCCCGCGCCGCTGACCGGCGCCGGTCACGCGGTGCGCCGGCTCGTCCGCGGCTACGACGACGCCTGCGCCGTCCTCGCCGACCAGGTCGCCTGGTCCGGATCGGCCGCCGCGGCCTACGACGACGCGCGCGCCGCCCTGCTCCGGCACCTCGACGAGGGGCCGGAGAGCCTGGTCGGCCGGTTGGAGTCCACCGCCGGCTACTCGGACGCGCTGGCCGGTTGGGTGGAGAGCAGCCGGGCCGCGCTGGCCCGGGTGCTCGCCGAGGTGCTCGGCTCCGCCGAGGCGGTCACCGTGAACGCCGCCGCCCGGCCCGGGGTCGAGGCCGGCCCGGTCGGCGCCGCCGCGGCGGCGGAGATCGCCACCCGGGTGCTGAGTGTGCTCGGGGTGGCCTACGACGGGGCCGAGACGCTGCTGCGCCAGTGGGGGCCGAGCCTGGCGGAGACGACCTGGCGGGACCGCGCCGTCAGCGGGCCGCGCTACGGCGGCACCACGCGGATCGGCTACTGACGGTCCACGGCGTCGGCCCCCCGCCCCGGCGGGGGCGGGGGCCCCCGGGGGGGGCCGGGGGCCGGCCCCCCCCCCCCCCCCGGGGTTGCCTGGGACAAACAC
>NZ_JBITEP010000012.1:0-3971 GCF_044455315.1 Micromonospora sp. NPDC051300 | reverse complement strand
CGGTTCGCGGCGCCCCGGGGCGGCCCCCCCCCCCCGGGCGGGGCGGGGCCCCGGGCCGCCCACGCCGTGGCCTTCCCCTGCACCCCCCGCAGGTATGCCTTCACTCAACGCGGTCGGCAGGCGTTTGTCCCGGGACCGGCCCAGGTTTCAACCGTCCGGGCGAGGCGTGGGGGTCGCTTCGGTCGGTTCGACCGGGATGGATCGCTGCGCGGTGTGACCGGACGGCGACCGGTGGGCCGACCGGCCACGCGGGTCCGCGTAGGGTGGGGCACATGGGCATGCTCTGCGCGGTCAGCTTCAACCGGTACGGGCGCCTCTACTATCTCGACCCGGGCGAGCTGCGCCCGCAGGTCGGCGACCGGGTGTTGGTGCCGACCGACGACGGGCCGGAGGTGGCCGAGTGCGTCTGGGCCGCGCAGTGGGTCAGCGAGGACACCGACGGTTTCCCGAAGCTGGCCGGGCCGGCCGGCGACGACGACCTGCGCCGTGACGAGGTGCTACGCCGGCGCAAGGCCGACGCCAAGGTGGCCGCCAAGCGGCTGATCCGCGAGCACGGCCTGCCGATGAAGGTGGTCGCCGTCGACCACGTCCTGGGCACGCCGGAGACGGGCAGCGACCGCACCACGATCTACTTCACCGCGCCGCACCGGGTGGACTTCCGGTCCCTCGTGCGCGACTTGGGGGCGACCCTGCACTGCCGGGTCGAGCTGCGGCAGCTCTCCGCCCGCGACTCGGCCCGGGTGCAGGGCGGCATCGGCTCGTGCGGGCGCGACCTGTGCTGCGCCACCTTCCTGACCGACTTCGAGCCGGTGACCATCCGGATGGCGAAGGACCAGGACCTGCCGCTCAACCCGCTGCGCATCTCCGGCGCCTGCGGGCGGCTGATGTGCTGCCTGAAATACGAGCACCCGCTCTACCAGCGGTTCCAGGAGTCGGCCCCGGCGGTCGGCACGCGCGTCGACACGCCCCAGGGCGAGGGCAAGGTGGTCGGCCACAGCGTCCCGCGTGACGCCGTCACGGTCCGCCTGGACGCCGACGGCTCCCGCTGCCAGTGCAGCCGCGCCTCCGTCTGCGCTCCCCGCCAGTCCCACGACCAGCACTACAACCCCTCCTCCTGACCTCCCGGGCCGGGGTCAGCGGAGGGTGATGGGGGGTTCGGCCAGGCGGGGGGCCAGGGGAGTCCTCGGGGTCAGCCAGGAGGCGGTGGGGGTGTCGTCCGGATTGAGCTGCCAGGCGTGGGAGACCCGGTCCACGGCGATCGGGTAGATCGTCAGGGTGCCGTCCGGGTCGAACCGGAACCGGAGGAACGCCTTCGAGTCCTCGATGCCCTGGGCGGCGAACAGCTCGTTCAGGTTCACCCCGAACGCGCCCGCCACGAGCAGGTAGAGCGCCACCAACTGGCTGGCGACCAGCCCGCTGACCGGGCCGTAGAGCACCACCGCCGCGACCGCCGGCAACGGCCACGGCCACTCGTAGAACGGCAGGTGCAGCCAGAGCCAGGTGCCGCCGGCGGCCAGCGCCACGTGGGCGACCCCGTGCGCCACCCCGAGGATCCAGTGCCGGGCGTGCCGCTTGCCGCCCGCGTTGGGCGGCTTGGCGAAGAACGCCGCGCCCAGCAGCGTCACCACGAGCATCGCCACCAGCGGGACGCTGAACAGCCGCTGCGCGGTGGAGTCCGCCCGCTGTGCCGCCACCCCGGCCATGGCCAGCATGAGCAACGTGTGCAGGGTGCCGAGCAGCGTGGTGAAACCCGGGTTGCGGAACGGCAGCCGCCCGAAGATGCCCCAGCCGTACCGGCGGGAGCGCGCCTTCTCCGGATAGCGGGCGGCCAACTCGTACTCGCGGGTGCGGCTGGCCCGCCGGGTCAGCGTGTCCCGCGGCGGCACCTCCAGCTTCTCCGGCAGCTTGTGCGTCGGATACAGGTAGGCGCCACCGCCGCCACACGTGATGAGCTGACGCTCCGGGCCCGCGTACCGGGCGTAGTGGTGCAGGTCGCCGGAGACCAGCAGCCGGACCTGCGCCCCGGTGGGCGCGACGATGGTACGGATGAAGTAGTCGACCGAGTCGTACGCGTTGGGGTGATCCGTGGCCTTGACCCACGTCGGCGCCGGCACCGCCACGATCACCCGGGACCGCGGGGTGAGCTTGCGGGCCACCTCGTCGAAGTAGGTGAGCTGCGGATCGTCCAGGTAGGACCCGGACTGGTCGTCCAGGCCCAGCAGCCACCAGCCGGCCGGCAGCTCGATCGCGAAGTACGAGCGGGACTGGCCGGTGCCCCAGCCGCCGAAGTGGCGGTCCCGCGACCGGACGAACAGGCGCAAGAACGCGGTCAGGCCGTCGTACCAGTCGTGGTTCCCCGGCACCGCGAAGAGCGTCGGACGCTCCGGCGGGGCGACCGGCAGCGCCGCCTGGTACGGCCCCTTGCTCCGGTCCTCGTACGCCTCGTAGCCGGCCGACGGGTAGACCTGGTCGCCGCCCATCACCAGCGTCTGCGCCCGGGGCAGCCGGTGCCCGTCCACGGTCAGCTCCGGCTGGGCGAGCAGGTAGGCGATCGAGTAGGTGGCGTCGAAGCCGTCGCCCAGGTCGGCCACGTAGTCCAACCAGAGCCCGCCGTCCGGCCCGACCTGCCGGAACGTGTCGTCGCCGAAGGCGTTCTGCAGTTCGCGCTTGTCCAGGTACGCCCCGAACAGCATGGCCAGCAGCGTCCGCAGGCCGGTGCTGATCAGCAGCAGCGGCGCGAGCCACGGAACCGGCCGGCGCGGGGTGAAACCCAGCTCCAGCGGGTCGAGGCTGTGCGGCCGCCGGGTGGCCCGCTCACCCGGTCGCGTCTCGGGGTCCGGCTGGCGCGGCGGTACGTGATCGTCGCTCACCCGCCGCAGGGTAGTCCGCGTCGGCCGGGAAATCTCTCCCGAACCGGGCGCGATGTGGCCCGATGTCCGGTTCCGGACGAGGGGGATCCCGTTCGGTGCCCGGCGGAGCGTGCCGTACACTTGACGATCGTTGCCGCCTTAGCTCAGTCGGCTAGAGCGACGCACTCGTAATGCGTAGGTCGACGGTTCGATTCCGTCAGGCGGCTCGGTATCGAAGCCCAGGTCATCGACCTGGGCTTCGTTCTTTTCCCACAGTCGAAGCGGCGATGAGTTTCGCTCCGGTGCCCGGTCGACAGTCCTGTGCGCCCGCTCTCCTGGCCCCCGGGGGAGCGTCATGACCGCTACGTACCGGAGGCAGGCGTGAAGCTTCTTCTCACATCCGCGGGCGTCCAGAACCCGAGCATCCGCGACGCGCTGGTCGACCTGCTGGGCAAGCCGATCGCGGAGTCCGACGCCCTCTGCATCCCCACGGCGTGTCACCCCACGGGCGGCCCGGCCTCGGCGTGGCGCTTCATCACCGGTCAGACGCCGCTGCCCATGACCGGGCTGGGCTGGAAGTCGCTCGGCGTCCTCGAACTGACCGCGCTGCCCAGCATCGGTGCGGAGCGGTGGGTCCCCTGGGTGCGGGAGGCCGACGTCCTGCTCGTGCACGGCGGTGACGCGACGTACCTGTCGCACTGGATGCGGCGGTCCGGGCTGGCGGATCTCCTGCCGTCGCTGCGGGACACCGTCTGGGTGGGGTTGAGTGCCGGGAGCATGGTGCTGACCCCCCGGGTCGGCGCGGACTTCGTCGGGTGGCGGTCCGCGCCGGACGACCGCACGTTGGGCCTCGTCGACTTCTCGATCTTCCCGCACCTGGGTCTGGAGCCGGACAACACCATGGCCGGTGCGGAGCGGTGGGCGGCCGAGGTCGGCGGTCCGGCGTACGCCATCGACGACCAGACGGCCATCACGGTGGCCGGCGGTGTCGTCGAGGTCGTCTCCGAGGGGCAGTGGAAGCGGTTCCCCTAGGGCGTGTCCTGCCGATCTTGTAGCGGTGGGTCGTTGACGATGTGCCGGTGGTACGTCGAGGCGAACTGACCGACGAAGCGTGGGCGGTGA